>SIBG01000094.1 GCA_009695305.1 Opitutus sp. | reverse complement strand
GTCAGTGTTTTCTGGCGACACCGCGGCGTCACCTCACGCGTGATCGTGAACTACACCGGCGAGTCCATCACCGAGTTCACCGACGGCTCACCCGCCCGCAGCCGCTTCCTCGCCCCGCGCACCGTCGTGAACCTCAGCTTCGGCTACCAGTGGCGTCCCGCCGTCTCATTCTCGATCGACGCCAACAACCTCACCAACGCCCCCCAGTCCGCCTACCGCGGCTTCTCCGATCGGATGCAGTTCAAACTCTTCGGCGGCACCACCCTGACCGCCGGCATCAACGGACGCTTCTGACCAGTCGTGGACGAGGCGTCCCGCCTCGTTGCTTCGCGCAGTGGCTTTTCAGGCCTGCCACGACAAATTCCGCAGTCGTATCTCGAACAATCCTCCTAAAAACCGCAGTTGAACCACAGAGGCGCGGAGAGCACAGCGGGGCTCCGCCGCAACCGAGGGAGCGCGCGGTGACGGCAAAAATAGGGTGGGCAAAAAAGAGTTCCTAAGACCGCTCGTCTTTTTTTTGCCCACCCTATTTTTTGCCCGTCGCCTGTGTTTCCCATCAATCGCGGCCCCCTTGCCCTGCTGCCATCCTCGCGGCCTCGCCGCTGCAGCTGGCTCTGTGCCTTTGCGGTTCAATTCCAACTACGGCATTTAGGATCGTAGCCGCCGATAAACTTCGGAGCGGTGTTGGACGCGCTAAATCGGGATCACTGCCTCCGCGTGATAAACCCAGTAGAGAATCCGCTAGTAGTCGCCCACGCGCAGTTTGCACCGCCCCGGCAAATCGTCGGGCATGCCCACGAGCCTGCGCTGCACCATGCCCGCCGCGTTTTCTGCCAGCCACTGAGTCTTGCGCTCGATGCTGGCCCCGACGGCGGAATCCAGTTCCGCCAACTGCCCGTCGGCGCGTGAGCCTATTTCGACACGGTAGGCCACGGGGCGTGACGCGGCTTCCATTCCGTGAACTTGCCGGCGATGTCTTCCGCCCGCGCCTCGCGCAGCTCCGCTACGATGGCTGGCGATTGCGCCGTGAGCCAGTCCTGCAATTCGTCGAGCGTCTCGACGGACGAAAGGACCGACACGGGAATTTCAATGGTGCCCTTGGTCATGGCGCACAACGTCGCAGCCGTTGCCGCGAAAACAAGCCCGCACGCGGTCGGCCTAACCATTCCGATTTCACTCCGCTAGCCTCAACCGCGAGGCCTCTCGCCGTCGCGCCGCTGGGGCTCAACGATGAATTCATCCTTCAGCCAGAGCCGCCGCCACGCCTCCGCGAACGGCAGCCGTTGGTAGCGGTCCGGGAAATGGGTTTGGAGCAGATGCGAAACCTGCGGGTAGAAACGCGGGGGGCATCGCCGGGAAGACGTGGTGCTCGCTGTGGTAGGAGAAACTGGCTGGATGTTCCTCGTCGGTGAGATCGTTCTTCTTCACTGCTCCCCCACTCGATTAGCGGCAATGCCGACGCGTAATTCGAATTTAGCGGACCTTGCGGGGTTTAGCCCGGTTCAGGAAGCGCTCTTGGTGGTGGATAAACCGCCCGGTTTGCGCGTCTCGAGTCGGACTTTCGCCCCGCACGACGTGCGGACGACCACGCGGGGTGGAAGCAGAATGTGATTGGCGCGACCGGTGCGTGGCTTGTTCTCAATCCGATCCATCAACAATCCCGCCGCCGTCGCGCCTTCGTCGTCCAGCGGCTGCTGCACGCTCGTGAGTTCTAGGCCCAGCGCCCGATAGATTTCGGAATCGAAATTGTCGTAACCCACGAGCGCGACGTCGTCCGGCACCCGCAGCCCCGCCTCGCGCAACGCGCTGAAGGCGCCGTAAGCGAGCATGTCGAACATGCAAATGATGCTGTCGAATGGCAGATCGCTGGCCGCGCGGCCCTGCACCCAGCCGGCCACGGCGTCGCGCGCCGCCTGAAAGAAATCCTCCTCGCCCTGAATCTCGACCTCGATCACCGGCGCGGGACTCAACCCGTGGTCGCGCAACGCTTCCGTGACGCCACGCTTCCGATCACGATGCACGGTATTGCTCGGCCAGAATCCGACGAGCGCCGGCCGGCGGCGGCCGCAGCAGATCAAGTGCTCGGTGAGCTGATACATGCCTTGCACATTGTCGGTCATCACGCAGGGGAAATCGACGTTCGGGATGTAACGATCGAGCAGCACCAGCGGTATGTTCCGCATCTTAATCTCCCGCAGCAGCCGCAGGAACTCCTTCCGCTCCGTCACGAAACGGTCCGGATAGAGCAGGATGCCGGCGACCTGCGTGTCGAGCATCTTTCCAAGCTGCGCAATCTGCAGCTCGGGGTCGTTGTGGTCGTGCGAGAGCAACACGTGGTAACCGCGGCGCGTGGCCTCGGCTTCCACGCCCCACACGATTCCGCCGACCATCGGCGCACTCGCGTTCGGCACGAGCAGGCCGATCAATCGTGACGGCGGCAGCGTCGAAGCGCGCGTCGGCAGTTTGGCGAGAAAGGTGCCGCGCCCTGGAAACGACTCGAGCGTCCCTTCGCTCCGCAGCAGTTGCAGGGCCTTGCGTGCGGTCACGCGGCTGATCTTGAACTTCTTGATGATTTCCTGCTCGGTGGGAATTTTGGCGCCGATGTTGAGATCGGAGAGGAAACTCTCCAATTCGAGCCGCACGCGCTGATAACGCGGCAGTAAATCCATCACTGATTTCGACGCCATGATATGCAGGTGGGCGGAATGAGCGTGCGCGTCAACCTCGGCTGACATGTTCGGCGCCACCGCGCGCGTGAAACGCGCCCGCGATCGCGCGGCCCAGCCCGCGGGTTCCACCCGTGACCACGACGACTTTGGTTTCGGCCGTCATCGCGGGCTGGGCGTATCCGGTTTCTTGTCCTCCGCCAGCGACCGGATCTGGTTGCCCCGGCCAAGGTCGGCGACGGGCATCGCCGTCTCCACTGCGCAAGCGGCCGCGGTCGCGTGCAGCACCACCGACGCCGCCGTGCGGTTCGTCACCGTGACCCGTTCCGCGCGCGCATCCTTGATGCGCCCCTCCCCGAACCCGCGATCCGTCGCGAGTTCGATCGTCATCTTTGCCGGGACGGCGCCCGCCGTCGCCTCCGTCAGCACGACGCGGTGGCCGGTCCCGTTGATTTTCGCGAGCAGGGTGTGGCCATAGAGGCCGCGGCTGTCGATCACGGCCACTTCGGCGGCGGCGGATTTCGAGCCGGGCGCCGAGATGTCGAGCACTTGCGCGTAGAGCGCGTCGCCGCGGCAGTTTCGCACCGTGGTGTTGGAAGCGATATGGTAGCCCGCCCGCTCGGCCTCGGTCACTTCGCAGCCGACGATGGAGTTTTCGCCGGCGGCGAACGCGAGGCAGATCGCGCGGCGCATCCGGACTACGCGGCAGTTCTCCACCCGGATATTCTGCGTGCGTCGCTTGACGATGGGATCGTCGGGATACGCGCGGATGCCGTCTTCGCTCAGCGAGGTCATCTCGCCGGCGGGAATCGGTTCGCCGGTGGATTGCATGAATTTCAGGTCGAACGCCAGGCCCGACCGTTCCGCGAGGATGTCGTCGGTCTTGCGCAACGCTCCCTCGACATAGCAGTCCTTGATCAACGCATTCTGTCCGCCGCGGATGAAGATCGCGTGGCCGAAGCAGCGCATGATCACGCGGCAGTTGATGACCTGATCATCGAGCCCGCCCACGCGGATGCCGTTGAGCTTTTGCGGCGGGATGGACGCGCCCTGGCCGATGCCGAAAAAGCTGCCGTAGCCGTAGGGATGCGATCCGGCGAGCCGGAGCGAAACGTTGCGCACGATCACGCCGCGTCCCGCGATGCTGATCGCCCGGCTGCCTTCCCCGGGCGCATGACCGCCGATCGTCTCGAGTTCCAGCCCTTCCAGCACAATGCGATCGCCAGTGAGCATCAGCATGTTGGTACCCTCCTTGAAGCGGGCGAGGAGCGCGGTATCCACTTCGAGCCGCACCCCGCTGAAATCGAAGTGGCTGTCGCTGCCGGTGAAGTGCAGAAAATCCGCCGAAGCCGCCTGATCGAGCCGATACGTGCCGGGCGCGAGCCGGACCTTGGCGCCATCGCGCGCCAGGTGCTCGCGCAACGTGTCGAGGCTGCGCACGACGACAAAGTTGCTGGCGGCAGCAGCGGCCGCGTTCGCGGCGCGCGCCACAAGCGACTTCTCCATGAAGGAAAACGCCGCGGGCAACCCCTGCTCCACCATCGGAAAGGTGTGGCCGCCGGACATCTTCATGATTTCGACATCCACGCCCGCCGCTCGCGCGTCCGCGATGAATACCTCGTTCATCTGCCGTTCGGCCGCGCGATCGGCGTAGGCGATAAACACCGGCGTGCCGCGCAGCCGCGAGATCATCCGCCGGGGATTCATCTCCGCCCACCACGCCACATCGGTGCCCATGCGAGGCGGCACCGCATAGTTCTGTCCGCGTTCTTCGATGTCGGGTCGCGGAAAATCCAGAATGCCGATGATCGGTGCGACCGCGGCAAATTCGCCCGCCCGCCGTGTCGCCGTGTAGGCCGCACCGTAGCCGCCCATCGACCAGCCGCCGATCGCCCGGAGTGGCGGGATGCGCCCGATCGGGAAGTGACGCTCGGCCAGCGTCATCACTTCGTCAACATAGTCGGCGTAGCGATCCGCGGGAATCGTGGGCGAATTGACATACCAGCCGTCGCGTCCGCGCGGCAGCACGACCGCACAAGGCGAGGCCATCACGCGCTGGCGCGTCGTTTCGTATTCGAAGAGGGTCCGCTCGTGGCGGCCGCGACCGTGCAGAAAATAAATCACGGGCAACGGCGCACTCGTGAGCGCAGCGCCTTCCGGCAGGACGACGAGAAAGCGCATCGGCCCATCCAGCGCCTGGCTCGTGAAATCGCAGCTCCACACGCGCGGCTCGACGAGCGCGATCTTTGGTGCCGTCGGCACCGGCGCACCGGCGCGTTTTTTGGGCAACACGGTCGCAATTGCGGCGACGACGCGTTCCGCCAGCACGTCGGACCCGAGGCGGTTGAAATGCACATCGTCCGCCGGCTGCAATTCACCGATCCGCGGCAACACGGCGTGGTAGAGGTCGTTGGTCGAGACGCCGTTTTCCGCCATCACGCGGGCGGCGATCACATTGTAATCGCCGATATCACCGGGGTTGCGCGGATACTGGCCGGGCTTGTTTTTCGCGGAGACGGGCGTGGTCGTGGCCCAGATCAGGGCCGCGCCGGTGCGCCGCAAACGCGCGACGATCGTGCGCAAATTCGCTTCGTAACGGTCGCGCGGCACGTTGATCTCGCCCGGCTTGAGCAGGCGCACGTCGTGCAGACCGAAGTTGAAATGGATCACGTCCCATGGGCCGGTGCCCAGCCAGCGGTCGATCTCCGCGACGCCCTTCGAGCTCGGGCCGCCATTGGTCGGCACCCGGTGGACGTTGGCCCTGCCCTGCAAAGCCACCTGCACCCGAACGGTGTAGCCCATCGACACCGAGTCGCCGATCAGGAGCACCCGCGGCAGCCCGGGCACATCGGTGACCGGCTGCAGTGACGGCGAAAGCTTGGCGTCGACCTGTTTTTCGGCCGCGGTTATCGGCGCGTTGACGGGCGTTTGCGCCGTGGCGACGGCCGCGAGCAGGAGAAACAGCAAGGCTTTCATGAAGAAGAGGAGACTGGGCTCGAGCGGCGCAACAGCGGCCACAGGAAAACCAACAGCGTGATAATCGCCAGAGGATGCAGGCACGCCGCCAGCACGAAGGCCGCCGAATAACCGAGCGCCGCGATGGTGAAGCCGAGGATTTGCGCAAACACGAGGCCCATCGCGCTGCCCGCCGAGCCCATCATGCCCATGACGGTGCCCGTCTCGGATCGGTCGGTGAGATCGGCGGCGAGCGTCGCGATATTGGTCGACCACGCCTGGCAGAGGAACGTAATCATGCACGTGACGGCGACGGCCGCAGCGGTCGAGTCCATGAAGCCGACCATGGCGCCAAACGGGGCGAGCAGGGCGACGCCGACGAGCACCGTCACGCGGGCGCGCACCGCCGGCCATCCGCGCCGAATCAAGGCATCGGAAATCATGCCGCCGAGCACATTGCCCAAATCGGCGAAGAGAAATGGAATCCACGCGTAGAATCCGATTTCCTTGAGGCTGAGGTGCCGGATCCGCTGCAGGTAATCGGGCAGCCAGAAAAGGTAGAAATACCACACCGGGTCGCTGAAAAGCCGCGACGCCACCAATCCCCAGACGTGGCGCTTGGCAAGCACGTCACGCCAGCGCGGCGTCGGCGCCCCGGGCCGGTCCAGCTCGAGTTGCGCCAAATCGGCGGGCGTGACGGCGGGATGCCGGGCCGGGTGCCGATAGAATCTCAGCCAGAAAGGCAGCCACAGCAGCCCGAGCGCCCCCGGAATCACAAACGCCAGCCGCCAGCCGAAGTGCAGCGTCAGCCACGCAATCAGCGGCGCCGCGATGATCGCGCCGACGGCACCACCCGAGGAAAATATCCCCGTGGCCAGCGCGCGGGATTTTTTGGGAAACCACTCGCCACAGGCTTTCACGCCGGCGGGGAAAATCCCCGGTTCGCCGATGCCGAGCAGGCCGCGGAAAAGCGCCAGGCTCAGCGGCCCGCGCGCGAGCCCGGTCAGCATGCTCGCGATCGACCACCAGATGACGCAGGCCGTCACGCCCAGCCGCACGCCAAACCGGTCGATCAGCCGGCCGGACACCGCATACATGATCAGATACGAAAACAGAAATGCGGATACGGCATTCGCGTAGTCGCGATCCGTCAGGGCCAGCTCGGTGCGCAGGGTCGCGCTGAGGATGGAGAGCGTCTGCCGGTCGATGTAATTGATGACGGTCGCGACGAAGAGCAGCCCAACGACCCACCAGCGGGTGGAAAGATAGCGACTGGCGGCCGGTGCGCTCATCAGGTGGCGCGCGCGGCGTCGGTGCCAGGGACGGACACGATTGCGCACTGCTCGCGCAGGGCGGCGCGGAGGAGATGCACATCGAGATCGCGCACGTTACCGCCGGCCCGGGCGCTCAGCGCGGCGGCCACGCCCGCGGCCTGGCCGGTCGCGAGCGACGTGCCCGGCACGCGCGTCGAGCCGTGCGCGCGATGCGTGGTCGAAATCGGTTTGCCGGCGACCAGCAATCCATCGACGGCCTGCGGGACGAGGCAGCGAAACGGAATCTCGTAGGGCACAGGCGGATTCTCCTTGTGCGGGTGCACGCCCACGTAGCCGTTGGTCGGATGGATGTCCACCGGCCACGCGCCGACCGCGATGCTGTCGGGAAAGCGCACGGTCGTCTTGATGTCATCCTCGGTCAGCACGTAGCCGCCGCGAATGATCCGGCTCTCGCGAATGTGGAGCTGCGAGGCGCCCGAAAGGATGTAGCTGTTCGCCAACTCCGGCGCGCGCCGCCGCAGGATGTTCCAGATCTGCAGCATTTGCGCGCGGCCCTCCTGTTCGGCGGCGGAGACCTGCGCGGCATCGACGGGATTGCCATAGACGCGCGTCGCGTTGACCGAGATTTCGCCATCGGCGAGCCGGATGATCCAGGGCCCGCCGAAGATCTTGATCTCACCGGCGGCGTGGGCGGCCTGCATTGCCCGCCGCGTGATTTCCTCCCAGTCGCGCCACGTGCGGCCCGGCGCGATGTTGCCGAGCCGGAAGTGACACGTGAGCGCCTGCAAATCCGGCGCGAGGTCGAACGCTGCGCCCGCATAGAAGGCGATCTCGGCGTCACCCGTGCCGTCAACCACCACCGGGGCGCGGAAACGCGCCCGCCCGTCGCGCAACGCGGCTTCGACGCCGATGACCCGCGAATCGTCGAGCAGCGCATCGCAGACATGCGCATGATAGAGAACGTCGACATCGGCGCGCGCGAGCAGCCGGTCGATCGCTACCTTGTAAACCTCGGGGTGGATCGTCAGCGCCTCGGACGGATTGTCCGCCGTGGCGTCGCCGCCGAGCGCGCTGATCTCCGTGAGCAATTCCCGGGCGAAGCCGGCGACGACCTCAACGTCGTTGTCCGCGCAACTCTTGATCGCATCAAACGTATGGATCATCGCGGCGGTGAGGATGCCGCCGCCATAGCCGTGGCGCTCGAGCAGGAGCGTGCGCGCGCCGGCCCGGGCCGCGGAGCAGGCTGCGGCGCTGCCCGCGCTGCCCGCGCCGGCCACGATCACGTCGAAGGATTTTCCGTCGAGCGGACTGGAGATCATGGCGATTCCTTCGGAGTGGAGCCAAACGCGACCGCGGACCGAGTCTGCCGATTCCCCGCCCAATCTTCCGGCAACACTTGATAGTAGTAGGTCTGGCCGGCGCTCAGCGCCGTGTCGACGTGGTTCTCGAGATAGAATCCCCCAGGCTTCACGACGGCGACCGGGGTGCGGCCCTCCACGGAGAAATTGGGCTGATCACCGCGAAACACCAGGTAGCGCGCGATGTCCGGCTCCGGACTCTTGTTCCAGCACACCATGAGCCGGTCGGTCGTCTGCCGCACCACTCCGAGATCGGTGACCGGCGCGGGCGGGGCGGTGTTCTTCGCCAACGTTCGCGCCTCGACTTGCCGGGAGAGCGCACCCTGGCCGTTCGCGGCGCCCACCGCCGCCACGCGGTAATAGTAGGGCGTGTCGACATGCAGTCCGCTGTCCTCGAACTCGACCCCGACCGCGCGCCCCACCCATGAATAGGCGCTGGGCGGCTCCTGCGGGTCGCTCGAACGAAACATATTATACCCCTTAGCACCGGCCACCGCCCGCCAGCGGAGGCGGATGCTCGCATCGGACACGACCTGTGGGGTGACATCGGATACCGCGGGCAAGGCCGCGCTGCTGCGGGCGAAGATGCGCACGGTGGCGAATCCAAACGGTTCGAGGGGCACGGTCACCTTGCCGTTGCGCACCTCCAGCGGCCCGGTGTCATTCTCGACGAGGTCGCACCGCGCCGCCGCATCCACCCCAAACTGGCCCACCTCGATCGTGGCGCTGACGCCCTTTCCTTCCGTTTCCACCAGCCGGAGGGTCCACCCGCGGCCGGGCACCCCGCTGTCCTTCAGCACGGTCAGCTGCACGTTTGGCGCGTCGATCGCGAGAAACGACGCCGTGCGCGCGGGCAGCGGCCCGTTCTGCTGTGCCGCCACGACGCGGGCTTCCAGCGGACTCGCGACGGCCCAGCCGAAGCGCGTCGTCGCGCCGGAGTTCCAATCGCCGGCGTGCGAGGTAAACGAATACGCAAAGCGGCCGTTCATGTCGTCGGCGCAGAGCGTGAAGAGTCCCGCCATCCGGTTCGACCAGGCAAAGCTGTAGAGATGCGAATTCGACGGCTTGTAGTTAATCGAAAGCTCATTGTAGCGAATGCCACCGAAATGGACGATGGGGGCGTTATGCACGGCCATCGTGACGCCGAAGCGTGCGTTGCTCACGTCGACCCAGCGATTGGCGGCCAAGTAGTCGTGCGAACCCCAGCGGAGCTGATCGTCGTGGGGCCGGACGACGCCACCCGCCTGCTCGGCCCGGGCGGTGAAACCGTCGACCTTGAACGGGAAGGCAAAGAAGAGGTTGTCGCGGTAGCGGTTCGCGCTCTTCGAGGCGTGGAGCACACCGACGTGCCGCAGCTCGTTGATGACATCGATCCGTTTGACGCCCGCATAAAGGCGGACGCGCTGGCTCACCACCGCGTCGCCGAGCTTCGCATCCCGGAACGTCGACTCCATCTCGGCGACGAGCGCGCCCGTGCGCGGCGTGAGCGTGGCGCGGGCGGCCGGCGAGTAGTTTGCGCCCTCCTTCGCCTCACGCGCATTCTTGTGCACCCAGACGATCTGGTTGAAGCGGTGCGGTGCCGCGGGATCGAGCAGCTCTTGCTTCAGCTCACGATCAAGGATGCTCGTCACCGTGCCGCTCGCCGGATCGAATGTGATCGTGTAGAACTCGTTCTCCAGCGTGGTGCCGGCGGCACGCAGCGCCGATGACGCCGCGGGCGCACCGGCGTCCGGCGCGAGGCGATACGTCTTGTAGCCGAACGCCGGCACGTCGCGGGCGACGAAGACCGTCTTGCCGTCGGCGAGTTTCTGCAGAGCGACGGTCGCGCCGGAAACCAGGTCGGTCAAACCGGACACACTCTCGGTCGTGAAGACGAGGTCGGTGCGGGCGTGCGCGAGCGGGTTGAAGACGAGCAGCTCGCGCGCGCCACCGGTCGCGACTTGCGCGGTCAGGGCGTCCAGGGACTGCCCGAATAGTCGCTCTGCGTCCTCCAGGGCGCGACCGCCCTCGAGAATCTTGCCCCACTGGGAATTGAACTGATGCGTCGGTCCGGCCGGCGGGCTGGTCGGCCAGCTATGCTCGTCGAAATCAAACATCCGCAGCCAGGCCTTTTCCGCCTCCCGCGTGGGAAAGGCGAAGGCGGGGTTCGCCCGGCCGGCAACCGCGCCGATGCCCTCCGCCAGCGGCAGAAGGCGCGAGGCCCGGCGCTTCTGGCCCTGCGAATGCGGGTCGATGGTCGCGTAGTCGGCGGAAAAATTGTTCAGGTCGCCCCGAAGCACGGGCAGCTCCGGCCCATATTTCTTTTCCATGTAGACCATGAAGTCGCGGGGATCGGAGACCTTGATTTCCGGATACCGATACAGCTCCTCCCAGCGGCGCAGATGGCGGTTGTCCCAGGCCGGAATGTCGTGGTCGCGATACGAGGGGATCATGACCGCGTCGTAGGCATACGGCCCCAGCTTGTCGCCGCTCTGCACGCTCATCATCTCGCGCTGGATGTTCGCGGCGCCCAGGTCGCTGAGGTCCGCAAAACCGCCGAGCGACAGCCCGAACCAAAAATTGATGCCGTAGTGATTGCGCCAGGTGTAGAGGACCCGGCTCTTCGCATCCGGCGCTTCCCACCAAAAAATCGGCGGCAGCTTCGTCGTCTTGTAGTCGTTGTTCCCGCCCGTGCGGAAGGGCTGGCCGAGCCGCACGGCGTATTTGTAACCGGCCTGGGCCAGAGCCTGGGCCGACGACCAGGAGAAACTCGGATTGTCGACGATGGCGTAGGTATCGAGGTCCAGGCCGAAGCGATCCTTGTATTCGCGGCGACCGGGATACATCGACCGGGCAAGCTCCTCGTAGTCCATCCAGTGCGTGTGCACCCCGCTGGGTGCCGCGCCGAGGCCCATGGAACCGGTCTTCACCTCTTTTTCAATGAGAGCGCGCAACGCGGGCGTCGAACGCTCCGCCTCGTAGTAACGAGTGAACAGCAGAGTCTCCATCCAGAAGTGATAACCACCCGGGGTCCGCGCTCCCTCGACGGGATTCACCGGGCCGGTCGCGCTCAGGTGCGCCCCGTAGTCGATGAATTCGGCGATCTCCTTTTGCTTCATCCACAGGTAATTCTCGTAGCCGATGTCCTCGTGGGATGACTTCAGGAGGAAAATCTTCCACTTGCGCTGGGGCTGCCAGCGCTGGGAGTGCGCCGCGAGCAATGCGCCTCCGGCACGAAGCTCGAGGAGCACATCGGCCTCGGCGCTCAGATCGGGAATCAAAGCGTTCAGGCGTGAAACACCGGACGGAAGATCGAGTTTCTGCGGCGAGCCGGCTCTCCCCTGCACGCTCACCCTCAGCTCGCACGGCACCACGGTTGCCAAGGCGTTTTCGACGGTCAACCAACCAATCTGAGCCAATGGTTCCTTGTTGGCGAACAGCACGGTAGGCTGAAGCTGGAGGATTCGGACACTGGGCGTCGTCGATGCAGCGACCAACGTGCCGGCGAACACGAAGAAAAGGGCAAAAGGGCGATGGCAGGACATGAAGGAAGTTGCTTAAATCGCTTTCGCCGGCCCCGGATCCGTGATGAGCCGAGCGCGGGCCGGCAGGGACGCGGGATCGATTTGCGCGACGTCGCGCCGCGTGTCCTTCGCTTCCGCGGCGGCGAGGCCGGCGACCTGCCCGGTGATCATCCAGACGGGTTCCATGCGGACGACGGCCATCCCGATATGCGAGCTGGAGAGGCAGACGGGCACGAGGAGATTGTCGAGCGTGCGCGGCAGCATCGCCGAGTAGGGAATCTGGCCCGGTTGCGTCGGCGACGGCACGACGGTGCGATACCAAATCGCCCCCTCCATCAACCCCCTGATGGCGTGGCGGCGGTCGTGGCAGGGATGGACGTCGACCGAGTAATCGCCGATCGCGATCGGATGCTCGACCCGCGGCGTGCGGCCGAGCTTTCGATCAACGGTGAAGTTGTGCTGCGTCACGCGGGCGCGGCCTTCGATCCGACGGCCCTGGCGAACGTAAATTTGAAACGGCCAGTGCCCGTTGTCGGGAAACTCATCACGGTGGCGGCCGGCGAGCTTCCATTGCGCCCGCACGCGCTCGGGCAGCCGCGGCTCATTCTGCAGAAACCAAAAGAAACTCGCCGCATGATCGACGTGGAATTGTGCGAGCGTCGCGCGGCGCCGTCGATCCGCCTCGGGCCAGGCCCAACTGATCCCCGGACAGTTCAAGCTGGTTTGCTGGTCAATGGACCCGTTCAGCTCCCACTTCTGGCCGGGCAGCGCCTTGCCGTAGGTACGATTCTGAATTCGGCCGCTCTCGAAATCCGCCAGCCATGGCCACAAATCCATCTGGTGCTGCTCGTAGGTCGCCGGCTTTTCGAACGGCACCATTCTTTCCGGATCGGTCGTGAACACGCAGCGCGCGCAGTAGGCCTGAATCGCCGGCGAGGCGGCGCCGCTGTCGCTCGTCACGAGCTCGCGACCATCCTTCGCATCGACATAAATAATTCCCGCGAGCGACTCGCCGAACTCATCGCGGCTCTCGCGGCCGATTCGACACGGGACCCGCGCGGCCGCCGCCAGATCGCCCTCGTAGGTGGCATCGATAAATGTCTGTGCCGTAAGCTGGCGCCGGCTTCCATTCGGCGCCTCGCATTCAACTTCGATGATCCGGCCGGCGTGAGTGGTCGCGGTGAGCAGGTGATGGCCGGACCACACTGCGAGCCGCTCGGCTTGAACAGCGAGCATCTGACTGAACATGGCCTCCACCGCGGAAGGCTCGTTGCCGCCGCGCCGGGGCGCCTTCAACTGCCATTCCGGCGCGCCCGCATCAGCCCGCCGCTGATACAGGTCCCGCATCGCCTGGCGAAACTCGAGCACGAATCCGCTCTGCAAGTCGCCGCGCTTCGCATCGAGTCCGCCCAGCCCGCTCGCGAGCATGCCGCCCACGTGGCTTTTCGGGCACGCGAGCACGACCCGGCAGCCGCGGCGCGCTGCTTCCAGGGCCGCGGCAATTCCACTCGGGGTCGACCCGTAGACAAAAACATCGATCGCCGTTGGCGGCACCATTGCGGCCGCGACCGCCGCCGCACCATCGACGCATCCGGCGGCCGTCGCGACCGCCGCCGATCCGCTGATTCGCAGGAAATCGCGTCGCGTCACTTCCCTTCCTCCATCAGTTTTC
This sequence comes from Opitutus sp., assembly GCA_009695305.1. GTDB lineage: Bacteria > Verrucomicrobiota > Verrucomicrobiia > Opitutales > Opitutaceae > SIBG01. The sequence continues at coordinate 5,440 of SIBG01000094.1, read as the reverse complement.
GCGTGGCGGTTGGATCGTGTTTCATCCGGACGCGCCAGGCCATTTCCGCGGGTGAGACGACGCGAATGGATTCGGACAGCCGGTCGGTCATCCAGGTCGCGGGAGCATAGCCGCGCACTCCCCCCATTTTTTCGTAGCTCGTGTTTTCCGGCAGTACCTTTTTCGGCGTCAGGTTTTCGGCGTCCTCGTCGTGGCCGCGCGCTTCCTTGAAATACGACCAGACATGCACCATGCCCCAATCGTGGCGCGACTGACCCGCCTGCGCGGCTTGCCCGGCAGACTCGCGAATCTCCCGGGCAATCTTCGCGGGCGTGCCCGTGTTCGCGCGCTGATTGAGGTTCCACCACACCTGATAACGCAGCGTGATGACCGGGACCTCGATGCCGCGTTTGTCTCGGAACCAAAACACCCGGCCCGCGCCGGCGTTGTAGGGCGAGTATTGAAACGCCAGCACCGCGAGCAGCCCGTCGGTCTCGCCGATGATTGTCTCGTAGGCCTTCAGCGCATCGGGCTTGTCGTAATAGCGAATATTGAAACCGATCATGTTCGCACCGCTGCGCTGCATCATCGCCCACGTGCGACGGGCGTGCGTCGCGAGCAGCTCCCAGCGGTTGGGCCGTTCGGTGGCGAACAAATCTGGGTAATAGTAACCGCCGTGCCATTCGACGAACCAGTCGTTGGGCGTGCGCGTCTCCAGCGCATACTCGAGGGGCTGTGGGCAGAGCTGAACCAAATGCGCGAGCGGCGCCGACCAGGCGAAGGGCACTTTCCCCCGCGCGGGCGTGCTCCAGAAATAAGGCGAGTTGCGAAAGAATCCGTTCGAGAAAAACAGCACGTTGTCGCCGTCGGAAGTGAACATGCTGACCGTGCTGCGCTCATCCGTCCAATCGATCGTCCGCGGATCGAAACGCGGAAGCCTGGGGGCCGGGGCTTCCTGCGCACCGGCCATCAAGACGGGCAGGTTGAGGCAGAGGCTCGTGGCGGTCTGGTAATGGCCGTGAATAGTCGCCAGGCGCGTCGCCTTGAATTCGTCGCCGCCGATCCAGCCAAGAATTGCCGCGGGCGCTTCGAGCCAGGCGAGCGCCGCCGGTAGCGGTTCATCGTGCGTGAACACGGCGAACGCGCGGTGCGCGATCGCGTAATCGCGCGGCGCGGCCATTTTCGGATCCATGGCCAGCAGCATCCGGCGGGTAAATCGGTCTTTGAATGTCTCGAAACACCACTGCTGCGTTTTTCCGCGCACGTCGATCAGCAGCTGCAGGCCGCGCTGCTTCGCCTCCGCTTCGAGGGATTCGTCCACCATCACGCCATCGAGGATCCCCGCGACGCTCGTTGCAATGTTCGCCGACAGATCCATGCCGGGTCGAAGCTTGCCCGTGCCAATCGACGCGGAACGATCATAGCGGTAGAGAATGTAGCCCTTGACGATGCCGCGCTGGACGAAGCGTTCGACGAGCGCCCACGGTGCCAGCGTCGCCCGAATGGCCATGGCCGGATGTTTGGCGCGAAAGCGACGCCCCCACTCCTCGTTGTCGACGTTGTCACTCGCGATCCAAACGAGCTCGTCCCCATGGCCTTCGTTGACGGATTTTGCCGCCAGGCCGGCCACCGACTGCATCAGCATCCGCATTGGTCCGTCGCCGGCGGCCCACCTTGACTGTGGCGTGGTGTTGACCAGCGCTCGGGGCAGCCGCTGCGTCGGCCACCAGCCCTCGGACCTCGGCTCACCGGCCAACGCACCCGCGGCGGAGACCACGAGGGCAACCAGGCCACCAAGGCACCGCGGCGAACACCCGATCGGACTGCGACAGCGCGGAACAAAGCACATCGTGAGAATCGATCAAAGACTCAGGCGATACGTGAACCGGACGTTGCGACCTTCGCCCAGCTTGTTGGCCGCCGTGAGGAATGATTTGTCGAACGCGTTCTGCACATTGAGATTGACTGAGTGGCGGGCGTGCCCCGCGCGCCAGTCATACGCGATGAACGCGCTGTAATTCTGGACGGCCGGCAGGCCGGCCCGCAGCACGGTGGCCGTCCCGAGGTCGGTGATCCTCGATCCGGTGTAGGTCATGCTGGCTCCGATCCGGATGCCACCGAGGACTCCGGCGCGGAACGCATAGCGTGCGGCCGCCGACGCCGTCTTCGACGGCACGCCGGTCAGGGTGTCGCCGACAATGCCGGGGCTGCCTGGCGCACGCGTGGTCTTCGCGTCGAGATAGCCGGCATTCGCCACCATCGTGAACGCGTCGGTCAGCCGCGCATGGACGGCCAGCTCGGAGCCGCGCACGAGCACCTGGCCCTGCGTGAGATATTGGGGCGTGCCGCTGCCGGCCAGCGTGCTGTTATAGAGCGGATTGGTGATCGGCATGTTCTCCTGCACGATTCGAAATGCGCTCAAGGTATAGCCGATACGCTCGTCCATCAGTGTTCCCTTGAATCCAGCCTCGGGGCCCTTGCCGCGGGTCGCCTTCTGCACCTGGTTCACTCCTTGATCGACCGTCGTCGAAGTATCGAACGAAGTGCTGTAGCTCGCGTAAGCCAGCAACCGATCTCCGAGAAGCTTGTAGTTCGCGCCGACGCTGTAACCCAGCGCATCGTCACCGCCCGCGCCGTGATTGGTCGCCGAAAGCGGATTCTCCACCGTCGAGCTCACTTTCTCGTAACGCAGCCCCGCCAGCGTGATCAAGCGATCGCCGAACGCATACGCGCGGTAACTGCCGGTGAATCCCCGGTAGTCGAGATGGCGCGTCGTCCACGAGGTCTTCCGGTTGACCTGCGCATAGTCGATGGGGGTCCAATCGGGATTGAACGGATCGATGAAGCGCACGCTGTTCGGCAGCGCGTCGCGCGTCGCCGTGGGGAGCTGCCACTGCTCGTTCACATATTTGTCGCGCGCATAGTCGGCCGCGAAAAGCAGCGCGTGATTCATCGCACCGGCGCGGAAACGCCCGAGCAAATCGGCTTGGAGCGCATCGGTGTCGATATCCTGCGTCTGGTAGGCGGGCTCGTGCGAGGTGAGCCGCCGCGTTTCCGGCACATAGCTGAGCCCCGATGTCCACCGGCGATCCGCGAAACCCTTGCCGTAACGCTGCAGCGAAAGCCGGCCGCTCCACACCGGGCCAAACCGATGCTCGAAGCGCGCGTTCAGGTTGTCGAATTTGCGCTCGATGCGCTGGTTCGGGCCGAACTGGTTGAAACCGGCGAGCGGGAGATAAGGGCCGTTGTTGATGCCGCCGGTCCGGTTGAGCACATTCGTGCCCGACTGGCGGCTTCCGACCAGCAAATCCGGAATCGCGGTGCCGCTGTTCTGGGCCTGCGTCTGAGATTCCCAAAAAACCGACACGGAAGTCTGCGGCGTCAGGTTGTAGGTGACGGCGAGGTTGTAGAGGAAAACGTTCGAATAGTAGTGCTGCGTCGCCGAGCCGTTGAGGAGGTGGGACGCATTCACCAAATAATAGAGTTTGTCGCGATGGAGCGGCCCGGTCGTCTCCAACTCGTAGCGTTGGAAATTGTAGTCGCCGGCGGCCGCCGTCAGCCGCGTGGCCCGGTTGCGCCGCGGCCGTTTGGAAATATAATTCACCAAACCGCCGGGACTCACGTGACCGTAGAGCGTGGACTGCGGCCCCATGATGACCTCGATCTGTTGCGTGTTCGCGATCGCGGATGGGCCGGCGCGGGAGAACCCGTCCCGCAGTGTCTGCGGCGAAAACCCGCGCAGCCGGCCGCCGTTGTCCGGCGCGTAATTCGGCACGTATTGCAGCGGGCGGTAGTTGTTTTCGTCGAAGATCTGGAAATCCTCCATGAACTGGCTCGTCAGCACCTGCACGTTGAACGGCAGCTCGACAATCCGCGCTCCGGTGCGCGTGCCACTGATGGCTTCAGACGCGATGTAGTCGTCCTTTTGCGACGAGGAGTTCACTTGGAACTCCGTGAGCGTGACGACTTCGTCGCCGGCGGGCCGGGCGGACGTTTGGGCGCGGGTGGTGAAAGGCACGCACGCGCAGACCACGCCACAGAGAACGGGGCAAAAGAGATGCAGGGCGCGGCTCATGGTCTTCGGCGAACGGTTGGGGCGGGGCGAAAGGGCGGGAGTCATAATTGGTCTTATGTTTAATACGTCGTCAACAAATTTGTCCCGCAATCGCACTAAGTTTACATCGGCACGACGCGTCGGTCACATTTGTCTTGTTCATAATACGTTTTTCCGACAACAGCAGGGCCCACCCCGCATGAACGTCATCGGCATCGATATTGGAGGCACCAAATGCGCCGTCAGCCGGCTGGTGGACGGCCGCCGGGTCGAGGAGACCCATCGTTTCCCGACGCGGGGCCGCGATGACACTCTCGACGCGTTGCGCCGGGCGGTGGCCAGCCTGCGACCCCACAGCGCCCCGGTCTTCGGCATCTCTTGCGGCGGCCCGCTCGATGCCGCGCGTGGCGTGATTCTGTCGCCCCCGAATCTGCCGGGCTGGGAGGACACCCACATCACCCGTTTCTTCACCACGCATTTCGGCGGCACCGCCGTGTTGATGAACGATGCCAATGCCTGCGCACTGGCGGAGTGGCGTTTCGGCGCCGGCCGCGGGACGCGGCACATGATCTTCCTGACTGCTGGCACCGGACTCGGCACCGGGCTGATTCTAAACGGCGATCTCTACGAGGGCATCACGGGCGAGGCCGGCGAGGCCGGCCACGTGCGCCTGAGCAGCAGTGGCCCGGTCGGTTTCGGCAAGGCCGGTTCTTTCGAGGGGTTTTGCAGCGGCGGTGGGATTGCCCGCCTCGCGGAGATCATTCTCCGCGAAAGCAGCTCCCGGCCGGAGTGGGCAAGCGCGCAGCCGGTCTCGGCCCGGGTCGTCGCCGCAGCGGCCGCGGCCGGCGATTCACTCGCCCTCGCCGTGATGACCGAGTCCGGGCGGCGGCTGGGCGAAGGGCTTGCGATTCTCATCGATCTCCTGAATCCGGAACGGATCGTCATCGGCGGCATTTTCCCGCGCTGACAGGATCTTTTGCGGCCGGCCATGGACGCCGCGCTGCAACGTGAAGCGCTCACGATTCCGCTCGGCGCCTGCCATGTCGTGCCCGCCGAGCTGGGCGAGACCATCGGCAGCCACGGCGCGATCTGCGCCGCCCTGCGCGCCATCGACGCGGGCAAGGCCACTCCGCTCAAACTCGTCGGCTAGCCTTTTTCTCTCATCCGATCGTGCACGCCCTTCTTTGTATTACTCGTGAGCCCTCTGGCCTGGCACCGCCCAGCGACCCCCAACTGCGGTGATCCCCCGAAATCCGGGCCACTTGTAAGGTTAGTCTGCGGCCCTAAAAGGAGCCCAGACCATGAAAGGAAAACGACACGCGACAGAACAAAAGATCCGCATTTTGTGGGAAGCCTGACGGCGGCAAGAGCATCGTGGAAGTGTGCAAGGAGCATAATATCTCCGAG
>SIBG01000093.1 GCA_009695305.1 Opitutus sp. | reverse complement strand
GCAGGCTCCAAGCAGCCTGCCTGTCGCCTCCTTCATCCGCTGTTTCACCCACTTCACTCCTCGGCTTCCCAGCACACGTAGTTCGATCATCTTGAGCTTGGTGTAAGATTCCCGATTGCCCGGGTCAGGATGTCTATGGGTCTGTCTGGAGCGCGCAGGAACTTGGCTTGCGCCCAGTGATGCAGCTCGGGTAGACCTTTCCGCAGACCGTCCATTCCACTATGAAACTCATCATTGCTGTCATCAAACCGTTCAAGCTTGAGGAAGTGAAAGAGGCGCTCGCCGCGGTCGGCATCGAAGGCATGACCGTGACCGAGGTGAAGGGATTCGGCCGGCAGAAGGGCCACACGGAAATTTACCGCGGTTCGGAATACACGGTGGATTTCCTGCCGAAGGTGAAAATTGAGGTCGCCGTCACCGACGACCTCGCGGGCAAGGCGATCGAGGCGATCGCCAAGGCGGCGAAGACAGGCAAGATCGGCGATGGCAAAATTTTTGTGGTGCCGGTCGAGGAGGTTGTGCGCATCCGCACCGATGAGCGCGGCGAAGCCGCCGTCTAAAAAAAGTCGCCCGTCGGCCGCAGCCGACGCCGAGCCGGACTCGTGGAACGAGTCTGGCTTTTTTTTTGGCCGCGCGACCGCGGTAAATTCCGGGTGGTCCCGGCGGGCGGAGCGCCGCTGACGTGAATCCTGAAAATAATTCAAATATGTTTCATGCTCGGCATTGATTTTGCTCATAGGGGTTGCTCTCAACTATGAAAAACATGCGACTCAAGCCCCTCAGCCTGCTCTTCGCGGCGTGCCTGGCCCTGCTGGCCGGTGTGTCCGCTTATGCCCAGGCGGCCGCTACCGCGGCCGCTACTCCGCCACCGCCACCGGCGCCCTCGCTCGAACAGCGCATTGCTGGTCTCGAGGCCTACATCGGTAACGGCGATCCCTCCGTGGCTCTGAAAACGGGGCCGAAGGACAAGGATGGTAACCTGACCATCCCCGCCGGCCTCACGACGCCGTCGGTCGGCGTCGCCGGCCCCGGTCACAACGCCTGGATGATGACGAGCGCGGCGCTCGTTCTCTTCATGACGCTGCCCGGTCTCGCGCTCTTCTACGGCGGCCTCGTCCGCACGAAAAACGTGCTTTCCGTCATGGCGCAGTGCCTCGGCATCGCGGGCCTCGTGACGATTCTTTGGTGGGCGTTCGGCTATAGCCTCGTCTTCGGCAAGAGTTTCGACAGCCCGTTTTTCGGCGGCTCGGAATATTTCTTCCTGAAGGGCGTCGATAGCGTGCCCAACACGGACTACGCGTTCTGGGTTTCGCAGAATGTGTTCTCGATGTATCAGCTCATGTTCGCGATCATCACGCCCGCCCTCATCGTGGGCGCGATCGCCGAGCGCATGAAGTTCTCCGCGCTGATGCTTTTCGTGACGGCCTGGATGTTCGTCGTCTACTTCCCGCTCGCGCACATGGTGTGGGGCTCCACGGGTTACATGAACGGCGTCTGGAACGCCACGGCGGCCATCAAGGCCATCGACTTCGCGGGCGGCACCGTCGTCCACATGTCGTCCGGCTGGTCGGCGCTGCTGCTCTGTCTGATCCTTGGGCCGCGTCTCGGCTTCGGCAAAACTCCGATGCCTCCGCACAGCATGGTGCTCTGCATGATCGGCACCGGCATGCTCTGGGTCGGCTGGTATGGTTTCAACGCCGGTTCCGCGGTCGCCGCCGACGGTGTCGCCGCCAACGCGTTTACGACCACCACGCTCGCCACCGCGGTCGCCTCCTTCACTTGGGCCGCCCTGGAATACCTCACCCGGAAAAAGGCCAGCGTGCTCGGCTTCTGCTCGGGTGCGGTCGCCGGCCTGGTGGTCGTGACGCCGGCCTGCGGTTTCATCAACAGCACCTCCGCCATGTGGGTCGGCCTCCTCGCCGGCGCCGTGCCGTTCTTCGCCTGCACGAAGCTCAAGGGCTGGCTGAAATACGACGATGCACTCGACACCTTCGGCGTGCACGCGGTCGGTGGCACCCTTGGTGCGTTCATCACCGGTGTATTCACGACTGCCGCGGTAAATTCAAATCTCACGGGCGATGCGGCGACCAAGAATGGCTTGGCCAAGCTCGTCGCATCCGGCCACGTCTGGGTGGAGCAACTCAAGGCCATCGGCATCACGCTCGTGCTCGCGGTGGTCGCCACCGTGGTGATCGCCTACATCCTCAAGGCTGTGATCGGTCTGCGTCCGACCGTCGAGGCCGAGCAGGAGGGTCTCGACCTCACCGACCACGGCGAGGAAGGTTACATCTACGAGTCGAAGTCCTAACGCGCACCCAAACTCAAACCAGTCATCTCCATGAAACTCATCATTGCCATCATCAAGCCCTTCAAACTCGAGGAAGTGAAAACCGCGCTCGCCGAAGTCGGCGTCGAAGGTATGACCGTCACCGAGGTCAAAGGCTTCGGCCGCCAGAAGGGTCACACGGAAATCTACCGCGGCAGCGAATACACCGTAGATTTCCTTCCGAAGGTGAAAATCGAAGTCGCCGTGGCCGACGACTCCGTCCGCAAGGCGATCGACGCCATCGTCGCCTCCGCCAAGACCGGCAAGATCGGCGACGGCAAGGTGTTCGTGCTTCCGCTCGAGGAAGTCGTGCGTATTCGCACCGACGAACGCGGCGACAGCGCCATCTAAACCGACGGGCCGAACGCCCGCTCAAATTCAAACCGGCGTCGCGCGGGCGACGCCGGTTTTTTTGCGCCCAGAGGTTGGGTTTCATGATCCCGGGTCGAGACGCTGCGCTGCGGTGTCGTGGTGAGCGGTGCCGACTGCACCGTGAAATCGGCTGTCAGACCAACGTCCCGTAACTTTTAGATCGTTGTCATGGCGAGGTGCGCGAAGCGCGCCGGGGCAATCCAGCTGGATTGCTTCCTCGCTGCGCTCCTCGCCATGACAGTCTAAATCATAAGGGACGTTGGTATTACTTGTTCGCCGTTGCTTCCGGGTCGGCGGGAAACAAGTCGAAGGCGCGGGAGACGCGTTTCCCGAGGAGATGTTTGTCGGCGAACGCGAGCAGGCCGTCCCAATCAGTCTCGCCGAAGCCGTGCGGGCGATCCGCCCAATAGACGCCAAGCTTGTCCGTTGCCTTGAAAAGCGCGTAGGAAGACTGGGCGGCGAGCCAGGTTTGCTTGATGCCGTTGTGGACGACGTTTTGATCCCGCGTGCCCTCCAGCATGATGAAGGGCCGTGGGGCCGTCAGCGCGGGGAACCAGTGGGCGTCGTAAGGCAGCTTGTCGGGCTGGCCCCAGAATTGATGCAGGTGCGGCGAAAACTGGTTCCCGTATTTTCTCACCATGAGCGTTAGGCCTTCCTTCTCGCCCCGGCTCGGCTGGGTCGTGGTGGCGCCGCCACTGAAACGATAGGCGGGTGTGCCAAGACCCGAACTCGCACCCGGTGCGACCAGCGCGATGCGATCGTCGAAGGAGCCCGCGATCATCGCGGCCTTTCCGTGGCGCGAGACACCGGTGATGATGAGCTTGGTCTTGTCGACGACGGTGTCGACCTGGAGGTAATCGACGACCCGCATGGCGCCCCACACCCAGCCGCCGATGATACCCCAGTCATAGCCGGGGTAAGCAGCGATGAAGCGCGTGGAGCGAAACGCAAAACTTCCGTCCGGCAGGCGCAGGGTGGTGTCTTCAGCGCAGTCGTTCGTGTTGAACGTGACGAAGGCGAAACCGTGATTGAGCACTGGCGCGGCGCGAGTGGCCAGCGCCTCCGCCGTGCCACCACCGCCGAATCCACCGCGGCCGCCAGTGGCCGGGCCTGCGGGAGCGTCCCCGCGCGCCGCCTGGCCGGGCGGCCCGCCGCGGTTACCGCGGCCGCCACTGGGAGCGGCGCCCACGTTGCCCGCGTTGGATGCGGCCTCGGCGAGCGCCATTTCCGGTGGCAACAAGATGTCCATGCCCCGGCTTTCCATCGGCCCCGGTCCGAGCCGGGAAAACTGCGCACCGCCGGGAACGGCGCCGCCAAATTGAATCACCGCGGGAAATGGGCCGCCTTCGACCGGCGCCATGATGCCGACATCGAGGCTGAGTTTCTCCTCCGGACCGAAGGTGAGATGAATGAGCCGATACCGATACTTCATCTGGCCGTCGATGGTGACGTCCTGCGATTTCACCTCGGTGCCCTTCACGTTACCCGGCGGCGGCGGCATCCGGCCGACATGATAGTATTCGAGGATCGTCCGGATCTCTTGTTGGCGCTTTTTGAATTGCTCGACGGTCGTCACCTTCGTGCCGTCGTTCAGCAGGAGAGCGTCCGGCATCTCAGGGCGAACGGGCAGGTCGTTCACGCCGGGGAGCGAGCCGAGGTTGGTTTTGATCGGTGGCAGGGGAATTTCGCGCGGGTCGGGACGATCGGGCAGCGGAGTCTGCGCCAGGGCGGCCGAGGCGATCACCGCCGCCATGACCGATGAGTTCAGGAGCTTTCGATTTTTCATGGGGGAGTTTGGGCGCAGCTTTTCACCAGAGATGAGAGGGAGTGGCGGAGCGGACCGCCGGGATTCATGCAGATGAAGACGGGTGGAGGAGCCGGAGGGTTCGACGCATGACCAATCCGCAAAACGTGAAGCCCAACTTATTTCTGTCCGTGGCCGAGCCGCTGCGCTTCGGTGTAATGGCTGGTGGCTTCGGGCAGACGGCCGATTTGGCGGAGAACGAGGGCGAGTTGGAAATGAGTTTCGGCGGAATTGGGCTTGAGCTCGAGGGCTCGCTTGTAGTGGGAGATGGCGTCATCGAGCCGGCCGGTGGCAACGAGGGCGCGGCCGTAGGCCAGGTGGGCGTCGGGTGAGGCGGGGTCGAGTTCCAGCGCGGCGTCGAAATGGGGGAAAGCTTTGGAGTAGTCCTCGGTGAGCGTCAGCGCGATGGCCCAGTCGAGGTGCGCGACGGCGTAGCCGGGATCAAGTTGCACCGCGCGGGCGAAATGCGGGATCGCGTCCGTCGTGCGTCCGCTGCGGGCGATGGCGCGCCCGAGATTGCGGTGCCCCACCGCGTAGCCGGGTTTGAGCCGCACGGTGGTGGCAAATTGCGCCAGGCCGTCAGCGGGACGGTTGGTGGCCATGAAGGCGACGCCGAGATTGTTGTGCGCCTCGGCGTAGTTGGGCTGCAGGCGCAGGGCGTGCTCCAGGTGTGGGCTGGCTTCGCGGGAGCGGCCGAGGCGATTGAGCGCGTCGCCGAGATTGTTTTTCCCTTCGGCGTAATTGACGCGCAGCTTGATCGCCTGCTCGAAATGCGGGAGCGCCTCCTCCGTGCGGCCGGCTTCGACGAGGGCGACCCCGAGATTGTTGTGCGCCATCCAGGCGTCCGGATTTTGAACGATGGTGGCCTCGTAGAGCGTGAAGAGGTCGCGGTATATGCGGGTTTGCTGAAAAGTGAGTGAGCCGAGCAGGAGCAGCAAGGTGATGGCCGACGCGCGGAGGCCGGCCGGCGGGAGCCGCGTGAGCCCGGCGGCGACGAGCGCGAAAAGAGCGAGGCTCGGCAAATATTGAAAATGATCCGCGACGAACGAGTAGATGAACGGGTAGACGTCGATGAATCCAAGCGCGGGAAACAGGGAGCCGCTAAACAAGAGCGCAGCGGCCAGCGGGCCGCGGGAGCGACGCGACCACCAGGCCAGCGCACCGAGCAGCGCGAGGGCGGCAAACGGGAAAACCCACGGCCACGGCGTCGTGGCCTCGATGGTCCAGCGCGGATATACAAAAATGAGATCGGCGGGCCAGAGGAGCTTGCCGAGGTAAAACCAGATGACCCGGCCCGCGAGCACGCCACGCTGGAGTCCACTGAGGCTGAAGTCCGCGCCTTGCGCACCGATCAGCGTGTGCTCGAATCCCGCGGTGGCGACGGCGGCGAGGGCGCTACCCGCGAACCACGGGAGCAGCGGCAGCGCGTCGCGACGAAAGGAGAGCCGGCCGCGTTGCCACCAGAACACGACGAGGAGCGCGGCGGGGAGGGTGGCGGTGACGGTCTTGGTGAGAAGCGCGGCGATGAAAAAAATCGTGGAGCAGGCGTAGTGTGAGGATCGGCGGTCGCAGTCGAAGCGCAGGTAGGCGAGGGCGGCGCCAAGGTAGAGAACGAGCGAGAGCGTGTTTTTCTGTTCGGAGACCCACGCGACGGATTCGACGCAGACGGGGTGGAGCGCGAAAAGCAGCGCGGCGAGCCACGCGCCCGGCACGGCGAGCCGACGCAACACCGCGGCGAAGAGGCAGGCCGCGGTGGCGTGGAGCAGGAGATTGATGAGATGGTAGCCGAACGGCGCGTCGCCGAACAAGCGGTGCTCGAGCCAGAAAGCGGAGTGGAGGAGAGGGTAATATTGTTGGGTCGCGCCGGGCTCGGTCCAGATCCGGACGAGGCCGTCGAGGGAGCGGAGATCAGGGCGGGTGACGTGGCCGGGTTGGTCGTCCCAGATGAAGCCGGCGCTGAGCGCGGGGAGGTAGGCGAGGAGCGTCGTGACGAAAACGAGCGCGGCGAGGGCGCGGGGCGACAGCGTTTTCATTTGCCGCTGGGAGGAGAATAGAGCCGGGTCAGAAAGCGGGCGACGTCGGGGCGGGTGGGCCAATCAGCCGGCGCGAGCGAGCGGGCGCGGTCGAAATCGGACCGGGCGGCGGCGGACTGATTGAGGGCGAGGTTGGCTTGGGCGCGCATGAACCAGGCGTCGGGATTCTTGCCGTCGTGCTCGACCATCGTGGAGAAATCTCGATGGGCGTCGGGCCAGCGTTGCTGGCTGGCGGCGAGGATGCCGCGTTGCTTGGCGGGCGAGGCGGGGTTGGGCGCGAGCTTGATCGCGAGGGCGAGGTCCGCCTCGGCGCGGGCGAAGTCACCACGCTCCATCGCGTGGATCGCGCGGAGTTCGTAGAGCTCGGACATCGCGATGGCGGGTGGATGGTCGCGGTAGTGGAGATGGTGCTGGAGACTGAAGATGGGGGCGACGGCATCGTTCATCACGTGGTGGGCGGGCAGCAGGAGGGCGACGGCGGCGGAAACCTGCAACGCAAGCGGCAGCCAACGGACCGCTGCTTCGCGGGCGAGGAGCAGGCCAAGCACGGCGGCGGGGAGCAGCATCGTCATCGATCGGCTGTAGTCCTGCGCGGTGGCGAGGCCGACGGTGAGGAGTGCGACGAGGGTGACCGCGAGGACGACGGCGCGGGCGCGGTGGGGCCAGAGCAGCACGACCGCGGTGACGGCAAAGCACCAGCCGGCGCGCAAGCCTTCCCAGATGCCGAGTGCGATGCGCGGGAGCGGAGCGGCGAGATAATCACGCTGGCCAAGATAGCCGCCGACCGTGGCCCCCGATGCCGAGCGGCCGGAGAGGAGGCCAAGGCGGACGAAGAGAAACGTGAAAAGCAGGACGGCGGGGAAGCCGACCTCGCGTTTGAAGTCGAATTTTTCCGGTCCGTGGAGCCAGCGGCAGAGGAGCGCGAGCGGCGCGGCGATCACGAAGCGCTCGTCGATCCACGGTGCGAGCACGCAGGCCAGCCAGAGAGGCCAATGCGTCCCGGCGAAGGCGGTGACGAGGAGCGCGAGCGCGAGCCAGGAATCAAAGTAGCCGAGCCAGCCGGTCGAGGTGAAAAACCACGAAGCGGAACCGAGCGCGATGGCGGCGAAAGCGGTTTCCAACCAACCGTAGCCGGTGCGGCGGAACAACGTGATGAGGAACGCGAGGAGGAACAGGCCGCCGACGTAGGAGAGGCCGAAGAAAAGCGGCGGCGGGAGGCGAAGGACGTGGCCGATGACTGGAAAAAACAACCGCCACTGAATCGCGCGGTGTAGTTCGTCGGCGATGGGCGCGCCGGGATGCTCGACCTGGGCGAGCACGCTGACGGCGCGGCGGGTTTCGATCATGCCGGAGAGTTCCGGCACCCGGGACCAGAGGCGAAATGCACCCCACGACGGACTGAAGCACACGAGCAGCAACGCGAAGATCCCGGCGGCGAGCAGCCAGCGAAGGAGGTTTTCGCGCAAGGGGTTTGATTCGGCGGTAGGCACGAGGGCGCGGTGATTTGATAATCGCAGAAATCACACCGCAACGGCGAAACGCGACGCCTTCCTCATGTCATTCTGAGCGCAGCGAAGAATCTAAATAGATTTTCGACTTTCTTTTCGCTGCGAATATCCAGCTGGGTTCATCGCTGCGCTCAGAATGACAAACGTTTTGGAATCCGTGCCCTACTCGATGTAGGGCGCCAGTTCAGGCACCGCGCGCTTCAACTCATCAGCCACGACTTTGCCCATCGCGAGGCTGCCTTCGGCGTTGAAATGCGTCTTGTCTAGAATGGTGACTTTCGGATTTTTCGGGTCGGGCTTGGGCAGCCCCCAAGTGTCGGTCTTCTCTTTGCCGATCTTCAGGTAGAGGTCGACGGCGCGCTCGTGCAGTTCCATCAGGGGGACATTTTTCTCGGCGGCGAGCTGGTGCATGACGGCCACCTTTTCGATCAAGTCATCCTTGATCGTGCCATCCACCTGCCAGTAGCGGCGGCTGACCGGCGTCACGAGGATGGGCTTGATGCCGACCGCGCGGGCTTCCTCGATGAAACGAGTTAGATTTTTAGTATACAGTTCCAAATCCCGACCGTCGTTGTGGCCGAATTGAATCATCACGTAGTCGGGCTTGATCCTGATGATGTCGTCCCAGCGACCGTCGTTGCGAAAACTCGTGGTGGTGCGACCGCCGCGCGAGCGGTTGATGACTTGGAGTTGTTGGTCGAGCCGCGCGCGAAAACCGGCACCGTAGCCCTGACTGTAAGTGACAGTGGAATCGCCAGCGAGGCAGAGGACGACCTTGCCGGTGCGTGGCGTGTCGGCGCGGTCCTCCTGTTCGTTGAGGGAGCCCTTGGCGTAGGCGAAGGGCTGCAGGTCGACCTTGAGGGCGGGCGCCGCAGCGCAGGCGATGGCGAGGAAGGTGAATAGACCGATTGCGCGTGAGGCAATCGGGCCGCGAGGAACTGGATGCACCGGAGGATTCGTCGATTGGTGGTGGCGGGTTGGGCAGAAAAAAGTGCTGGCACCACAGCCGGCGCTGCGCGCCAAACCCCGCTAGCGCTACAGGTCAAACGTCGCGGTCAGAATAAACTGTCGCGGATCGACGATGCGGAACGTATGCGGCGTGCCATCGGGGTAGGCCCCGATGGGTTGGAGGTGGCCGCTCTCGGTGAGGTTGCGGGCGTTGAGCTGGATCGTGGTGGCGACTTTGTTCGCCCACAACCGCATCCGATAGCGGACATTGAAATCGAAATAGGTTTGAGCCTTGTCGTAAATCGGACGATTGCGGTCGAGATCGGTGATGGTGGCCGGCGGCGTCTGCTTGCCGAAGTAGCCGATGGCGGCCTTGTCGTCCCAGCGCAGCGCGCCGCCGACCTCGAAGTTTTTCAGCAGCTTGTGCTCGACGAGGCCGCTGAGCTTCACGTTGGAGCTGACGCGAAACGCGTAACGGCGGATCTGCGGATTCGCGGCACCTTCGGATTGCTGGACGACGTTGAACGGCGAGCCGACGAACGACTGGTAATTTTGCGCAGCGGTCTGGGACCCGCCGTAGCTGGTGGTCCACCACGGCACGTTGCGATCGTCGGCGGTGCCCCAGAGGTGATCCACGCCGCGCGGGTCCTGGATGGTCGTCCAAATCGGCATGCGCTCGGAGATCCATTGCGCGACCTCCTTCGAGACGTTGCTCGTGATCGATTTGGTGTCGGTCACGGAGGCGGCGACGGTCCAGTAGTTGGTCGGGTTGAAGTTGATCTCGAGTTCCTTGCCCTTGCCGGTGATATCGTTTGGCGAGGAGAGCAGGCCGGCGTTGAAGTAATCGATGATTTGCGTCTGCGTGGCCCACGGAACGCCCATCTGCCGGCCCACCTCGGTTTGGATTTGCGATACCGTCCACGTCGCGTGCGCGGGATCGTCGGCGACCCAGGCGTAGCTTTGCGTCTGGAGCAGGAAGGCGGCCGTGGACGCCATGTCGATGCGGGTGATGCGTTGCGCAATCGTGCCGGCGTCGCCATTGCGCGCGGCGATCTGCGCGGTTTCCCAACTGTTGAACCGGACGACGAGGCGGTTATCAAACAGGTTCAGCGCAAATCCCTTGTCCTTGCCCTCGCCGTGCGGATTGGGCAGCTCTTGGAAATAGAGGTTATAGCGCGGGTCGGCGGGGGTGAAGCTGTTGGACTCGTTGTAAGTGAGCGACAGGCCGCGCAGGAGCTGGCCCAGGTAACGCCCCGGGCCGGCGCCGTTGGCCATCTGGTCGATTTGCGGCCAACCGCGGAACGGCTTCAGGACGCCACCTTTTTGCTCGGTCTTGCCGAAACGATTCGAGCGGTAGGCCGGCGCCCAGTGATCGATGCTGCCGTAGTCGAACGAGATCCCGTCGGCGTTCAGGCGCTGGGGTGCTGAGCCCTGGCGGACGAGTTGGCGGTCCTGACGGCGGCCAAACGTGGTGATGATCCGATCATCCCAAAAGTGGCTCTGCAGAATGCCGCCGATGGTCTTGATTATCGTGAGCGAGTTATTGCCGGCGCCAGCGCGGTCGGTCGTCGCGGCCTGGGTGATCGCGGTCGGTTCACTCACGAAGCCGGTGGTCGGATTGCCGTAGCGGAAGTTGTAGGTGCCATAGCTGAAATCCTGGGGCGCGTAGTCGACGTTGTTGCCATTGGCGTCGCCGAGATAGTAGCGCCAGTAGCCGCGCGTGATGTTGGCGGCGGCGCCGGTGCCGCCACTGATCGCGCCCTGGTTGACGCGGGAAGCGCCGGCGGGAATCCACGAATGCGCGTCGGTGATGCCGTCCTTGTAGGAGTAGCTGCGGTTGACGCGGTATTTGTATTCGTCGTAGCCGGAGAGCTGGTGCAGGCCGAGCCAGTGGAGCGCATTTTTCTCCTGCGTGAGATCGAGCTTGTAGCCGAGTTGACCGCGATAGGCGTCCCACCGGCGCGGCTGCCAGAGCGTGAACGGCTGATCGATGCCGATGTAGGGACGGAGGAAGAAGGTGTTGGTCGTGCCGTCGAGCTTCTTCTCGTTCGGATCGATCAGGAGCTGGCCGGACTGGCCATTGGCATTAAGTTCGCCGACAGTGACGCGCGAGTAGCGCTTGGAGTCCTCGCGCATCCAGCCGCCTTGGAACGCGAGCATCTGGCGCGGCGTGTTGAAGAAGATCTGGTCAAGCTGCACGTTACCCGTGATCGAGCGGTCAAGGTAGCGATTGATGGCGGCGAGGTTCACCTCGGACCAATCATACATGGATTTACTCACGACCGTGGGCGTCGTCGTGAAGAGCGGCTGATTGGTGAACCGCCCCGAGGCGATGCCGGAGCCAGCGCTCACCGACATCAGGCGCAGGGTGCCGGAGC
This sequence comes from Opitutus sp., assembly GCA_009695305.1. Taxonomy (GTDB): domain Bacteria; phylum Verrucomicrobiota; class Verrucomicrobiia; order Opitutales; family Opitutaceae; genus SIBG01. The sequence goes on along the minus strand of SIBG01000093.1, from coordinate 7,552 downwards.
CGGAGCCCGGGTTCGTGTTGAGCGTGGAGCCGCCGGGGCCGAGGTATTCCAAGCCGCCCAATCCAACGTAGGCGTAGAAGCGGCCGCTGCCGGTGAAGCTGCGGTTGAAGTAGTCGGGGATCGTCGTGTCCGCCGTGATCGCGGTCGTGGTGCCAACGCCCCCGGCGCCGATGGTCGTGCCGTTGACGTGGATGACCTGCGCGACCGGATCCCACGTCGGGCGACCGTTGGCGATCCAGTAGGAAATGCTGTCGCGCGGCGGGCTGTAGTTGGGGCGGTTGCCGTTCTGGTGGTAGTAGCGATACGACGTGGTGATGGTCGTGTTTTTGAATGGCTGGTATTTGACCATGCCATTATAGCGGACGGTGTTCTGGCCGGAGGGCTTGCGGACGTAGGCGTCGTGCTGGAATGATCCGCTCACGCGAAATCCGAGCACGCCCTTGATCAAGACGCGGTTGAGGTCGAGGCTCGAGCGGTAGCCGCCGAGAGCGTCCCCGCGGATCGCCAGTTGCGACCGGTCGCGGGTGAGATTGGCGCTGGCGGCCACCATGTTGGCGGTGCCGGAAGGGTTGCCGAGGCCGAAGACGTTGGCGTTGGGCCCGCGGCTGATTTCAACCGAATCGATCGCGAGCGGGTCAATCGGGGTGCGGCCCATGGTCTCGAAGTTACTGAGCGAGACGTTGGCCGAGCCGATGCCGCGCACGCGGTTGGCGCCCGTCGGATTGAGGCTCACGTTTTCCGAGACGCTGCCGTTGCGATCGACCGTGAAGTCCGTGTAGGTGCCGGTGCCCTCGGCACTCGCAGTGTAGAGGAAGATGTCATTGATATCGAGCATCGCGAAGTCGGACATCTGCTCCTTGGTCATCACGGTGATCGAGGAAGCGAGATCCTCGAGCTTCGAGTTGAAGCGCGTGCCGGACATGGTGTTCGCGGCGTAGTAGCCCTTGGTGTCAGAGACGACCTCGAAGGGTGACAGGTGCACGGTCTCGCCGTCAGCGCTGCCACCCGGCGTGGTCACCACGGGCACCGCTTTTTTCTGGTCGGCCTCCATTGCGGCGACTTCATTGGCGTCGAGTCGGCCGTTTTTGTTGGTATCATATTTGGCGAGGGTGGCGGCGCTCGGCGCGGACGCGGGCGCGACTTGCGCCCAGGAATACGAGGCGGCGAGGATCAGCAGGGTCGACTGCAACGCGACGACACGCCGCAGGGTAAGCGGTATTTTTTTGGTGGTTTTCATAGGGACGGCGCTGGGGGAAAGCGGGCCGGGGTCTGGGACGTCCGACTCCCTGCGGACACGTGTCTTGGGAGGTGGTCGCAACTGTTCAATGCCAAAATCGGCGCCAAAAAACCGGCACTGCGGCGCGACCGTGCTTGGTGCGCCTATAAATCGAACGTCGCCGTCAGAATAAATTTCCGCGGGTCGATGATGCGGTAGGCGTTTTTCGTGCCGTCAGGATACGAGCCGATCGGCTGAAGGCGGCTGCTAATCAGGACGTCGCGCACATTCAGCTGGAAGCGCGCGCCGATTTTCTCCGCAAAGAGCTTCGTCAGGTAACTGAGATTCACGTCCATGAAATAGTGGCCTTGGTTGTAGATCGGGCGAGTGGCGTCGAGCGACGTGATCGCGGTCGTGCCAGGGGCGGGCGGCGCGCCGTAGTAACCAATCGCGCCCTGACCCTGCCAGCGGACGGCGCCGCCGACACTGACTTTTTTCAGGAAGCGATGCTCGGTGATGCCGGCCAGCCGGAAGTTCGTGCTCAGGCTCGAGGCGTAGCGGCGGATTTGGGGATTCGATTTACCCTCCAGTTGCTGGACGACGTTATACGGTGCCTGCACGAACGAGGCGAAGTTCACCGCCGCGGAGAGCGCGCCGGTGTAGCTTTCGTTCCACCAGGACACGGGCCCGTCGTCCGCGGTGCCGAACACATGATCCGTGCCGCGGGGATCTTTGATCGCGGTCCAGATCTTCAGGCGCTGCGCGGCCCACTGGCCCACGGCGGCGGAAATATTTTGAGTCATGGACTGGGAGTCGGTGAAGTTGGCCGCGACGGTCCACGTGGGCGTGAGGTTGAGGTTGAGTTCCACTTCCGTGCCTCTGGCCGCGATGTCATTCGTCGCCGCGACTGGCGGGGTGGGACTGATGAGCGCGTTTTGCAGCGCGGTGGTCAGGCCCATCTGCCGGGCCACTTCATCCAGAACTTGCTGCGCGGTCCAGTTGCTGTGAGTCGGATCCTGCGTGACCCAATCGGTCACCCGCGCTTGCAGCACGAACGCCGCCGGGGTGGTGGCGATGAGCGGGAGATCGGTGCGAATGATGCGCTGCGCAATCGTGTTGGCGTCGCCATTGCGCGCGTTGAAAAGCGAATTCTGATAGTGCGTGATGCGCAGGACGGCCCGGCCCTCCAACAGATTTAACCCGAGGCCTCAACTCCGGTCCTGGCCGGTGGGGTTCGGCAGGGGGTTGAGGAACAAATCCTGCGCGGGCGTCGTGGGCGTGAAGCTGTCGGACTTGTTGAAGTTCAGCGACAGTCCGCGCAGCGCGCCCGCCAGAAAATGTTGGCCGCTGGTTTCCATGGATTTGAAGAACGGTAATTCGCGGAACGGGCGCAGGACGAACTGGACGTTGGTGGTCTTGCCGCTGTTGAAGCGGTAGTCGCCCGGCGTCCAACTGTTGATCAGCGGATAATTGAACGTTAGGCCGTCGGTGTTGAGCAACTGCGGGGTCAGGTTGCCGAACTTGGAATAAACCTTGTCCTCGCGCCGGCCGATGGTGGTGACGAGCGAGTCGTGGAGGAAGTGGCTTTGGATGACGGCACCCGCGGTCTTCAAGATCTGCTTGGTGTTGGAGCCGCCGCCCGACGAGTCGGTCGAGGCGCCGAGTCCGAGCGTCGTGGGCTCCCGGTTCCAGACGTTGGTGACGGCGTTGCCCCACACGAAGGGGTAAGTGCCGAAGTTGTATTCCTGCGGAGCGTAGTCGACGTGCGTGCCCCGGTTGTCGCTGACGTAGTAGCGGCTGAAACCTTGCGTGAAGATGATGTTCGCGGGCACATTGGCGGGCTGCGATTGGTTCGCGCGGTAAACGCCGGGCGGGATCCACGGGTTCGCTGACGTGATCACGTCGCGGAAGGAATACTGGCGGTTGATGCGGTATTTGTATTCGTCGTAGCCGGTGAGCTGGTGCGAGCCGAGCCAGTGGAGCAGGCCTGGCTCATGGGTGAGATCAAGTTTGTAGGCGAGCTGGGCGCGGTAGGTGTCCCACTTGGCGGGCACCAGCACCGTGCGCGGCTTGTCGGTGCCAATGAAGGGCCGCAGGAAATACGGATTGGGCGTGCCATCGAGGAGCCGTTCGTTGGGATCAATTTCGAGCTGGCCGGACTGGCCGAGATCGTTGGCGATGCCGATGAGGTTGCGCGCGTAGCGCTGGGCGTCTTCGCGCATGAGCGCGAACTGCACGGCGAGGGTCTGCCGCGGGGTGTTGAAGAAAATTTGATCGAGCTGGACGTTCGTCGTGAGTGTGCGGTCGATGAGCCGGTTGGGCGCCGAGAGGTTGACGGACGTGTAGTCGTAGATGCTTTTGTCGCTGATCGTTGGCGTCGTCGTGAAGAGCGGCTGCGCAGCCGGCTTCGCGGCGGTGCCGGTCGCGCCAGCGATCCCGGTGGTCTGGAGGAAATGGTTCGCTTGGGCCCCCGAGGTCGGGCCGACGACGGTCGTGCCAGGCAGCGGCGTGGTGTTGCTGGTGCCATTAGGCATCGACCAATACGCGAGCCCGCTCCGGTCGATGAACATTTGGTTGTGCGTCTCGCCGAGCAGCGCGGCGCTGAAATAATCGGGGCCGTTGTAGGTCGCGGCGGTGAAGGTGCCGACCGTGGCGCCGTTGATGTGAACCTGCTGGGTAACGGGATCCCACGTGGGCCGGCCGTTCGCGATCCAGTAGGAAATGTTGTCCCGCGGCGGCAGCGCGTTCGGGCGATTGCCGTTCAGCCGGTAAAACGAGTAGGCCGCCGCGAGGGTCGTCGTCTTGAATGGCTGGTATTTGACCATGCCATTGTAGCGAACGGTGTTCGTGCCGGAAGGTTTGCGGATGTAGCCATCGTGCTGGAAAACTTCGCTGAAGCGCGCGGCGAGTTTGTTCTTAATCAGCACGCGGTTCACATCGAGGCTGGCGCGATAGCCGTCGTAGCTGTCGGCGCGAAACTGCACTTGGGAGCGGTCGCGCGTGAGGTTGGCGGAAGCCGCCACTTGGTTGAGCGTGCCGGACGGGTTGCCGAGGCCGAAGACGTTGGCGTTGGGCCCGCGGCTGACTTCGATCGCGTCGACGGCGATCGGATCGACCGGGACGCGGTTCATCGTCTCCATGTTGCCGAGGGAAACGTTGGCCGGCGCGATGCCCCGCACGTGGTTCGCATTCGTCGGATTCAGCTGCACGTTGTCGGAGATGCTGCCGTTGCGATCGACGACGAAGTCCGTGTAGGTGCCGGTGCCCTCGGTGTTCGCGGTGTAGAGGAAGATGTCGTTGATATCGAGCATCGCGAAATCCGCCATCTGCTCCTTCGTAATGACGGTGACGGAGGAGGCGAGGTCCTCGAGCTTCGAGTTGAAGCGGGTGCCGGACATCGTGTTGGCGGAGTAGTAGCCCTTGGTGTCGGACACCACCTCGAAGGGCGAGAGCTGCACGGTCTCGCCGACTGCGCTCGCGGCCGCCGTCGTCACCACGGGCACGGCTTTCTTAAGGTCGGCCTCCATAGCGGCAACCTCGGCCGCGTCGAGTTGACCGTTCTTGTTCTGGTCGTATCTGGCGAGGGTGGCGGCGTTGGGCGCGGACGCGACCTGCGCCCAAGAATAAGAAATCACGAAGAGGAACAGGGCGGACTGCAGCGAGCCGACGCGGCGCAGGGTGAGTGACAAACTTTCGGTGGTTTTCATAGGGGATGGCGCTGGGGGAAAGCGGGCAGGGGGTCCGGGACATCCGACTCTCTGAGGACACGTGTCTTGGATGTGACGCGAGACGGTTCAACGCAAAAAAAACGCCGCCGAAAATCGGCGGTGGCGAGACGCACGGAGCGCCGCCGCCCGCGCCCAGTCGCGAGAGTGCTCAGACTGGCTTTTTGTTGGGGAGCGCGCGGGTGGCGACCTCGAGCTTGAGCTTCGCCAGATAGGCGTCGGCCGTCATCACGCCTTCGTCACCGCGGGCGCGGCTGCGGACAGACACGCTCTGCGTCTCGGCTTCTTTGTAGCCCAGGACAAGCGTGTAAGGCACCTTGTCGAGCTCGGCGCGGCGGATCTTGCCGCCGAGTTTATCGGAATGCTCGTCGATGGTGGCGCGGAAGCCCTCGGCCTTGAGGCGGGTGAGAAACGCGCGGGCGTAGTCGTTGAGTTTGTCGCTGATCGGGACGAGGCGGACCTGCTCGGGTGCGAGCCACGCGGGGAAGTCGCCGCCGAAGTGCTCGATGAGCACGCCGCAGAAACGCTCCATCGAGCCGAAGGGCGCGCGGTGGATCATCACCGGACGGTGCTTGCCGTTGTCGGCGCCGATGTAGGTGAGGTCGAAGCGCACGGGGAGCACGTAGTCCACCTGCACGGTGCCGAGCTGCCACTCGCGGCCGATCACGTCCTTGATGACGAAGTCGATCTTCGGGCCGTAGAACGCAGCTTCACCGGGCTCTTCCGTGAAGGGGACGCCAAGGGACTTCGCGGCTTCGCGGCAAGCGGCTTCGGCCTTGTCCCATTGCTCGGGATTGCCGGCGAATTTCTTCCCGTCGGGATCGCGGAGGCCGACGCGCACCCGGTAATCGGTCATGCCGAGCGTGGTGAGGACGACTTTCACGAGGGCGAGACAGCCGAGGACTTCGGCAGCGACTTGTTCTTCGGTGCAAAAAAGATGGGCGTCGTCCTGCGTGAAGCCGCGGACGCGCGTCATGCCGTTGAGTTCGCCGGACTGTTCCCAGCGGTAGACGGTGCCGAACTCCGCGAGCCGCACGGGAAGATCACGGTAACTGTGCGGCTGCGACGCGAAGATCTTGATGTGGTGAGGGCAGTTCATCGGCTTCAGCATGAAACCGTTGAGGAGCTGGTCGTCGGGCAGCACGCGGTCGGGCGTGATGGTTTCCTTGCCGGTGCGGGCGTTGATTTGCGCCGCGAGCTGCGCGGACACGCCATCGAGGCGCGCGTAGGCTTCGGCGCAGGAGCAACCTTCGCCGAGGGCTTTCGCCAGCGATTCGTTTTCGAACACCGGCGAGAACTGCGACTCCTTGTAATAGGGGAAGTGGCCCGAGGTCTTGTAGAGCTCGAGCTTGCCGATGTGCGGCGTGAAGACCTGCGAGTAGCCCTGCTTGCGGAGTTCGCCGCCGATGAAGTCCTGCAACTCCTGGCGGATAATCGAGCCATTGGGCGTCCAGAGGATGAGGCCCTGGCCGACATCTTCGTCGATGTGGAATAGTTTCAGGTCGCGCCCGAGTTTGCGGTGGTCGCGCGCTTTCGCCTGCTCGGCGCGCTCGAGGTGTTGGGCGAGTTCTTCCTTGGTGGCGAACGCGGTGCCGTAGATGCGCTGGAGCTGCTTGTTCTTCTCGTCGCCGCGGTGATAGGCGCCGGCGATGGAGAGGAGCTTGAACGCCTTCAGTTTCGAGGAGTAGCGGACGTGCGTGCCCGCACAGAGATCCATGAACTCGCCGTTGGCATAGAACGAAATTTTTTCGCCCTCGGGAATGTCGGCGAGCCGGCCGAGTTTGTAGCGCTCCTGGCCGCGCGACTTGATGATCTCGACCGCCTCCTCGCGGGAAACTTCCTTGCGGTCGAAACGCTGGTTCTCGTCGGCGATTTTCTTCATCTCGGCCTCGAGCTTTACCAGATCGTCGGCCGTGAATTTGTGCTCGAGGTCGATGTCGTAGTAAAAGCCGGTGTCCGTTGGCGGCCCGATGTCGAGCTTGGCCTCCGGGAAAAGGCGGAGGATGGCCGTCGCGAGGATGTGCGAGGCCGAATGGCGGAGTTCTTCGAGCGGAGTCATCGACATGGTAGGCGTGAGTTGTGGTCCCCCTTACGAATGGAGGGCCTGAACCCGCAAGACCGCCGCGAAAATGCGCGCGTGTCAATTCGCCGCATGCGCCGGCCGCTTGGGCACAATGAACTCGCCAGCGACGGCGGCGCTGACATCCATCGTTGGCCCCCACTCATCCTGAGTGGGTCCCGAAAACTGGGCCAGGTGGAATGTTAGTCCGCAGCGTTGGTTGATGTGATGACTGCGGTGGTGGTTGGCAATCCTAAGCGGAGGGACGGACCGGCTTGGCGGTCCGGCCCGGAGCTTGGGCTTGGTAAAGATTTTTCCGCGACGAAGCGTTGCGGAGCGAGATAGCCGAGCGAGCTGTGCGGCCGCTCGGCGTTGTAGTCCTGGCGGAAGTCTTCGATGACGACACGGGCTTCGGAGAGCGTCCAGAGCTGCTCGCGGTTGAGGCATTCGTCGCGGAAGCGGGAGTGGAATGATTCGACGAAGCCGTTCTCCCACGGGCTCGCCGGCGTGATATAGATGGTTTTGATTTTGTGCTCTGCCAGCCAGTGCTGG
>SIBG01000092.1 GCA_009695305.1 Opitutus sp. | reverse complement strand
GCGCCGCAGCGTCTCCTGGGCGCCCACGCGCGGGATCTGACCGATGCGCACGAGGCCGCTTCTGCGTTCAACGACCGTGACGACGGCGGGGTGGCCGCGGCCGTGCACGGTGTCGATCTCCCAGTCGCCGAGGCGGGAGCGCCGCTCGACGATGGCGGGCCGCTCTGTGATCATCCGCTTGCCGGCCAGGCGGCCGCGGCTGTCGTGGTGCCCGTAGCGCTTGCGCTTGAGCTTGCGGGCGCCGCGCAGATGGCGCCAGAGGCTGCCCCCGTGCGCCCGGTCCGCCCAGATGTGCAGGTAGATCGTCTCGTGGCTCATGATCCGCACGCCCTCAAGCCGAAGGCGTCCCACGATCTGCTCCGGACTGAAATCTTCCCGCAGCAGGCGCTCAATCGGCGCAAAATGAGCTGGCCCGTAGCGGCGGTTGCGCCGAGAGCGACGACGGCGACCGTTGGTCTTCTCCTCCGCCCAACGTGCGCGGTAGGCACCATCATACCGCGAGCGGTTCCGCTTCAACTCCCGCCAGATCGTGCTCCGGTGCCGCTTCAACTCCCGCGCGATCTCGGAAACGCCGCCGCCGCGTCCCCGCAACGCGCCAATCATGAATCTTTCCTCAACGCTCAATTGATGGTAGGCCATCCACCGAGAATGTTGCACTTACTTCCTGAATCCAAGAAGCCTAACAAGGCGCCAGAGCCAACTCGGGCCTTCGGCCCTCGTGGCTCAGCTTGAACGTTCGGCGGCTTGATCAATTCATCCCGATTTCACGGTGCCTTCATCAACCCTTCACCCGCCGATGGGACACTGATCACATGAAGCAGAGTAAAAATATTATCCGCATCGTCCTCGGGACGGCGTTAATTTTGCTGGTGCCACTCGTGGCGATGCAGTTTACTGATGAGGTAGTCTGGGACGTGGCCGATTTCGCGGTCGCTGGCGTCCTCCTGCTTGGCACTGGCCTCACGTATGAACTGGCCACGAGGAAGGCCGGTCAGATTGCCCACCGGGTCGCCGTCGGCATGACGGTCGCGGCCGCGCTCCTGCTGGTCTGGATCAACCTTGCCGTCGGACTCATCGGGACAGAGAAAAATCCTGCTAACTTGATGTATGCCGGGGTGCTCGCCGTCGGACTCATCGGTGCAATGATCGCTCGCTTCCATCCGCGCGGAATGGCGCGCGCGTTGTGCGCAACGGCACTCGCTCAGGCGCTGGTCGCCGTAATCGCACTGATTATCTGGAAGCCCGAGGTTACCTTGGGGGTGTTGGGGGTGAATGCGTGCTTCGTCCTGCTGTTTGCCGGATCGGCGTGGTTATTTCGACACGCGGCGCGCCAACCCAACGAACCCGGCGTGGAAACGACGGCTTGAATAGCGATTCAGCAATACCACCGGTGAGCCTGCGATAGAGCGCGCCATCGAAACAAGAGGACCGGCATGGACCCGGAGACCAGTATTTCCCGCACCTTCAAGCGTCCAAGCGCTTTCCTCCCGATCATGATGTCGCTAATCGCCGTTATGGTCATGGTCGTTCACCTCGCGGCCTTCGGCACTGCTCCGCAGGCGGACGAGGGCACGGCGGCACATCTCTGGCAACTCCTGGTGGCAGCACAGGTTCCGATCATGGCGTTTTTCGTGATCAAGTGGGCACCCCAAACCCCGCGCACCGCTTTTCCGGTCTTCGCCGCCCAAGTCGCCGCGGCACTCGCCGCACTCGCCGCACTCGCACCCGTTTGTTTTCTCAAATGGTAATTCTAGGTTGCCTTCAGGATGAGCAAACAACGGTTATTTGTCGGAGCCTCCACGCCGGTTAAACTCATTTTGAAAGCGAATTGGAATAAGCAGGCTGAGCCATTCACCACGGCCGACGCGCAGATCGAGACTGCGATGTTGGACGGCGCGATTCTCTTCGGCGGGGCCGCTACTTTAATTTTGCGAGTGCGTCCGCGGCGGGTTGGTTGGTCGGATCAAGTTTGAGAGCGGACTCGTAGGCGGTGCGGGCTTCGGTCCGGTGGCCGAGCTTTTCCTGCAGTTGGCCCAGACGGTTCCAGACGAAGGTGGGTGCCGGTGCGGTGGAACTGGGCGGAGTGAGCGTGAGGCATTGCTCCAGACACGCCCGGCCCCGCTCGAGGTTCAGGCCGGAGATCGCGGCGGTGCGGCCATAAAAATAAAGCGCGGTGTAATTGGCGGGGTTCTTGGCGAGTGTGGCGTCGAGGAGCTGGAACGCGGCGGGGTAGTCCTTCGCGCTTACCTTTTGAGAAACCAGGATGACGGTGGCTCGGTCGGGATCGCGCTGGCGGATTTCCTCGAGCTGGGCGGTGGCCTTCGAACTGCTGCCGATCGGCCAGGGCGCCTGCTGGTAATATTGATACAGGGTTTCGCGGGCGTCCACGTTGGCGGGGTCGAGCGCGAGGGATTTTTCGAGCAAGTCACGGCCCCGGGTGGCGGCGGAAATGGAGGTTTTTTTCTGCGCGAGCAGCATCATCGCGGTGCCGTGCTCCGCGAGGTAGGTGGCGTTCGTCGGGGCCAGCGTGGAGGCTTTTTCAAACCATTTGCTGGCCTCTTCCAATCCGGTGGCATCGCCGCGGCGGCGCAGCGTTTGCGCGAGGTAGTAACAGGCGACGGCGTTGGCGGGCTCGGCGGCGGTGAGATGCTCGAAGGCGGCGCGGGCGGCGGGAAATTGTTTGGCGTCGTAGAGTTTGATGGCGTCGTCGAGCGGCGCGGCGCAGGCGGCGGTGGCGAGACCCAGAGCGAGGACGAGACGGCGGGAAATCATGTAGCAGGATTACAGCGATTCAGGGGAAAAGTTACGGGGCGCCGACCTGAAAAATCAAGACCGAGTGGGCGGGCGGGTGGGCGGTCTTGGCGGGGTCGAAATTATCCCAGCCGGCGTGGGCGACGAAGGTCGGGCGGTCGTTGACGAGCGTGACGAGCGCGAGGTCGTCGCAGCGCGGGAGGGCGGCGGCGAGGACGGTGACGCTGGCGACGGCCGCGAGATCGGGGGTGAGTGCGAGGCGAACGACGCGCTGGGGCGTGACGCCGTTTTGCACCGCGACCAATCCGCCGGGCACGGCGACCAAGCCGTCGAGCCCGAGGAGAGTGGCGTTGGCCGGCGGGGCCAGGGGGCGGACGACGGGGGTGGAGGTGGAGAGGTCGATCGCGAAAAGACCATTGGCGTAATCGGCGACGAGCAGAGTGCGATCCTTGAGGACGAGGCCCTGGAGCGAGCTGAATGCGGGATGCTCGACGAAATTTTCCAGCTCCTCGGCGCCGGGCGCGAGGCGCCAGATAATTGGTGAGACACTGTCGGTGACATAAACGGCGCCGTTGCCGGCCACAATCAGGTCGCCGAGGAGGTGCTCGCGGCCGTCGTCGGGGACGGCGAAGAGCCGAGTGAGGGCGCTGGTGGTGAGGCTGAACGCGGCGAGGGCGGCCTGGCCTTTTTGCGCCGCGGTGAAGCCACTCATCTCGGGGAGGGCGGCGGTGGCGGCCCACAAGGTCTGGCGGGGCTCGTCGAGGGCGAGGCCGAAGACGCCGAGGAGTTCCTCGTCTTCGGCGCTGTAACGGGTGAGGCGGCCGTCGCGGTCGCGGGACCAGATGCACCGGTGGTGGACGTCGCCGAGGAAGAGCTCGCCGGTCCGTTCGCGAAACGCGAGGCCCTCGACAATGCCGGTGCGCCCGGGGAGTTCGGCGAGGAGGTCAGCTTCACCTTGGGGCGCGCGATTGGTGGCGAGCGCGCTGCAGATGACCGAAAAGGCGGGCTGGCCCTGGAGTGAGGCAAAGTCGGGATTCCGTTCGACCGGCGTGGCGACGCCAAGCGCGACGAGGCGGCGGAGGGTGGCGAGCGCGTCGGCGTCGCGGCCAGTGCGGGCCTGCATGGCGGCGAGCCCGTGGAGGTAGCGTGGGGAATCGGGGCGGAGTGCCAGCGCGGCCGCGTAAGCGTCCCGGGCGGCCGCGAAATCCTTGCGCTCGTAGGCGGCTTCGGCGACGCGGCGGAACCCGGCGTGCGTGGGCGGGGCGGCCGCTCGAGCAGCAGACGCAACGACGGAGAGCAGGAGAGACGCGGTGAGCAGGACAACGCGGCGGGCGGCGGGCATGCGTGGGACTGTGGCGGGTTTCGACGACAGCGCAGCAAGAATTCCGCGGGCAAAAAAAGGGCGCAAAGTAAATTGCGCCCTGGAGGAAAAGGAGGTGAACGGGCCGCCTTACTCGTAGCGGAGCGCCTCGATGGGGTCGAGTTCGGCGGCCTTCCGCGCCGGGTAGAAGCCGAAGAAGATGCCGATCACGGTGCTCACGGCGACGGCCAGGATGACGGACGCCGGCGAAACCAGGGTTGGGAGGCCGAAATAGGCGGAGGCGAATTCCGAGGCACCGATGCCGAGGAGAATGCCGAGCACGCCACCGAGCACGCTGAGGAGAATGGCCTCGATCAGGAATTGCAGGAGCACGTCCCGACCGTGGGCGCCGATGGCGAGCCGGATGCCGATCTCGCGGGTGCGCTCGGTGACCGAGACGAGCATGATGTTCATGACGCCGATGCCGCCGACGACGAGGGAGACAAGGGCGATGCCGCCGAGAAGGAGCGTCATGGTCTTCGAGGTCTCGGTGGCGGCGGCGGCGATTTCCTCCTGCGTGCGGACGGTGAAGTCGGGCTCGCGGCCCTTGTGGCGCTGGGTGAGGAGGTCGGTGATGCGCTCCTTTACGACCTCAAGTTTCTCGGGCGAGCTGCCCTCGATGAGAATTTTTCCGACGCTGGTCGTGCGGGAGACCCGGCGCATGTGAGAAGTGTAGGGAATGATGACAACGTCGTCCTGATCGGAGCCGTAGGAGCTGAATCCCTTGACGTCGAGGACGCCGACAATCCGAAAGGGGAGGTTGCGAATCCGGAGGGTCTGGCCGACGGGGTCTTCGTTGGGGAAAAGCTGGTCGACGACGGTCTTGCCGACGACCGCGACTTTCGCGAGGGACTTCACATCCTGCTCGCCGAACATCGAGCCGGCGGCGATGCGCCAGCTTTTGATGTAGGGATAGTCCGCCGATTCCCCATAGATCCTGGTGTTCCAGTTCAGGCCGTTGGCGAGGACTTGGCTGCGGGTGTCGACTTCGGGACTGACACCTTCAATGTCGGCGACTTCGGCGGCGATGGCGTCAGCGTCCTCCGCGGTAAGGGTGGACGCAGAACCGTAGCCGCCGCGCATGCCGCCGGAGGTGAAGTTGCCGGGATAAACGGTAATGATGTTCCGTCCGAGCGCGGCGACCTGGGCCTCGATGCGGGCCTTGGCGCCGTTGCCCATGCTGACGGTGGTGATGACGGCACCGATGCCGATGATGATGCCCAGGGCGGTGAGCATCGACCGCATGGTGTTGCGGCGGAGGGCGCGGAGGGCGACGAGAAAGGTGGTGGTGAAGCGCATGGCGATTTATCGCGGAGGGAGAAACTCGGGAGTGGGGTGGAGGTGGGCGGGCGAGCCGGGCGGGGAAAATCTAAAATAGAAATTCGGCCGTCGGAAATTCTCAGGCAAACGGCGCAGCCGTGAGCTTGGCGGCGACCTCGGCCTCGCCCATCTTCAGCCTTTCTTCCGCGGCGTTGAGCCGGAATTCGGTGGGCTCATCGCGGACGACGACGCCGTCGCGAAGAATGAGGTTGCGCTTGCAGTAGCGCGCGATGTCGAGCTCGTGGGTGACCATGACGATGGTGATGCCCAGATCGTTGAGCTGTTGAAAAACGCCCATGACCTCGATGGAGGTCCGCGAGTCGAGATTGCCCGTGGGCTCGTCGGCGAGCAGGACCTGGGGCTCGTTGACGAGCCCGCGGGCGATGGCCACGCGCTGCTGCTGGCCGCCGGAAAGCTGGTTCGGAAAATGGTCGGCGCGGTCCGTGAGACCAACCATATCGAGGCAGTGCATCGCGCGTTCGCGAATCGCGGAGCCCGAGACCCGGCGATGCCGGCCGTAGAGCATGGGGAGCTCGACGTTTTCGAGGGCGGTGGTGCGGGCGAGGAGATTGAAACCCTGAAAAACGAAACCGAGTTTCTGGTTTCGCAAATCCGCGAGCTCATTCTTGTCGAGCTGGGCGACGTCGATGCCGTCGAGCTTGTAGACGCCCTTGGTGGGCCGGTCGAGGCAGCCGAGGAGATTCATCAGCGTCGATTTGCCCGAGCCGCTGGCGCCCATAAGAGCGACAAACTCGCCCTTTTGGATGTCGAGGGAGACGCCGCGGACAGCGTGCACGGGCACCTCGCCGGAGTCGTAGACCTTATGAATGTTCTGAATTTGGACGACGGGAGCCATCGGAGTGGAGCGGGCGAAGTGGGAGAGGGAGCGGTTCAGCGTCCGCGGCCACGATCGCCGCCACTCATGCCCGGCGGCATCCCGGGCGGGCGGCCACCGCCAAAGGGATTCTGGGTGCTGGACGGAGCCTGGAGGACAGGGGGCGGTGCGCCCGGCATAACCACGGACGTGATGAGGACGTCGCCCTCGACGAGACCGTCGAGCACCTCGGTGGTGAAGCCGTTCGAGATACCGAGGCGGACTTTGACTGGGCCGATTTTCTTTTCAGGAGAATCAGCGCTGGCCACGAATTTGAAGAGCTGGCGTTCGACAACGGTAGTGCTGATTCCACTGGCGTTGCGGCCGCCGCCACCACCACCACCGCTGCCGCTGCTGCCGCCTTTGCCTTTGCCGCCGCGGCCGCCGGGCATCGCGAAACGCGCCGCGATGAGGTCGGGATCAAGTTTCTTTTCGACGGCGAGTTTTTTCGCTTTCTCGATCATCTCGGACGTCGCCGGCGAGCCGCGTTGGAAGCCGACGGCCTGCATGATTTCAAAGGTGGCGCGCATGCGCTCTTCGTCAGTCATGGCGGCGGCGGTCGCCGTGCCGGCCTTGGCGGCGGCCACGCCCGGGGCCGCGGCCGGGGGCTTGGGTTGAAGTTCCTGCGGGAGCCGGACGCGGAGCGCGCTGTTCTGCACGGCGAGGACACCGGATTTCTGCGCGACGATGATTGAGACGTTGGCCGTCATGCCGGGCTTGAGTTTCAAGTCTTCGTTGGCGACGTCGATGATCGTGGCGTAGGAGACCACGCTCTGGTTGGCCGAGGCGGCATTGCGCACCTGGCGGACGTTGCCCGCGAACGTGCGGCTGGGAAACGCGTCGACGGTAAACTTCACCTCCTGGCCCTCGGCGATGGAGCCGATGTCAGCCTCGGCGACGGCGGCGTTGATCTGCATTTTCGTCAGGTCGTTCACGAGGGTGAAAAGGACGGGGGCGTTGAGACTCGCGGCGACGGTGCGGCCCTTGTCCGTCTTGCGGTCGAGCACCATGCCGTCCATCGGCGCGCTGATGGTGCAGCGGGCGAGATCGAGCTTCGCGTTTTCGACGGCCGCGGTGCGGGTGAGCATGGTGGAGTCGGACTGGGCGAGTTGGGCCTCGACGTTGTCGAGCTCCTGCCGGGAAACGAGTTTCTTGTCGAAGAGGTCGGTGGTGCGCCCGGCGTTGAGGCGGGTGAGCTGGTTGTTGGCCTTGGCGGAGGCGAGGTCGGCGAGGGCCTGGGCGAGGCGTTGGTCATACGTGGCCGGATCGATGCGGGCCATGACGTCGCCGGATTTCACGATCGAGTTGAAATCCACCAACACTTCCTTGACCTGCCCGGAAATCTGCGAGCTGACATCGACACTTACGACCGGCTGGAGGTCGCCGGTGGCCGTGATGGACATCACGATGTCGCCGCGCGTTACCTTCGTGGTCTGGAACTCGGGCTGCTTGTCAGTCTTGACATCGAAGTAATACCAAGCGCCGCCCGCGCCCGCAAGGACCACGACTGCGAGGAAAATGAAACTACCGTAGCTTTTTGATTTGGCCATGACGTTGGAGTGGAAGGAAGGGAAGGGTGGGAGAAAAACAAGGGCATCGGCAATCGCGAACCCCAGGGCGATGCGGGCCCGGCGCGGTGTGGCATCACGGCGCGAGCGCAAAGACGCGGCGAGGTAAAAAAGGTGACGGAAATATTTCGCGGGCCGCCGGCCGTGCGCCGTCGCCGCCGGGGCGCGCGAAAAACGGAGTTGCCAGTGTCAGACGCCGACCGTTGCCTCCCTGCGCCCCGCTTTCGCGCGGCGACTCCACCCCATGCGCTTCTATTCTGTGCAAACCTGCTTTTGTCTCCCCCGTGCCAGCCGCAGGCTGGCACTTTTTTTCCTGGGCCACGCGCTGTGCTTCACCGCTGCCGGGCTGCGCGCGCAGATTCCCACGGCACCGATTGAGGGCCTGCGCGATGCCACGCCGCGCGTCCATGCCATTACCGGCGCGCGCATCATCACCGCGCCCGGCCAGGTGATTGAACGCGGCACGCTGGTGTTGCGCGATGGCGTCATCGCCGCCGTCGGCCCCGAAGCCGAGGTTAAGATCCCCGCCGATGCCCGCCTCTGGCCCGTCGAGGGGAAGACCATCTACGCCGGTTTCGTCGAGTCCGAGACCGACGCCCACTTGCCGGCCGCGCTAAAGTCCGCCGCCACGCGGGTCGACGCCGTGGCGGGCGCCCCTCGCGGCGGTCGCGGTGGCCGCGGCGCCGTGGCCGCACCGGTGACCGAGACCCCGGTCGCCGATGAGGCCGCCCGCTCGTGGAATCCGCGCGTCACGCCGGAGCGGCAGGTGGCGCGGATGTTTGTCGCGGACGACAAAGCCGACGCCAGACTGCGCGAGCTGGGCTTTACGACCGCGGTGGTCACATCCGGCCGCGGGGTGTTTCGTGGCCAGAGCGCCCTCGTTAGCCTCAATGGGAAGAATCCGAATGCGGCGCTCGTGCGCCGCAACCTCGCCCAACACGTGGCGTTCGAGCTCGGCGGGGCGCGCGAGCAAGGTTATCCGGGTTCGCTGATGGGCGCCATCGCGCTCATCCGGCAGTCGTTGCTCGACGCGCAGTGGCACGCCGCGTCGTGGAAAAAATTCTCCGAGCTCAAATCGGCCGGGGCGGAACGGCCCGAGGCCAACGCCTCGCTGGCGGCCTTGGAGTCCGTCACCACGGGTCGACTGCCGGTTGTAATCAGCGCGCAGGATGAACTCGATCTGCTTCGCGCGCAAAAGATCGGCGATGAGTTCAAGCTGCGCCTCGTGATCCGCGGCACGGGCACCGAGTATCGCATGGCCGATGCGCTCGCCGCGGCGAAGACCCCGCTGATCCTCCCGCTGAATTTTCCGGCCGCGCCCGAAGTCGACACGCCCGACAAGGCCGGCGATGTGGCGCTCGCCACGCTTCAGCATTGGGAGCTCGCCCCGGCCAACGCGGGCAAACTCGCGGCGCGCGGGGTGGCGTTCGCGCTCACCAGCGCCGGCCTGCGCACGCCTGAGACGCAGTTCTGGACCAACCTCCGGCTCGCGGTTAAACGCGGCCTCGCGCCCGAGACCGCGCTCGCCGCCCTCACGACCGCGCCCGCGAAATTCCTCGGACTCGAGGATCTCGTCGGCACGCTCGCGACCGGTCGGATCGCCAACTTCGTGGTGGCGACTGGCGATCTGTTCGCCGCCAACAGCACCGCGGAAATTTCCGCGGTGTGGGTCGACGGCGATCGCTTTGAGACGGACGCGTCGCAAAAGGTCGATGTGCGCGGCACGTGGAAGATCGTCTGGACCGGGCTGCCGGCGACGGCGGGCACCGCGGCCGCGAACCCACCGGGCGAACTAAAAATCGACGGTCGCACCGCGACCCGGCCCCGCGCCAGATTTGGGGACAAGGACGCGCCGCTGACCGTGACGCGCCGCGACGTGACGCTGTTGCCGGCGGTCGAGCTGTTTGGCGGGAAGGATGGCACCGTGCGGCTGGCCGGTCACGTGACCGACGAGGAGATCAGTGGCACGGGCCTGCTGCCTGATGGCGCGGCGTTTCGCTGGAGCGCGACGCGGCAGGCGGTCGCGGCGGCTCCGGCGCGAGCGGAGCGGAAGGTGGAGGAGAAATTCTTTGCGACGGCCGACGCCTATCCCGCGGGCGTGCTTGGCCGCAAGGGGCCGCCGGTGCAGCCCGAGTGGCTGCTGGTGAAAAACGCGACGCTGTGGACCAGCGGTCCGCTGGGCCGGATCGAGGGCGGCGATCTGCTGATTCACGCGGGCAAGATTGAAAAAATTGGCAAGGGACTCGTGGCGCCGCCGGGTGCGACGATGATCGACGCGGCGGGCAAGCACGTTTCCGCCGGGCTGATCGACTGCCATTCGCACACGGCGATTTCGCGCGGGATCAACGAGGCGACGAGCGCGGTCACGGTTGAAGTGCGCGTGGGCGACGTGCTGGATGCGACTGATATCGGCCTTTACCGCGAACTCGCCGGTGGGCTCACGGTGGCGAACATCCTGCACGGTTCCGCGAATCCGATGGGCGGGCAAAATCAAGTCATCAAGCTCCGCTGGGGCGGGCTGCCCGAGACGCTGAAATATGCGGGCGCCAAGCCCGGCGTGAAGTTCGCGCTCGGCGAAAACGTGAAGCAGTCCAGCGCTTCGCCGCCGTCGACCCGTTACCCACAGACCCGCATGGGCGTGGAGCAGGTGATGCTCGACACGTTTCAGCAGGCGCGGGACTACGAGCGCACGCAGCAGGAGTGGCGGGAAGGCAAGCTGACCTACGCTCCACGCCGCAATCTCCGCCTCGAGTCTGCGGTGGAGATGCTGCATGGCGAACGGGTCGTCCACATCCACTCCTACCGGCAGGACGAAGTGCTGATGTTTATCCGTCTGGCGGAAAAGCTGGGCCTCACCGTGGCGACGTTTCAGCACATTCTTGAGGGCTACAAGGTCGCCGACCAAATCGCGAAGATCGGCGCGGGCGCCTCGGCGTTCACCGACTGGTGGAACTACAAATACGAGGTCATCGACGCCATTCCGCAGGGCGGCGCGCTCATGCGCGCGGCCGGTGTCGTGGTCTCCTTCAACTCGGATGACGCTGGTTTGGCGCGCCGGATGAATACCGAGGCGAGCAAGGCGATGAAATACGGCGGCGTGCCGGCCGAGGAAGCGCTAAAATTCGTGACCCTCAACCCCGCCAAGCAGCTCCGCATCGACGATCGCGTGGGCTCGCTCGAAGCGGGCAAGGACGCCGACTTTGTCATCTGGAGCGCCAGCCCGCTGTCGACGTATGCGCGGTGCGAGCAGACCTGGATCGACGGGCGCCGCTACTTCGAACTGGGCGAGGATTCGGCGATGCGCGCCTCCGCGCAGGTCGAGCGCGAGGCCCTCGTGCAGAAGGCACTCGCGGAGCGCGGCCGAAACCTGGCCACCGCCGGCGCCGGCCCGGGCGGCGCCGCGGAGGCCGGCGCGCCACGCCCGCCGCCGCCGGACAAACCGTTCGTGCAACTCTGGCTCGAAGAGCTCGAGGCGCGGCACGCGCTGCAATATCAATCCATCTACCACGACGGCCAGAACTCCGTTAACTGCTCCACCCATGTGCTCCAGTAAATTTCTCTCCGTCCTCGTGTTCGCCGGTGCGGCCGTCGTCATCCGCGCGTCTGATAACATTCCCGCGCCGAAACAATCCGTCCCGGTCTTACTGCGGGGCGCGACGATTCACACCGTCAGCGGTGCCGACGTCCGCGGCGACCTGCTGTTCGCCGACGGGAAAATCCAAACCATCGGCGCCAAGGTCGCCGCGCCCGCCGGTGCGACCGTCCTCGACGTGACCGGCAAGCACATTTACCCCGGCCTGATCGCGGCGTCGTCCGGGATGGGCCTGACCGAGATCGGCGCCGTGCGGTCCACCGTGGATCTCGCGGAGACCGGCCTGATCAACCCCAACGTCCGCGCCCAGCCCGCGATCAATCCCGACAGCGAGATGATCCCGGTCGCACGCACCAACGGGATTCTCACCGTGCTGAGCGTGCCGCAGACCGCCGGCCTGATCGCGGGCATGTCGACGTTAATTCGCATGGACGGCTGGACGTGGGAGGATCTCACGATTCGTCCGACTGTCGCCCTGCATGTGAGCTGGCCCAGGATGGCGATCAGCCGCGCGCCGAATTCCCCCAGTCCCGCCGAGGACCAGCAGCGCGCCCTCGATGCCCGCATCACCAAGCTCCGCGACACCTTCGCCGCCGCGCGAGCCTACTTGAAGGCAAAGGAAGGCGCGGGCAAAGCCATCGATGTCGACGCCCGCTGGGAGGCCATGATCCCCGTGCTGCGCGGGGCGCTGCCGGTTTTCGTGCAGGCGGATGAGGTGAAACAAATCGAGGCGGCCGTCGCGTGGGCGAAACAGGAGAATCTGAAAATCACGATTGTCGGTGGCATCGACGCGTGGCGGGTGGCCGATTTGCTGAAGGCGCGCGACGTCGCGGTGATCGTGACCTCCGTCACGGATCTGCCGCTGCGTCGGGAGGACGCGTTTGACGCGGCCTACGCGAACTCCGCCAAGCTTCAGGCGGCCGGCGTGCGTTTCTGCATCGCCAACGACGGTGCGTCCAATGAGCGCAATCTCCCTTACTGGGCCGGCAAGGCCGCGGCCTACGGCCTGCCACCCGCGGAGGCGTTGAAGGCCGTGACGCTCTACCCGGCGCAGCTCCTCGGGGTGGGTGGCGAACTCGGCTCGATCGAAGCCGGCAAACGCGCCACTCTGATCGTGACCGATGGCGATCCGCTGGAAATTCCGACCAAGGTTGAAATCGCGTTCATCGACGGGGCGCGGATCGACCTCGGCAACCGGCAGACCCGACTCTACGAAAAATATAAAAAACGCTACGAACAGTTGAAAAAATAATTCCGACTCAACCCACTTTCCCTTCATGAAAACTACCCTCCGCCTGCTGCTCGTTCTCTTCACATCGGCGTTGCTCGCCGTCCCGGCCCGCGCCCAAGAGGGCCGCGGCCGCGGCGGCCGCGGCGGGGCGGAAGGTGCTCCCGCCGTTGCGGCGACGGCCTCGACCACTGATGGCAAGCCCGGCGACGCGAAAGCCGGCGACAAGAAAGACGAAAAAGAAAAGGAGCCCGTCCTCTCCATCACCGAGCATGAACTCAAGCTCGGCGGCAAAGTGATCAAATACAAGGCGACCGCCGGCTACATGGCGATGAAGGACGCGAAGAACGAAAAGACGAAGGCGAATCTGTTTTTCATGGCCTACACCAAAATTAGCACGGCCGACGACAAGGTCGACCCGGCAAAGCGGCCGGTGACCTTTTCGTTCAACGGTGGTCCGGGTTCGGCGTCGATCTGGCTGCACATGGGCGCGCTCGGCCCCAAGCGCGTGCGCATGACGGAAAAAGGCGAATCGCTGCCGCCGCCCTACCGGATGGCCGACAACGAACATTGCTGGCTCGACGAGACCGACCTGGTGTTTGTCGACCCGGTCTCGACCGGCTACAGCCGCGCCGCGACGGGCGAGGATCCGCATCAGTTCCACGGTTTCAACGAGGACGTCGCGTCCGTTGGCGATTTCATCCGCCTCTATACGACGCGCAACGCCCGCTGGCCTTCGCCGAAATTTCTCATTGGGGAGAGCTACGGCACCACGCGCGCCTCGGCGCTGAGCGATTACCTGCAGGATCGCTACGGGCTGTATCTCAACGGGGTCACGCTCCTCTCCTCGATCATGAATTTCGCGACCGCCCGCTTTACGCCCGGCAACGATCTGCCCTACACGCTTTTTCTCCCGACCTACACCGCAGGCGCCTGGTATCACAAGAAACTCGGTGGCGCGCTCGGCGCCGGGGATTTGCGCGGGGCGCTGGCGGCGGCGCAAAAATTTGTGCAAGAAAAATATGCCCCCGCCCTCATGCGGGGGGATGCGCTGCCGGCCGCCGAGAAAGCCGCGCTCGCGAAAGAGCTGGCGGCGCTCATCGGGTTACCGGAGGCGTTTGTGCTCCAGCGCAACCTGCGCATCGATATCGGCACATTTACGACCAAACTGCTCGAGGAGCAAAACCGCTCGGTCGGTCGCTACGACAACCGGCTCACGGGCATCCGCTACGCCCCCGGCACCGCGGGTCGGCAGGAATTCGATCCGAGCTACGAGGCGGTTTTCGGCAGCTACACGGCGTGCTTCAACGACTACGTGCGCCGCGAACTCAAATACGAGAGTGACCTGCCGTATAATGCGCTGACCGGCGACGTGCGCCCGTGGAACTACAACAACGTGCAGAACGAATATCTCAACACCTCGGAGATGCTGCACCAGGCGATGAGCCGCAACACGAACCTCAAGGTCTGGATCGCGAACGGCTATTACGATCTCGCGACCCCGTTCTTCGCGACCGACTACACCGTCCGCCAGATGGGCCTCGATCCCGCGGTGCGCGGCAACATCAGCCAGACCTTTTACGAAGGCGGCCACATGATGTATATGGTCCCGGCGGAGCTCGCCAAACTCAAATCTGACGCGGCAAAATTCTACGTTTCTACTCTGAAAAGCGCGGGAATTCAGAACTAAAACGCTGGGTCGCGATGCGTGCAATGGGCCTTGAAACCCGGTTAGACTTCCCTCTCCCCGGTGGCCTTCGAAAACCAAAAACCTCAGGACATCACTGCCATCTAGCTTGGGGTCCACTAGATCGACGCAAGTTCACCGGGCTCTCGATGCCCTGAGGGGGCGAATCGACCAGGTTTTGGTGAGTGCGTCATTCGATCTTGGTCGCGACGGACCGACTTTCGCGAATCCGCCCCGGGCTCCGTCGATTCTTTCGCTCGCGTCCGGACGGCACGAGCGACGAGAGTTTTGGAGCTGCTTGCCGATCAGCGCTCCATTGATACCCCGTGAATCTCCCTAAAATCCTCCTTCGCCTTCGCAAGCTTGTCGCCCTGGGTGCTGTCGGCTCGGCCGGTTTTGCAGCCCAAGCGCCTACACCGGCAGCGCCTCCGTCTCTCTCGCCTCCGCCGAATTATCCGCGCGATGAGGCGACCCTCGGGCAAGGGCGGACACTCTTCACACAGCTCTGCGCCTCCTGCCATGTATTGGACCGCGATGGCATCGGTCCGCCCCTCGGCGGAGTGACCCTCGTGCTCACGCAGGCGGAGCTCCTGCGGCACATCCGTAATCCGGCCGCCGTCATCGAGGCGGGGAACTTGCGCGCGAACGCACTTTTCCGTCGCTACAAAGTCGTGATGCCGCCGTTTGAGGCTTTGCCGGAAGAGCAGCTCGTGGCGATCTTGGCTCACATCGAAAGCGAAACGGATAAATCCAAGCTCACGCCCTTGGCCGTCGATCTCACGCCGCCGACGGGAAAGGAGGTCCGACTCATCCCGCCGGTGGAAAAATCCTCCCTCGTGATCGAGTTGGAGGAGTGGACGCAAATCCCGCTCGCGCCGAATCGCCGGCCCGACAAGGGCATCGCCACGCTGCGCAGCAGTCCCCGGAAGGACGGCGCGGTTTTCATCAGCGATCAAATGGGCGTGATCTACCGAGTGATGGACCGGAAGGTCGCCGTGTTTCTGGACATCCGCGGCCAGTTCCCCGCCTTCGTCTTCGAGCCGGGGATCGCCACGGGCTTGGGCAGCTTCGCGTTTCATCCCGATTTTCTGAGCAACGGCCTGTTCTACACGACGCACGCCGAGATCACGCCGAGCAAGCCCGCCATCAATGAATCTTGGTATGAGCAGGTGGTCATCCCGAACCTAGGCACTCCGCCCCTCTATTGGATCTTGTCGGAATGGCACGTCAGCGACCCGACGGCCGAGCGCTTCGCCGGGATCCGCCGCGAAGTCCTGCGGCTCAAGACACCCACGACGGCGCACGGCTGCCAGGACATCGCGTTCGCGCCGGTGACCGATCGGAATGATTTGGACTACGGCCTCCTCTTCATCGGCGTCGGCGACGGCGGTTCAGTGAATTTGAAGATGCCCGAACTCTCCCACACGCCGCGCTCGCTGCTCGGCACGCTATTGCGAATCGACCCGCGCGGGAAGAACGCCCCGGCCGGCGGCTATGGGATTCCGGCCGACAATCCCTTCGCGCAGAGTGCAGATCCGTTGGCGCGTCCGGAAATCTGGGCTTACGGATTTCGCAATCCGCACCGCATGTGCTGGGACCTCTCGTATGGAAAACGGCTCTTCTTGGCCGATATTGGCGAGTCGAATGTCGAAGAAATCAATCTGATCGAGAAGGGTGGTGACTATGGCTGGAACAGGATCGAGGGCCGGGCGCGCGTCGATGTCATGAAGGACGCCAAGTTCGTCCAACCCGCGACGGCCGCCGAGCTGGCGCCGTATCGTCTGCCCTTCGGCGCCTACGATCACACCGATGGCCGGGCGATCTCCGGCGGATTTGTTTACCGCGGTCCAATCGAAGCGCTGCAGCACAAATACATCTTCGGCGATATCGTGACCGGCCGGCTCTTCTTCATGCGGATGGATGAGAAACTGTCGGACGCCAAAGTCTACGAGCTGAACGTCGAGCGTGAGGGCGTCGCGAGCAGCATTGCCGCGCTGTCGCACACGAAGCGGGCGCACCTCCGCATCGGCTATGACGAACAAACGGGCGACCTGTTTTTCATGACCAAGGAAGACGGCCGTGTTCGCCGAGTTACGAAAGCATTTTCCCGATGATCCTTTGGGCTCGAATCACTTGGTGCGCGATCGCACTGAGCGCTGGTGCCGGATCAACGGTGGTGGCGGCCATCTCGCCGCGTTATTCGCTCCACGAAGCGACGACGGCGGAGAAAATACCGCTCCTTGTCTTGCGCGATGAAACGAGCCGCCTCGAGGTCGCGGTTGCGCCGACGCAAGGCGGCGAGTTGTCCGGCTTGGCGGTCGAGTTCCACGGCCGCTGGGTCGAGCTGCTTTATCGCGGGCGAGTCTACCGGCCTGCTTCCGGGTTTCGCGGTAAGGCCTCGATCCTCTGGCCGGCGGTCGGTTCGAGCGTTCCGGCGAATGCGACTCCGGTTAACGGCAAAGTCGAAAGCGCCTACGACTACCAAGGGAAACGCTACCCAATGCCGCAGCACGGCTTCGCGCGCCTGAAGCCCTGGCAGGTGGTGCGAACCTGGGCGAACGCAACGGAAGCCGCCGTCGAGTTGGTGTTGAAAGACGATGCGGACACCCGTGCGCACTATCCCTTCGGCTTCGCCTTCCACGTGATCTACCGCGTGACCGAAGGCCGAGTAGAAATCCACCACGAGGTGAAAGCGGCGGCGGAAAACGCAGCGCCGATGTTTTTCTCGATCGGCAACCACATCGGTTTCGCCGTGCCCCTGCTCGCCGGATCGGCGGCGGACGGTTTCACGATCGAGAGTCCGTCGCGTTTCGAATATCTGCGCGGGAGCAACGGCGCGCCCGACGGCACGACGCGCGAGCGCGGCTTTCCGCCGGCGACGCCCCTGGCGAAACAGCAGCTCGTGCCCGCGATGGCGGTCGGCGCCTACGAGGGCGAGCCGTGGTTTCGGGTGACCGATGCTGGCGGACTCGGCGTCAAGCTGAGCCATCGCGCGCAATCGACGCCGGCGCAGCCGTTCGTCCAGTTCAACCTCTGGGGGGCCGCGGCCGAGGGCTATTTCTGTCCCGAGCCCATCATCGGCGTGCACAATTCGCTCAACACACAGAGCGGCCAGATCGTGATCGCCCCCGGGAAAAGTTGGACGTGGCTGATCCGCGTCGAACCCGAGCGGGCCGCGGACAAATAAGACCCGCGACCACCGTCGACGTGGAAAAGAAGACACCACGGAAGTCAGCCGCCACGCCACGAAACAAGGGTTTGCGGCACCGCAGCCTAGGCGGCGGGCAGCGGGTGGTGCTGGTATCGAGACGGTGCCCGCGCTCGCCCATGCGTCGATCGCGTGGCTGCACGGCGGGCGGGTGGCGATCATGGGCGGCGCCGCGTGGCTCTATTCCCCGGCGGGTGCGCGGGCGCAGCCGGTCGGGGAAGGAGTGACCGGTCTTCCGCGCTGATTCGTCTGCGCGCTTGCGCGGTCGCGTGAATTGCATTTCGTCGAGGTAACCCAAGGCGCCGGACCGGAGTCCCGCCATCCCCGATCATGAATGCTTTCCCTCGTGCCTCGCTGCTGGGCACCGTCCTGCCGCAGTTTTTTTTGACCGTGCTCGTGCTCGCCCAGTCGGCCCAGCCGGCCGCGAAGGAACCGCCGGTTTCGGGTGAGACCGTCGTGCTCTCCGTCTTCGAGGTGCGCAGCGAAGCCGACACTGGCTACACGGCGTCGTCCGCGATGTCCGGCACGCGCACGAACGAGAAACTCGAAAATCTCCCGAACTCGATTTCCGTGATGACGAGCGAATTCATCGCGGACTTGGCGTTCAACAATTATTTCGACGCGGTCAACTTCGCAACCAACGCGGAAAACATCGCCAACGATCTTGGCACCGTGGGCGCGGTCGTCGGCAACCGCGGCGGCAACCAGGTCAACATCCGCGGGCTGGCCACCGTGCGCCAGCTGCGCGACGGCTTCCCGTGGTATCTCGCCACCGACTCCTTCAACACCGAGCGCATCGAATTCAGCCGGGGCCCGGGCGGGCTCGCCTATGGTGACGTCGACGCGGGCGGCATCATCAATATCGGGAGCAAGCGCGCGACGTTGCAAAAACGCGCCGAGCTGCAGGTGCGCTACGACAGCTTCGGCACGCAGCGCTTTTCAACTGACTTCAACGTGCCCATTGTCCCTCAGCGCCTCGGACTGCGCGTCAATGCCATCAAGTCCGAGGTCGAGCAGTGGCACCAGCGGCAGGGTCGCGATCTGGAGGGCTACGCGGGCGCGATTCGCTTTGTCCCCTTCAAGAACCGTCGCACGGAAATTGACGCCGCCTACGAGACGGGCAACGCCACGTATCACCTCGGCCACCTCGGGCCGACGGACAGCCGCATCGCCTACGTGCGCGGCACGGGCACCAGCGCGCTCGATGCGGATCCGAACCGCGCGGGCGTGCAGACCAACGGCGTTGGCATGCTGCAGCTCCGCGCCGTCGGCAACAACCACGCCTGGGCCGACGTCGGCGGCGTGATCAACAACTGGCAGTCGACCACGACGAATGTCTTTCGCCTCAG
>SIBG01000091.1 GCA_009695305.1 Opitutus sp. | reverse complement strand
CCTCGGCTCCATGCGCCGTGAAGTCTCGGCGTGGCTGAAACACCGCAACACCCGCGGCGCTCCCATCCACTGGCGCTTCACCACCGACGACGCTCGGATCAAGCTCCTCCGACTCTACCCGAAATTATAGCTGTTACGGGATACTAGTTGAAATCATGATTGTTGTCGTCATCATCGGCATGCTGGCCGCGATGGCGATTCCCGGTTTCCAAAAAGTGCGGCTCGCGTCCCAGGACAAGGCCGTGCTCAACAACGCCCGCCAGCTCGCCGCCGCTGCCGACCAGTATTTTTTGGAGTTTGGCGTCACCTCCATCGATCAGGCCAGCCTCCTCGGCCCGACCAACTACGTGAAGGCCCTGAATACGGTAGCCAATGAGTCCTACCCCACGGGTTTCACCCAGGGCGTGACCATTACGGTAGCGGGCGTCGGGGCCACTCGCACCATTACCTACTCGTCCTGACGCGGCTCCCGGCCCGCTTCTGCTCGCCCCCACCGGCCAGCATCGCCTCCCGGCCGCGGCTGAATTTGCAGGTTTGCCAAACCCACCGGCATCCGCGTGCATCCTTGGCTCAACCTCCCGATCTCTCATGCGCAGTTTTTTCTATCTTCTTCTCCTCGGCGTCATCCTCGGCACCATCGCCCTCGTCGTCCGCTCGGGAATTTTCGCGCGAAAAAATCCCGGCCGCCCGATCAACAGCGCCATGCGCGAGGCGCTCGACGCCGACCAGCCGCAACTCAGCGCCGATGACGCCATGCTGATCGCCAAGACCTACGGCACGGCGCACAAACTCCCCTCCGGCCTTCGTTACGTCGTCCGCGCCCAAGGCACGGGCGACGCCACGCCGCGCCTCGGCCACGAGGTCATCGCCCACTACGACGGCCGCCTCCTCAATGGCACGCCCTTCGACAGCTCCTACAAACGCGGCGTGCCGCTGACTTTCCGGGTCGGCACCGGAGCGGTGATTCGCGGTTGGGACGAGGCCTTTCTCACGATGACGAAAGGCGAAAAACGCACGCTGATTATTCCGCACTGGCTCGCCTATGGCACCACCGGCCGTCTCCCCACCATCCCGGCGAAAGCCACGCTCGTCTTCGAAGTCGAGCTGCTCGACTGGCGCTGAAGCCAAAAATAGTTTACAGCCCCAACAGCGAACCGTTGCGCTTGATCCAGCGCTCCGCCTCGCGCCACCCCGGGCACACTTCTTCGACGCGCGCCCAGAATCGCGCCGAGTGGTTCATCTCCCGCAGGTGCATTAGCTCATGGTAAATGATATAGTCGCGCACGAAGTCCGGCGTCTGCACGAGCCGCCAATTGAGTGAAATGGTCCCGTTCGCGGAACACGAACCCCAGCGCGAACGCTGATTGCGCACCGTCACATGCGTCACCTCCACGCCCGTCACCGCGGCGAGTTCCCACGCGCGCGCCGGCAGCTCGATCTTGGCCCGCCGCGCCAAATGCGCTTCCAGCGTCGGCCGCAGATCACCGTCGAACCGCGCCACGCGAAACACGTCCGCCGCGAGGCCCACCTGCGGTTTTTCCCCGCTGGCCGCCGGACGAATCTCCGTCAACTCCCCGCGCCACAACACGCGCGTGCCGATCGTCCACACCTCCGCCACCCGCGGCCGCCGGCGCTGCCGCTCGCGCGCGCGTTCGAGCCAGTCGCGGTGCTGCTCGACAAACCGCCGCGCTTCCCGCTCCGAGCCGCGCGCCGGAATCGTCGCCACCGCCGTCCCATCGCGCCGCAACGTCAGCCGGTAGCGCCGCGCGCGCTGGCTGCGTTCTAACACGACCTCGCTCCGCGGCTCCACCTGCCCGGTGACCGGCGCGGGGACCGGCGGGGCGCGGTGCACGCCCGGCGCCGGCGTGAAAAACCCGAGGAGACTCTGCTGTCCGTCATCCGTCATCGCGTCATCAGATGCGCACGAGTTCCCAGCTCGTCAACTGCCCGCGCTCGACGGTGAGCCAGGCAAAACTGGGCGGCCCGCCGCGCGGGCGCGTGATGCATCCCGGATTAAGCCAGCGCACGCCCCCGCTCATTTCGTCGCGCGGCACGTGGGTGTGCCCGTGCAGCACCGCGGCCACGCCCGCTGGTGCCGTGCTCGGCGGAATGTGCGTGAGATGGAACTTTACGCCTTCGCGCTCCAGCTCCAACGCGAGCGGCCAGGCGGACTCCTCGTCACAGTTCCCCTGCACCACGTGCAGCGGCGACCCCAGCTGTGCGAACTCTCCGAGCACCGCCGGATCGCACACGTCACCGAGATGCCAGATCTCATCCGCCCCGCGCAGCCGCGCCGGCAGCGTCGGTGGGTAACGGTCGTGCGTGTCGGAGATCACGGCAATGCGCATGGCCGGCGAGCGTGACAGAGATTCGGCGGTTGGACAGCAGTTTTCCTCTCGCCCCGTCGCCCTCGCGCAAAACTTGGCGTTGCTCTGCTCCGGCGCCGCGCCAAACATCCGGTCGCCCGCTCCGCGTCGCTCACCCCCGTCTGCCATCCCGCCATGATCTTCCGCGCCTTTGTCCTCGCTTCGCTTTCCGCCACCGTGCTCCTCGCCGCCACCGAGCCCGCCTACCGCAAGCTGCCGCTCAGCGACCTGTTTTTCTGCGAAGGGGCGACTTTCGCCGATCTCAACAACGATGGGCACCCCGATGCCATCTCCGGTCCCTATTGGTATGAGGGCCCGGATTTCACGCAGCGGCACGAGCTCTTTTCGCCCCTGACGTTCGATCCGCTGAAATACTCCGACAACTTTTTTGCTTTCGCCTACGACTTCAATGTCGACGGCTGGACCGACGTGCTCGTCCTCGGGTTTCCCGGCGTCGACGCTTCGTGGTATCAAAATCCCGGCGCGAAAGGCGGCCCGTGGCGCCGCTACGTGGCGGTGCTGCCCGTGGACAACGAGTCGCCCACCTTCGGCCAGCTGCTCGCGAAGGGCCCGCCCGTCCTCGTGTGCATGAGCCACGGCCGTCTCGGCTATGCCGGACCCGATCCCAAGGACCCGGCGCGGCCGTGGGCGTTTCATCCGGTCTCCCCCGTCATGCCCGCGTGGCAGCGCTTCACGCACGGGCTCGGCTTTGGTGACGTCAACGGCGACGGCCGCCCCGACCTCCTCGAGAAAGACGCGTGGTGGGAGCAGCCCGCCTCCCTCGCGGGCGATCCCATTTGGAAACGGCACCCCTTCGCTTTCAGCGCCAAAGGCGGCGCGCAGATGTATGTGATGGACGTGAACGGCGACGGCCTGCCCGATGTAATCACCAGCAAGGCCGCGCACGGCTACGGTCTCTCGTGGTTCGAGCAGGTGCGCGCCGCCGACGGGGAAATCTCGTTCAAGGAGCACGTCATCCTTTCGGAAAAAACTGAAGAAAAAATCGCCGGCGTGCAGTTCGCCCAGCTCCACGCGGTGGTGCTCACCGATTTTGACGGCGACGGTCTACCGGACATCGTCACGGGTAAACGCTGGTGGGCCCACGGTCCGACCGGCGACGTCGATCCCGCCGGCGCGCCGGTGCTCTACGCTTTTCTGCTGCGCCGCGGCCCGAACCACACCGCGACCTACGAGCCGCGCCTGATCGACGACACGACGGGCGTCGGCACCCAGCTCTTCACCGCTGACGTCAACGGCGACGGGCGCCCCGACTTTGTCGTGGGCAACAAGCGCGGCACCGCCGTGCTCCTCTCGCAGAAACCCGCCGCCCGCTAACCGCTCTCCCGCCATGCTCCCCATCTCCCCTTTCCTTCGCGCCCCATTCGTCCTGTCCCTCCTCCTCGTCCCCGCGGATCTTTGGCCGCAGTCCGCCCCCAGCATCGGCACCTTCCGCCGCAACGGCGATCCGCCCCTGCGCCGCACCGCCGAGGTCGACGATCGCTCACGCCTCACCACCAGTCCCGTCCTCTCGCGCCTCCGCGACAATCCCGCCACGCCCACCGCCATCGCCAACGCCGCCGCGCAGAAAGTCGTCGCCGGCATGAAGCTCGTTCCCGGCTTCCAGGCCGAGCTGATCGCCGCCGAGCCCGACCTGCACCAGCCCGTCGCGTTCGCCATCGACGAGCGCGGCCGCCTGTGGGTGGCCGAGGCCTACGGCTATCCGAACCGGCAGCCCGAGGGCCAGGGCAAGGACCGCATCGTCATCCTCGAGGACCGGGACGGCGACGGTATTTTCGAAACGAAAAAAGTTTTCGTTGATAAACTGAATCTCATCAGCGGGCTCGAAATCGGTTTCGGCGGTGTGTGGGTCGGGGCCGCGCCGGAGCTGCTCTTCATCCCGGACCAGAATCACGACGACGTCCCCGACGGCCCGCCGCAAATTCTCCTCGACGGCTGGGGCTATCAGGACACGCACGAGACCCTCAACAGCTTCACGTGGGGCCCCGACGGCTGGCTCTATGGCTGCCACGGCGTGTTCTCGAACGCCCTCGTCGGCCCGCCGGGCTCGCCCCCCGCCGGGCGCACGCGCGTCCGCGCCGCGGTGTGGCGCTACCACCCCGTCCGTCACGAATTCGAAATCTACGCTGCCGGCGGCAGCAACCAATGGGGCCTTGATTTCAACGCCGTCGGCCATCTTTTCATGACGCACTGCCGCAGCTTCTATGGCGGCGGGGGCACCAGCTACGTCATCCGCCACGGTCACTCGTGGAATCAGGGCAACAGCAACTTCGCCCCGTTCATTTCCAACCGCGGCCCCGACTTCGCGCCCGAGCTGAAAAACTATCTCCTCGCCTCCGCGCGTTACGACAGTGGCGAGGGCGGCGCCGGCAAGCCCGGCAGCACGGCCATCTACGGCGGCCATTCGCACGTCGGCACGATGATTTACCTCGGCGACAATTGGCCCGACACCTACCGCGACCACCTCTTCACCCACAATCTCCACGGCCACCAACTCAACCACCAGGTCAACGTCCGCACCGGCTCCGCCTACGAGACGTTTCACGCGGGCTTCGATCTGCTCTTCGCGCCCGACCCGACCTACATGGCCATCGATCTCCAATACGGTCCCGACGGCGCCGTCTACATCATCGACTGGGTCGACACGCAACACTGCCACAACCCGCGCGATGAACTCTGGGACCGCACCAACGGCCGGCTCTACCGCGTCGAGTGGGCCGCGACCTATCACCCGGTGAAGGTCGATCTCGCCGTGCAAACCGACGCGCAACTCGCCACGCTGCACACGCACAAGAGCGAATGGTTCGTCCGCACCGCGCGCCGCCTCCTCCAGGAACGCGCCGCCACGCGCGCGATCGCGGCTGGGGCGCTCGCCGCCCTGCGCCAACAAGCGGCCGACCAGGCCGGTGGTGACGTCGGCCAACTGCGGGCGCTCTGGACGCTCCACGTCACCGGCAATCTCGCTCCGGCGCAACTCGCCACCGCGCTCGCGCACTCCTCCGACACCGTCCGCGCTTGGGCGATCCAACTCGCGACCGACAACCCAGCCGCACTTGCGCTCTCCGCCGCCGAGCTGGCCCGCCTGGCCGCGAGCGATCCTTCACCCGCGGTCCGGCTCTCGGTCGCCTCCGTCGTGCCCGCGCTCCCGCTCGCGGACCGTTGGCCGGTGGTGGCCGCGCTCGCCACGCACGGCGAAGATGCCGCCGACCGGTATCTCCCCAAAATGGTCTGGTTCGCGGCCGCGCCGGCCGTGGCCGCGGATCTGCCGCGCGCCCTGGACCTCGCCGCCCGCACGCCGCTCCCCACGCTGGCCGACTCAATCCATTGGTTCGTCGCCCGCACGTCCGCCGGCCGCGACGAGCTCGTCGCCCGCCTCGCTGCACTCCCGGAGGCGGCCGCCGCCCACGCGCTCCGCGTTTTCGCCTTTGCCCTCGAGTCCGAGGCCGGTCTCGCCCTGCCCGCCGGCTGGGCAAAAGTCGCGGAGCGTTTCTCCTCCTCCACCGAGGCCGCTGCTCACGCCGCCGCCGACCAGCTCTCCGCCCTCTTCGGCGACCAGGCGGTGCTCGCGCGCACGCGCACTCTGCTCGCCAACCCCACGGCGCCGCTCGCCGAGCGCCGCCGCGCCCTCGATCTGCTGAAACGCGCCAACGACACCGAGTCGACCGCGCTCTTCGTGCGGTTGCTCGCGGACAAAAACCTCCAGTCCGCCGTCATTCCGCTCCTCGCCAATTCGGCCGACACCGGCGCCGTCGCCACCGGCCTGATGGCAAATTTCTCCGCGCTCACCGCCGCCGACCGCACCGCCGCGCTCGGCGTCCTCACCGGCCGGCCCGCCCTGGCGCTCGCCCTGCTCCGCGCGGTCGAGACCGGCGCGTTTGAAAAGAAAAATCTCTCGGCGCTGCACGCCCGCCAGCTCCGCAACCTCAAGAGTCCTGCGGTCACGGCGCTGCTCGAACGCGTCTGGGGCAAGACCGCCGAATCCTCCGCCGACGCGAAGGCCACCGTCGCGCGCCTCCGCCAGACGTTTCGCGAGGCGCCCACCTGGGCTTACGAGTTGAACGCTGGCCGCGCCGTCTACGACCGCCTGTGCGCAACGTGCCACGTGATGGACGGCACCGGCGGCAAACTTGGCCCCGATCTCTCCGGCACCTGGCGCAACGGCCTCGACTACTTCTTGGAAAACATCGTCGACCCCAACGCCGTCGTCGGGGCCGACTATCAGCTGCACCTGATCACGAAGCGCGATGGCTCCGTAGTCTCCGGCCTGTTCGACAAGGAAACCGACACTGCCGTCGTCCTCCGGACGATCACCGAGTCCATGAGTGTCGCCAAATCCGACATCAAATCCCGCGAGGTCACCCCGCAATCGATGATGCCCCCCGGCCTGCTCGAAGCCCTCGCCCCACGCGAGGCCGTGGAGTTGCTGAATTTTCTGACGACGCAGCCGAGGTAACCGGAAGGCCGACCGCTGCCTCATGAACCCTGTTCGCTGCGATTCCGGTTTGTTTCCTGTCCCGACAGGAACGCCAGCCGCGGCTTCAGCTTGACGAAGCCGTGGCAATCTCCCGGAGGTAAGGTTCCCACACTCATCGTCTCCCGCTGCGATATGAGCCTGACCAACCACCAGCGTCTGGTCCTCGCCCTCGGACTCATCGCGCTGGGCTTCGTCGTCGCGTGCTCCGGGCCCGCGGCCCGCGGGCCGGTTGCCGGAAAGAAAATTTTTTCCCAGCAGTGCGCCGACTGCCACGGCGACCACGGGCAGGGCGTCGAGGGCAAATACAAGGACGCCCTCTACGGCGACTGGGCGCTGCCGCAGCTCACGCGCTACATCGCGAAGAACATGCCCGACGACCATCCCGCGTCCCTCTCGGCGACCGAGGCCGGGACGGTCGCGACCTATGTCTACGAAGCGTTCTACTCGCGCGCGGCGCAGGTGCGGAATCATCCGGCGCGGGTCGAACTCGCGCACCTCACCAACCGCCAGTATGCCGTCACGGTGGCCGATTTGCTCCGGCAATTCGCGGAGCCCGATGCGCCGGCGCCGACCAGCCAGGGCCTCAATGCCACCTACTACAGCACCGCGGTGCGCGGCCGCTTCGACGCGACGAAAATCACGCACACCGGCATCGATGCCGAACTCAATTTCACGTTTACCGCGGGCAGCGAGGCGCGCAGGCGGGCCGGGGGCACGGCGGATTTTTCCGTGCAATGGCGAGGCGCGATCACCGCTGACGAGACCGGCGACTACGAGTTTGTCGTCCGCACGCCGAACAGTGTGCGTGCGTGGATCAACTCCGAGCCGGTGGAGCCGGTGCTGGATATCAACGTGTCGACACCGGAAAATCCCGATCACCGCGTGACTCTGCGCCTGCTCGGCGGGCGCAGTTATCCCATCGGCATCGATTATTGGGCGCTGCCGGAGAAGGCGGGCTCGCCCGTCACGCCCGCGCTCGCGCTGCGCTGGAAGCCACCGCGCGGCAGCGAGCGCCCGATCCCCGCGCGCAACCTCTTGCCGGCGACGCCCAAGCCGACGTTCGTCGTCACCACGCGCTTTCCCGCGGACGACAGCAGCCAGGGTTACGAGCGCAGCATCTCCGTTTCAAAGGCATGGGACGAAGCCACGACGAACGCCGCGTTCGAGGTCGCCAACCACGTGGTTAAAAAGATCGATCGCTTCGCGGGCACGCGGCCAGCCGACGCGGCGCGGGCGCAAAAGATCGAGGCGTTCGCCGCGAAATTTGTCGCGGCCGCATTTCGGCGTCCACTGGCGGCTGACGAAACGCAGCGCATCGTCACCGATCTGCTCCGCGCGGCGCCGGAGGAGGCGGCGGGCCTCCGGCGCGTGGTGTTGCTGGCCCTGAAGTCGCCGCAGTTTCTTTACGTCGGGCTGCCGGCCGCCAATTCCGAGGATATGCGCACGGCGGCGCGACTTTCGTTCGCGCTGTGGGATTCCGCGCCCGACCGCGAACTCGCGCAAGCCGCCGCCGCCGGCCGGCTTCGCACGCGCGCCGAGATCGCCGCCCAGGCGAGCCGCCTGCTCGCCGATCCCCGCGCGCCGGCCAAGCTGCGGGAGTTTTTCTTCCACTGGTTGCAGCTGCGCTTTGTCGACGATCTGCGGAAGGACGCCACGCTCTATCCCGATTTTACCCCCGAGCTCGTCGACGATCTGCGCACGTCGCTGGGTTTGTTCGTCGACGGCGTCGTGTGGAGCGAGGCTTCGGATTTTCGCGAGCTGCTGCGCGCCGATTACCTGGTCGCCAACGAGCGGCTCGCGAAATTCTACGGCCTGCCGCCGCCGCCGCCCGGTGAATTCGCGCGGGTCGCGACGCCCGCCGGGCAGCGTGCCGGCGTCCTCACGCATCCGTATCTGCTCGCCGCCCTGTCTTACAAAACCTCCAGCTCGCCGATTCACCGCGGCGTGTTTCTCACGCGGAGCATCGTTGGCCGCGCGCTCAAGCCGCCGCCCATGGCGCAGGTCTTCGACGAGGCCTCCTTCGAACCCGGGATGACGATGCGCGAGAAAGTCGTGCGTTTGACGCGCTCCGAGAACTGCCAGGGCTGCCACGCCGTGATCAATCCGCTCGGCTTCAGCCTCGAATGGTATGATGCCACCGGCCGGTTTCGCACGGAGGAAAACGGCCGGCCGATCGACGCGGCGAGCGACTACGTCGTCGATGAAAACGAAAAAATGCGGTTCGGTAGCGCGCGCGATGTGGCGGAATTTGCGATCGCCAGCGAGCACGCGAACCACGCCTTCATCGAGCAACTCTTCCACCACCTCGTGAAGCAGCCGTTGATGGCATATGGGCCCGACACCATCGTCGACCTGCGTAATTCTTTCATCGCCTCCGGCTACAATCTCAAGAAGCTCATGGCCGACATCGCCACCCTCAGCGCGCTGCCCGGCGCCAGGCCGGCGCTCTCCGCCGTCACCCCACCCCACTCTCCATGACCTCGATGCACCGTCGCGAATTTATCCGACAGGCCGGCCTCTCGGCCGCCGTGCTGCCGTTCATCGTTGGCCTGCCCAGCCTCGCCCTCGCCGCACCCGCGCGCCCGCGCCAGCGCTTGATCGTCATCTTCTCGCCAAACGGCACGATCCCGCCGGCCTTCTGGCCAGACGAAGTCGGGCGCGATTTCGCGCTGAAACCGATTCTCACGCCTCTCGCGTCCTTCAAGGACCGGCTGCTGCTGTTGCAGGGCGTGTCGAACAAGGTGCGCGGCGATGGCGACGGCCACATGCGCGGGATGAGCTGCCTGCTCACCGGCATCGAATTGCTGCCGGGCAACATCCAGGGCGGCGGCAAATCGATTCCCGCCGGCTGGGCGAGCGGCATTTCGATCGATCAGGAGATCAAGAATTTTTTCCAAAGGTCGGAGACCACGCGAACGCGTTTCGGTTCGCTGGAGTTTGGCGTCGGCGTGCAGGATCGCGCCGACCCGTGGACACGCATGTCGTATGCCGGCTCCGGCCAACCTGTCGCGCCGATTTCCGATCCGTATCAGATGCACGAAAAAATTTACGGGCAGATGAAGGATCGCGAGAGCCTGCGCAGCGTGCTCGATCCGCTGAAGGCCGAACTCGCCCGGGTGCGCCAGATGATCAGCGCCGAGGATCGGCGCGTGCTGGAGGAGCACGAGGTGTTGGTGCGCCAGCTCGAGCGCGAAATCGCTGACCACGCGAGCCAAACCCTGCGCGAGGGCCCGCCCGTCATCGAACGGGGCGTCGCTGATCAGAACGACAACGTGCCGCGCCTCAGTCGCATGCAGATCGATCTGCTCGTGAATTCATTCGTCAACGACATGGCGCGCGTCGCCACACTGCAATACACCAAGTCGGTCGGGGGCGCGCGGATGAACTGGCTCGACATCACCGACGGCCATCACGGCCTGTCGCACGAGCCCGACACCGACCTGGTCGCGCAAGCGAAGCTGATCAAAATCAACACTTGGTTTGCGGGCGAGGTCCGCTACCTCGCTGACAAACTCGCCGCCACCCCTGAGCCCGGCGGCGACGGCTCGATGCTCGACCACACGTTGATCGTCTGGACGAACGAGCTGGGCAAGGGCAACACCCACACGCTCGACAATCTTCCGTTCCTGCTGCTCGGCGGCGGATTTGGTTTCGCGATGGGCCGCGCGCTGAAGTTCGAGAAGATCCCGCACAACCGCCTGCATCTCGCGCTCGCGCATGCCGTCGGGCACCGCCTCACCACGTTTGGCAAAGCCGAACTGTGCAGCGGCGGGCCCTTGGCGCTGAGTTGAGTGACCGCCACCCGGTTGCCGCGGAGGTAGCTCCGAAGTGCGCCCTTTCCCAGCGATGATGTCATTCAAGAGATGACAAAGTAATTCTAGCGTTTTTTGGCGAGAAAGGTGAAATCGTAATTCCATTCCATGCGCATTCTTCACAGATCCGGCCTCGGCTTAACGTTGTTCACCTCGTCGCTGCTCGCCGCGGATTTCGCGCCGGCGCCGCAGGAATTCCGGCAGGAGGTCGCGCAGCACTTTACCATCGCGCCAGGACTGCCGGCGAACGCCGCGCAGTTGCTCGACCTGGCCGCCGACGGCACACCGCGCGTCTTGGCCGGCGGGACGTGGAGCGAATTGCGCGACGGGCAGTGGCGCGCGCTGCCGGCGCTCGCACCAAAATCGGATCGCGAATTCGTCTTCGCCAATGCGGGCGGCTCGCCCGTCAAGCTGGCCTTGCCTTGGACGAACGTGAATCATCTGGTCCGCACCGACACCGCGCTGCGGTTGGCCACGGCGACGGGCGTGTTCTTTGTGCGTGACGGCCGGCTCGATTCGCAGCACTGGCCAGCCAAGTCCCAGGTCAACCAGCTCGCTGTCAGTTCGGATGGAACCTGCTTCGTCGCCTCCAGTAGCGGGATCTTCCGGCGACTCGCCACCCGTTGGGAGGCGCTGGAAATCTCTGATGGGCTGGGCCGCGCCTGGGCGGTGAGCGACGTGCTCGGCGTCGCCTTCGATACGTCGGGCCGGTTGTGGTTTGCCACCAAGGCGGGGGTGGGCTGCCACACGACGGTGGGTTGGAAATTTTACGAGGGCAAGGATGGGCTGCCGTGGAACGAATTCACGTGCGTCGCGGCCGGGCCGGACGGCGAGGTGTGGTTTGGCACGCATCGCGGTGCGATCCGCTGGGACGGGCGCGAGTTTCATTATCGCCAGGGGCCGCGCTGGCTGCCGCACGATGACGTGAGCGCGGTGGCCGTGGACGCCAAAGGCACGGCGTGGTTCGCGACGGCGGGAGGCGTCGGCTCGATCGAGCGTCGGCCGATGACGCTCGCGGCCAAGGCGGAGTTTTATGAGGAGGAAATCGACCGGCACCTCAGGCGAACGCCCTTCGGCTACGTGGATGGCGCACGACTGACAACGCCAGCCGATAAGTCCACGGCGAGTCCGACCGACTCCGACAACGACGGTCTGTGGACCGCGATGTATGGCGCGGGCGAGTGCTTCGCCTATGGCGCCACCAAGGACGCGAAGGCGAAGGCGCGCGCGACGGCGGCGTTCGAGGCCCTGCGGTTTTTGCAGAAGGTCACCCAGGGCGGCACGCCGGCACCGCCGAAGGGATATGTGGCGCGCACGATCCGTCCGACGGAGGGGCCGGATCCCAACGTCGGCCGGGTCGCGGCCGACCGCGAAAAACAGCAAGCCGACGCGATGTGGAAGGTTTACGAGCACCGCTGGCCGAAGAGCGCGGATGGAAAATGGTATTGGAAATCGGACACGAGCAGTGACGAACTCGATGGGCACTTTTTTTTCTACGCACTCTACCACGACCTCGTGGCCGACACCTCCGCGGAAAAAGAGCGCGTGCGTGAAGTCGTGCGCGATCTCACCGATCATCTCATCACCCACGACTTTTCGCTCACCGATCACGATGGGCAGCCGACGCGCTGGGGGGTCTATGGTCCGCAGTCCCTCAATGGCGACCCCCGCTGGTGGGCTGAGCGCGGGCTGAATTCACTCAGCATCCTCACCTACCTCGCGGTGGCCGAACATCTCACGGGTGACGCGAAATATGCCGCCGCGGCCCGCGAGCTGATCGACCAGCACGGCTACGCGCAGAATCTGATGTTCGCCAAAGTGCAGGCCGGCGCCGGCTCGGGCAATCAGTCGGACGACGAGATGGCGTTCATGTGTTATTACACGTTGCTCCGGTGCTCGAAGGACGCCGCGCTCAAGAACGTCGTGCGCGCCTCGTTTTATGCCTACTGGCAAACCGAGGCGGCGGAGCGGAACCCGTTTTTCAATTTCGCCTATGCGGCGACCAGCATCGGGCAGTCGATGACCAACGTCTGGGGCACCTTCCCCGTGTCGCCGCTCGCCGACTGGCACGCGGATTCGGTGGGCGCGCTCCACGGCTTCTCGCTCGACCGGCTCAACTGGGCGCACCAGAACTCGCACCGCCTCGACGTCGTGCCCCTCGACCGCGCGCGGGCAATTGATTTCTACGAGCCGGGTAATGAAGGCCGCGGCTATCGCGTGGATGGGAAAGTTCTCCCCGTGGAGAACCGTCACTTCGGCCATTGGAACACCGATCCCTGGCGCCTCGATGTCGGCGGTCGCGGCAACCAGCTCGATGCGGGCACGGTGTTTCTCCTCCCGTATTACCTGGGGCTCTATCACGGCTTCGTGGCGAAGCCGTAGGGCTGGCGCTCGCTGCCGAGCCGTCAGGCGACGCCCGTGACAATCGCGGCGGCCTGCCGACGAGCGGCCGCCCTACCGCTGAGCTGCGACGGGGTTCAACCGCTGCCGTTCCGCGGCCTTCGCGAACGGATAATACACCGCCATCGCGAGCAAGATCGAGGCCGCGCCCCACACGGCCGCCCGCCAATCTCCACCCGTGACGAGGTAGTGGCCGATGATCGGCGGCGTGGTCCACGGCACGTTCACAAACGGTTTGTGGATCACGCCGAGGTCGATGAGCACGTAAGAGCACGCGGTCAGCAGCAGGGCGTTGAGGATATACGGCACCATAAAGATCGGATTCAGCACGATGGGCAGGCCGAAGAAGATGGGCTCGTTGATCTGAAAAATCTGCGTGGGCAACGACACGCGGCTTACTTTGCGAAAGCCCGGCTCCCTCGAGCTCCAGAGGACCAGCGCGAGGGCGATGGTCGCGCCCGTGCCGCCGACGTTGACAAAGGTCGTGAAAAAACCGTTCGCGGTCACATACGGCAGCGGCCCGCCCTGCAGGGTCGCCGCGACGTTGGCGGTCAGAAACTGCAGGAAGATTGGCGCGACGATCGCGTCCAGCGCGTTGTCCCCATTGATGCCGACCGACCAGAGCAGCGTGACAAGAAACGCATAGACGAGCATGCCGGGGAGCGTGTTCAACGCGAAGACGAGCGGCTTGAACACGCTTTGCAACAGGTCATTGATCTCCACGCCGAGCCCGAAGCGAATCACCCAGAAGAGGACGACGAGGAAAATCATCGGGCTGAGCGAGAGGAACGATTCATAGACGACCGCCGGCACGCTGGCCGGTAGCCTGATCACCGTGTTGGTGTCGTTGAAAAATTTCTGCACGCGCACGGTGATGAGGGCGATGAGGATGGCGGTGAACAGTCCCTTGGAGCCGAGGCCGTCCATGGCCAACGTCTGATCTTTGGGTTGAATCTGAATGAACAGGAAAATCAGCGTCGCCATCGTGGCGCTCACGATCGCCTCCTGTTTCAGTCGCTTCCCCAAATCGTAACCAATCGTGAAACACACGAAGACCCCGAGCAGCCCGAACGTCGCGGTGACGGGGATTTGCAGGAGCGGAAGATACGCCGCCACGCGCGCTTCCCAGCCCGGCACGGGCAGATAGGAGACGATCATGAAGAGCCCGCCGATGATCGTGAGCGGCACGACCGAAACCATCCCGGCGCGAATCGCCGAGAGGTAGCGGTTTTCGCTCAACGCCGACAGCGCGGGCCCGAGCCGGTGGTGCAAAAACGTGGTGACGGCGTTCATGGGCGAAGGCTCCGTCCGAGGTAAATGCAGGCATCGTTTCCGGCACCGACACGCGTGAGCTCCTGGAAACCGAGGCGTTGATAAAAGCCGAGCGCGCGCGGATTCATCAGGCTCACCCCAAGGTGCGCGCCCGGGGAACCGCGCCGCCTCAGCCGGTCCATGACCTGCTCCAACATCCGTCGCCCATAGCCGTGGCCCTGGGCGCGAGCCAGGAGATCGATGTGCAGATGCGAGGGATGGACGGCGTAGGGCTCGGGGACAAAATAGTCCGGCTGGTGATACCCGTGGTGCACGGCTTGCGTGCGAGTCCAGCTCGCGGGATCGCCGGTGGGCGCCGCAAACATCGCGCAGAGCTTCGGCCGCCAGTCCCGCTCGTAACGGCTGAAGAACTCGCGCGAATCAAACGCTCCCAGCGCGTAGCCGCAGATCCCTTGTTCGTCCTCCAGTATCAGGCTGAGGTCTGGCTCGAACGCGAGATACGGACCAACGAAAATTCTGCCGAGGGCATCGGGATCCTCGCGATAGAAAGGTTCGCCGTCCTGCCCGACGTTTCCCGTCTTTAGGCAAACATGGTAAGCACCCGGTTCATCGCCGGCGCGCGCAGGACGAACAGTGAAGCCACTCATGGTGCTGCCGGGGGCATGAAGCTTCCGTCCGCCCGTGGCGCGAGCAGACGTTGGAGCCTGGGCACCAGCCCGCCGCGATAAGTGCCGGGCAGATGGAAATCCGAGCGAAGCGCCGCGGCGGATGATTTATTTTCGCGCCTGGCCGTCACGTAGCGTTCCAGCAGGTCGAGTTCCTCGCGCAGTTCCCAGATGCGCCGACTCAGCGCATAGAATAACGGCCGGTCGCGTAGCTCGGTGAGGCGGGCGCAAAGTTCGCGCAATCGAGCGCTCTGCGCGAGGAACTTCCCGGCCGCTTCGCCCCACTCCGCGGGATCAGTCGCGAGCAACGCCCGCGCCCGCTGGAAAAAAACCTCAGCCCCGGCGCCTTCCTCGAACGGCAGGTAGTAGCAATCGCCCAGCAGCACCAAGTCTTCGAGCGGCACCGGCTGGCCCCCGGTGGCGAAGCGCGGCCACCATTCCGCCATCGCCGCCAGATAGGCGTGGCGCGCGTCCCAAGCGGCCGAACCGCGCACGAATTCTGCAAACGTTCGCAACGGCACAAAATTCAGGGCCAACTCGCAATTGGGATTGAGCAACACGCCCGCGATTTCCTTGCGCAGCTCCGGTGTCCGGCCCGCATACGGACCGCAGTAAAACCGGCGGCCATCGTAGTCGTTGGCGTGCAGGTTATCCCAGAGGAGCGGCTTTCGTCGCAGCACGCGCTGCATCTCGCGCACGTGCTCCACGGTGATTTCGCGCGAGATGATTTCCGGTCCCGTCCACAGCACATCGATCTCCGGCGGCAATTCGCGGCCGATGGTTTCGAGATAATTTTCTCCGCCGAGTTTCCGCTCCGCCATCCGTCCGCAGTAAGGCGTGGGGCAAAAAAGAAACCGGGCGGCGGGCGAGCGCTCGCGCACCCAGCGAAACACCGCGTTCGCGACGTGACACTGGGCCAGCGCAAAGGAGCCGAACCGGCCGTGATCCTCCGGGCTCAAGCGGTCGGGAATGTCATCGAACAACAGCGCGAAATGCTCGCAACCCGCGGCGAGCAACTGGGCTAAACGCTGCTGCAGTTTTTCGATCTCCGCGGCCTCGCCGTAGCAGATATCCAGCCCGGCACCCAGCGCGTAGATGAATTTCAGTCCGCTCATTTGGCAGCGCGCAATCAGGCTCGTGAGTTGACCGAGTTCCTCGGGGGTGTAGGGCTCGCGCCACAGTGCGCGATGCTTCAGGTCGTCCTTGGGCGCGTAGAGGTAGGTGTTCAGGCCCGACGCGGCCAGGCGGTCCAACAGCTCGAAGCGCTCGGCCTGATTCCACGGTTGGCCGTAAAATCCTTCGATGACGCCGGCGAGGAAGCGAGTTGATGCGCGGTTGGCCATGGGCTCGGGCGACGCGTTATTTCAGTTTCTCGGGGGCCGGCGATTCCGCCACGAACTTAAGTGCTGCCTCAATCAAGATCTCACCGGTCTGCTCACCCAGGCAGGTGCGCGAAACATAGTCATACGCCTTGAAGCTGCGCCAATCGACGCGCGTCAGGATGTAGCCGTAGGCATCGTTGCAGAGGCCGAACAGCAGGTTGTGTTCACCGCGCATGTGGCGCTTCAGATAGAATCCGATGTTCGGCAGCGCCTCGCCGGGGATGGTGAGAATTTGCGCGTTACCCAGGTTGAGCAGGTTGAACTGCGTGCTGACTTGGGTCCCGTCTTTCGGGCCTAGATTCAGCGGCGATGCCGCTAGCACCGCGCGGAAATCCGGCGAATCCACCGGAAACGTCAACGTGCGCGCGTGGGAAACAATCTTCGGTGATTTCTGCTCGGGTGCCTTTTCCACGAGCCGGAGCGCTTCGTCGGCCAGGAGATTTCCGATGCGCACACACTCGTCCCAATCGCGCGCTTCTTTGTTGTCCGGGCGGCGGTTGTCGGCCGTGACCATGCCGCCCTGCGCGCTGTTCATGAAAATGCCGATGCCGCCGCCCTTTTCCTGCAAGCGTTCGTAGAGCGGCCCAATCAAGTCGGGGCTGCAGATCCCCCGAGCCGAGCCGATGATTTCGGGGTGGATCGCGTAATTCACGAGCGTCGCAATGGGCTTTCCGTCGGCCCCGAGGCACTGGATGACATGGCAACGCGGATCGTAGAGGCGTTCGGCGTAGTAGTTGTAGGCGATCTTTCCCTTGGCCTCGCCTGAACCGATTTTCAAACTCGCCGGCCGCGCGTGGGCCAGCGCCTCGTCGATGGCTTCGGCCATACGCCCACAGACCGAGTCGAGATATTTTAGGTCGGCCGCCGTGCCACCCTTGCCGTCGGGGAAACCGTAGGCGTCCGGCGCGCTGTGCGTATGCGTCGCGCCGATCAAGATGTTTTCGGGGCGGATGCCTTTGATTTTTCCGCGGACCCGATTGCCGAGTGCCGCGGGGAACCCGAGGAAGTCGGCACTCACGATGGCGATGGTCGTCTCGCGGTCGGAGAGCACGAGCGCGCGCACGGTGAGCTCGCCGGCTTTTTGGGCCGCAGGGCGCGAAGGCCCCATCCCACCTGAGACTGCCAGCAACGGGTCGGGCGTCACGACCCGAACGGCGATGCCCGCGCGAAATTCCGCGAAGCACGCCTGGGCCGTCGCCAGCAACATCAAGAAAAGCAAGTGGGGTAATTTTGTTCTCATAAGGGGCGCGGAGTTGTGCATGAAGGAGGGCGTGAAAACTTGGAAACGAAAACTGCTGCGAGTTTTGGCAGGATTGGCTCTCTTGCTCGTGGCGGTTTTGGTCTCGTGTTTGGAGGGCGTGGACTACCGGCCTTATTTTCGTGAACCTTTCTATGTCGAGACGATCGCGCGCCTGAAGGACCGGTCGGCGACGAACACCCTGCAGCGCGGAGATCTGGCCGCCGGATTTGGCCGCACCGTGCTAACGCCCACGCTGAACGCCACCGCAGACGAACCGGCGCAGGGCCGGTTCCGGACGTTGCCGCTCGCCGGCTTCGGCAATCGGAAAGGCCGGCCGGCGACCGGCGTGCACGACGATCTTTACGTGAAG
The DNA here is from genome assembly GCA_009695305.1 of Opitutus sp. Lineage (GTDB taxonomy): Bacteria > Verrucomicrobiota > Verrucomicrobiia > Opitutales > Opitutaceae > SIBG01. The sequence goes on along the minus strand of SIBG01000091.1, from coordinate 1,139 downwards.
GCCGTGGCTCTGCGGGTGGGCACACGTCTGGGAATAATGGTGGGAGTGGACGCGCTGATCATTCCGCCGGAAGTTACTGCCATCGTCGCGGCCCGGCTCAAGCAAGAGGCCGGAGTGGAGCGCGAACAGATTTACCTCAGCGCCACGCACACGCATTGCAGTCTGGGTGGGTGGGGCGAGGGGATGGTGGCGGAAAGTTTTTCTGGCAGATATCAAGCCGGCGTGCGCGTTTGGCTGGCGGACCGAATTGTGACCGCCGTGCGCGCAGCCCTCGCCGACCTGAAGCCGGCGTCGTTCGGGCACGGGAGTTTCGCGGCTCCCGAATTTGTGAAGAACCGGCTCGTGGGCGCACTGGGAAACGTGGACCCGGAGTTCAGTTTTGCGCTGGTGAAACAAAAGGACGGGCGCCTTGGCGTGATCGGGAGCTACACGGCGCACGCCACCGTTTTGTCTGGCAGCATGATGGAATTTAGTGCCGACTATCCGGGTTGCTGGGCGAAGGCGGTCGAGGAGGCCACCGGCGGCACGGCGGTGTTTTTGGCAGGAGCAGTCGGTAGCCATGGGCCCGTCCCCGGGGACAAGGGATTCAAGGGCGCGGAGAAAATGGGCCAGGCGCTTGCGCAGAAACTGGTAGCGCAGATCCCCACGGTCATGCTGACCGAGTCGGTGAATTTCGGCCTGCTCGGGCTTGAGGTGGCGCTACCTTCGCTGCACACGCGGGTCGCCGACGGGATTCGGCTTCGCCCATGGCTCGCCGCCAGATTGCTGCCGGTTTCAAGTCGGAGTTACCTTCAGGTTTTTCGACTTAACGACTCGCTGTGGATCTCCACGCCGTGCGACTTCAGCGGCGAACTCGGCCTCGGCATCAAGGCGTCCTTGCGCGGTCGCGGCTTCAGCACCGCGATCACCAGCTTTAACGGCGATTACATCGGTTACGTGATTCCGTCGCGCTACTATCACCTCGACGGCTACGAGCCGCGCACGATGTCGTTTTTCGGTCCCCACGTGCCGGACTATCTCGACGAACTGATGCGCTCGCTGGCCTTGGAGATGGCGAGCAAATGATTTTGGCCTCTCCTCCCCCGGCGAAGAAACGCCGCTGGCGCTTCCGGATTCTGCGGAGTGCGGCCCTCAGCGGT
>SIBG01000090.1 GCA_009695305.1 Opitutus sp. | reverse complement strand
CAGCTCCGATCGGCGTTCACGGGCCAACACCCAGGTACGGGAAACCTCGACGGGGTCACGTTGCGACTCACGACGGCCCACGGGTTCCATCGAGCGTCGAGACGTCTCCGCGTATTCGGTGCCCGCCACCGCCAGGGACGGACGCGGGCGGTGCGACGGCGGTGATCGCCGCGCCGGGCAAGAAGGCGGTCGAGCGGGAAGGCGGAGATTTTCCGCCTTGGTCCCATCTATTCCGGCCCGGTCAAACAAAGCCCACCACGGCGTGGGGGACGTATAACTCCTCGAGGAAACTGCGCTCGGCCGCGTCGAGTTTGAAGTCGAGGGCGGCGACGGTCTCCTCGAGGTGGCCGGGCTTCGAAGCGCCGATGATCGGCGCGGTGACCACCGGTTGGTGCAGCACCCAGGCCGGGGCGATGCGGCCGGGGGCACGCCTCGTCGCGCGGCCAGTTCGTTGACCCGATCGACGACCTTGCGGTCCGCGTCGCGCGTCCGGTTGTAGCGCACTTTGCTGACTTCGTCCGTGCCGTCGCGCGCCGTGGCGGGATCGTCACTCCACGGCCGGGCGAGCCGGCCGCGCGCCAGGGGGCTCCACGGGATGACAGCGATGCCCTCGGCGGAGCAAAACTTCAGCATCTCTTGTTCTTCCTCCCGATAAACCAGGTTGTAGTACGGCTGCATGGAGACGAAGCGGGTCCAGCCGCGCGCGCGGGCCAGGTGGAGCGCGGTGCAGAACTGCCAGGCGTGCATGGCCGAGGCGCCCGATGTACCGCGCCTTGCCGGCTTTCACCACGTCGTGCAGGGCCTCCAGTGTTTCCTCGATGGGCGTCTCGTAGTCCCAGCGGTGGATTTTTGGGGCCGAAAAAGGGGTCATAGCGAGAATCGAGAAGACACCGCATTTTCAGAGGCAAAATGCGTATCGGGCCGATCGGAGCCGGCGCGGACTCCAAGACCTTGGTTGAGGCCAGTTCGATGGTCCCGGATTGCTTCTCGATTCTTGCTATGACCCCTTCGGCCGCTTCCTAAGCGCCGCAGTCTTCCCCGACCGGGTAACGCTGAGCGGCGTCATCAAAAAAACTCTTCGACGGAGGCTTCATGGGCGGAGCGCTGCGGCTGGAGTTTCGGGTTTTTCGGCCAGGTCACCGCAGCCCAACAGGGCGTTTCCGATTTGCGGTTTGGTTCGGCCCGTGAAGCCTGACGGCGAATGAAAGCGTGTTGTGTCCCCGGCCACCCCGCCGCCGAAACTCCGTCGGCCGCCGGTGGGTTTCAACGCGTGCGGACGGGATCAATCGAGGGGATGCAGCTCATTCCCGGCGGCGAATTCCTCATGGGCACCGACGGCACCTATGGTTTTGCCCCCGATGGCGAGGGCCCGGTTCACGCGGTCGAACTCGCGCCCTTCTATCTGGATGCGACCTGCGTGACCAACGAGCAATTCAACGCGTTCGTCAACGCCGCGGGCTACAGGACCGAGGCGGAGCGCTTCGGCTGGAGCTTCGTGTTTTTCGGCCACCTCACCGCCGCCCAGCAGGCGACCGCCGTCCGTTTGCGCGTGCTCGGCAGCGAATGGTGGTGCCGCATCGACGGCGCGACCTGGCGGCATCCGGAAGGGCCGGCCTCCAACATCAAAAAGATTTGGACGCATCCGTTGGTGCAAGTTTCCTGGTCCGATGCCATGGCCTATGCGACCTGGGCGGGCAAGCGGCTCCCGACGGAAGCGGAGTGGGAATGCGCCGCGCGTGGCGGACTCGTGCAGAAGAAATTTCCCTGGGGCGACGACCTCGAACCCGGCGGCCGCCACCTAATGAACGTCTGGCAGGGCGAATTCCCCAACCACAATACCCGCGCGGACGGCCACTACGGCGTCGCCCCCGCGAAAAGTTTCAAGGCGAACGGCTACGGACTTTATCAGATGACGGGGAACGTGTGGGAATGGTGTTGGGACTGGTTCGATGCGGGCATCTACCGAAATAGCCCGAAGGAAAATCCCACCGGCCCGGCCACCGGCGACCGGCGTGTCATGCGCGGCGGCTCGTACCTGTGCCACGCGAGCTACTGCAACCGGTACCGGACCGACGCCCGCTCCAGCAACACGCCGGACAGTTCGACCACCAATCTCGGTTTCCGTTGTGCGCGCGACGTGTGATCGGATGTCGGAGCCCGCAGCGCCCACCAGTCCGGGTTTCCGATGGGCCTGAATGTTCTGCGCCGCCCTTTGGTCCCGTTCGTCCCTTTCCCCCGAAGCCGCCGCGGTCCGCAATTTCGAAACCGCCACGGTAATTGATTTTTAGAATTCAATCCAGTCCCGCTTCCCCCGAAGCGGGCTACGGCCGGTCTTCGATTTCGTGGCCCGCCTCGGGAGAGGCGGGACCGACCACCCGGAAATTCTCACGGCCTGATCGTATTGCCCAACTCGACCACATGACGCGCCAGTTCGTGGACCAATCGTTCCTCGCCGGCATCGAGTGGCGGCGCGGCGATGCGGATGCGCGTGGTGGTGAACAGTCCCTAGCGTGCAGGATGGCCTTCGTGAAACGCCACTGGATTTTTTGGTGCGTGGCCATGAACGTGAGCGCCGGCAGGAGCTGGCGATAAACCGCCACTGCCTCGTCGCGGCGTCCGGCGCGGTGCAGCGACCAAATCCGCGCGTACGCCTCGGTCGAGAACGTGGAGAGATAGGAGTCGACGCCGCGGTCGAGCAGTTCGATCAGGTCGGGACCCGCGGTGCCGAGCTTGAGCGACGGCCCGGTCGCCTCACGCAGGGCGCGGAGTTTTCGGCCCCGGTCAGCCGTCTCGACTTTGATCCAGGTGAAGCACGGAATTTCGCGGTGCAGCCGGGCCACCAGCGCCACCGGCAGGGGGGCGGCGCCCAGATCCATGTCCTGGATCATCAGGAAACCGGGATTCAACGCGCCGAGCGCGTGCACTGCCGCCGCGTAGCTGGCGTCGTCTTCGTAGCGGATGTAGGCGAGCACGCCCTGGCAGCCCAATGCGATGTAACGGCGGACCAGCCGCAGCCTCGCCGCGGGCTCCGTGCTGGTCGCGCCGCCGATGACGAACGCGCGGCTGGCCGACTCCTCGAGCAGCGTGGCGATGACGAGTTGCGTTCCTATTCCGTGAGGTGCTCGGCCTCACCGGCGACCGCCGGCGCGAGAAAACCCACGGCACCCCGGGCCAGGGCGCTGCGCGCGTAGCGGCGCAACGACTCCACATCCACGCGATTTTCCTCGGTGAACGGCGTGGCCGGTACGGCGACGATGCCGTCGAAGTCCTGAGCGGAACGGTGATCGGTGTTCTCGGGCATCACTCGAGGTAGGCGGCGTAAAATTTGACCCTGGCCGCTTCGGATCCTTCGAAGGTGAGCCGAACGCGAAGCGAAGGATTGGGGCACTGAATCCGCTCGCCGCCGGGCCACACCACCTTCGTTTTCAGGCCGGGCGCTTTTATCGTGACCGCCGCGGGACCGGAGTAACCGGCGATGGGCTCGCCAGCCTTGTCGATCAACTCGACCCGCAAGCTCGCGCTTTCCAAGAGACCGTCGGCATTGACCCACAGGGTGGAGGGACGCGGGTTATCGATTGGTTGGCTCGTGCACCAGCCGTCGCCCGCATCACGGGTTGACGCATACGCGAAGCGATCCCGGGGCAGGATCGCCAGGCCGACGCCGTGAATCTTCGTGCCGCCCGCGGGACTCCAGTTGCCGTAGTAGATGAAGGTCTGGTCGCCGACATTTTCGTAGCCCTGCCCGTGGATGAGGCCGCCTTGATCCCACGCGACTTCTGCGCCGGCCGGAATGAACACGTGGTCCGCGATCGGTTCGCGAAAATGGATCCCGTCGTTGCCACCAGGAAGCCGAGGTCCATCCGCCGCTCGCTGTTAATCACGGCGCCGTGCCAGAGGCCGTAGAGGCCGAGCAGGACGTTGCCCCGATTCCAAACCGCCGCCGGCTCGTGGGCCTCCTCGAAGGATTGGCGTACCCCGCGGTAGCCATAGCGCTGGAACGAAAACGACTTGTCCTGCGACCAGCGCATGAAATCGCCGGACCAATGCGTGACCATCGTGCGGCGGGTGAGCGAGCCGTCGGACAGGAAGATGTCGGGCGATAGTTCCTGTCCGGCGACATAGTAGAGTCCGTCGAATTTATAGAGCCCGCCGATTTCAAAATTGTTGCGCACCCGAATCGGGGCCTCGGTTTCGTCGAGCCATTGGTTCTTCGGCGCCGGCACCGCCAGCGTCCAGGTGAGCCCATCCGCGCTGAAAAACGGATAGATCGTCGAAGGTACGTTGTCGGCGTCGACGTGCGGATACTTGGGCGCGGCGCTCGACGGAAAATAGCGGCCATAGACCGCCATCTTGTACCGATGCGCCGGGTTGAGGTCCTCCGGTTCGAAAAGCACAAAGCACGCGAGCGGCTCGGTGACGGAGAAGTCGAGACTCGCCGGCATTCCGAGCAGATTGTTGCGCTTGTTGCCGTTGAACTCGGTCAGGCCCAGCTCGGGCTTGGTCCAGCGCAGCCCGTCGTTGCTCTCGGCGTAGGCGAGGCGGGCGCTCAGGGCCCGGTTGCCGGCGAGGCGGCTGTCGGACATCGCGCGGTACCACATCCGAAATTTTCCGCCGAGGCGGAGAACGCTGCCGTAGAACACCACGGCCGCCGCGTCGACGGAGCCGGCGGGGCCGGGCGCGACGACGGGGTTGCCGGCGTATTTCTGCGGCGCTTCGAACGTGAGCTTGAGGTTGTTCCGAAACGGGAGCGTGTGGTCGTCGAAGGCGAAGAGGTTCGTGGGCGCGGCATGCGCTGGCAGGGAAAACACCGCGCTTAAAATGAGGAGGAACAGGTCGCGTGATTTCATGGGATGGCGGACTAGCCGGGTGGGGGCGCCAGCTCGGTCGGAACGTTGGGATCGTAATTCGGATTGAGGCTCATCTCCTGGGCTCCGACCGCCTGCCGCCACTCGCGGAGCTGGCGCCGCAGGACCTCGCACCGCCTCGGTTCGGCGGCGGCGAGGTCGCGGGTTTCGCCGGGGTCGTTGGCCAGGTTGAAGAGTTCGCACGCCGGCCCCATGGCACCGGCGGCACCCAGGCCGGCCTCAAACCACTCGATCAGCTTGAAGTCGCCGACGCGAACGGCGGCGCAGGGCGCGACGCCGAGATGGTGATAGTGCGGGTAGTGCCAATACAGCGCGGCGTGCGGCGGCGTCTCCGTGGTTCCCCAGAGGATGGGCCCGAGATTCACCCCATCCAGCGGGCCGTCGGCGCGGGCACCCGCGGCGGCGAGCAGCGTGGGAAAAATATCCGCCCCGCTCACGAGTTGCCCGCAGACCGTGCCGGCCGCGATCTGCCCGGGCCAACGGAACAGCAGAGGGACGCGCAGGCCGCCTTCGTACAAATCGGCCTTCGCGCCGCGGTGTCGCGTGGGGCGATCACGGGGACCGTAGGCGCCGTGATCGGCCGTGAAAACCACGAGCGTGTCGCGGTCGCGTCCGGCCGCGGCCAAACCGTCGAGGAGCCGGCCGATGCTCCGGTCGAGCTGCTCGACCATGGCACCCAAGGCAGGGCGATGCACGGCGGGGTCGGCGCCGGCCTTGGCGGCGTACTTCGCCACGAGGGCGGCGGGCGCGAGTTCGGGCCGGTGCAGGGCGTTGTGTGCGAGCACACAGAAAAACGGCCGCGCCTGGGGGCGCCGGCAGTACGCGATGGCGAGATCGGTGAGCCGTTCGATGTGATGCGGGTCGGGCTCAGGGTCGGCGCCGGCCGTGGGCTTGAGCGTAGGCACCACCTCGTCGAAGCCTTGCGATTCCGGATCCATCGGCCGGCCGGGAGCATGATTGTAGTCGGCCGCGAGGTGCCATTTGCCAAAGTGCGCGGTCGCATAGCCGCCGGCCTTGAGCGCGTCGCCCAGCGTGACGGCACTGACGGGCAGCCCGCCCCGCTGCCAGGGCGGCGTGAGCAGCCGGGGATTGCGGACCGTCGAGCCGGGAATAAATTCCGTCAGGTGCAGCCGGGCCGGGTGCTGCCCGGTGTAGAGGCTCGCGCGCGCGGGGGAGCAGACCGGCGCCGTGGCGTAGGCCCGGTGAAAGCAGGCGCCCCCGGCGGCGAATCGCTCGAGGCAGGGGGTTTCGAAAAACCCGCCGCCGCCGAGCGCGGAGCCGAGCTGATCCACGCCCATGTCGTCGGCGACGATCAGCAGGATGTTCGGCGGCGGCGAGGGCATGGCGCGAAAAGGGCTGAAAGCGGCGGGGGAGAGCTTCCGAGCGCTTATAAGCGCGACGCACGGTTGCGTCGGCGCCTTTGAATCTTTGTGCCTTTTTGTGGCCATCTCCTCCGTCGTCTTTGGTTGCGACCCCAGGCCGCGGCAAGAAAAGTCCGGGCTAGGCGGAGCCGGCGGGTCGCGCGTATTGCTTCAGCCCGTAGAACGTCAGCCGGTCGATGTCATCCGGGCGGTGGCCGCCGAAGATGCGACTGGCGAGCCACCCGGTGCCGAACAACACGAGGTGGCCGAGGAACCCGATCAGGATCGGATTGAACGGAAAATTAAATCCGAAATCGATCACGCGGTGGCGGGGCTCGGACAGCACGGCCCAGCCGGTGAAGGCGAGGCAGCATGCCATGCCGACGTAGCATCCGCGCCGGGTGGCGGTGCGGGTGAGGAAGCCGAGGCAGAACAGCCCGAGCGTGCCGCCCGACAGAATGGCCGCAATGGTGAGCGCCCGCTCCATCACGGGGGCCAGGCCCTTCTCCGGGATGAGAAACGTCGCCGCCATCGCCGCCAGCACGCCGCCCACCACCACCATGATGCGGCCGCAGAGGAGCCGCGCCCGATCGGATGTCTTCGGGAAAAACGTCGCGAAATAATCGTTGGTCGCGACCGTGGCCACGCTGTTGAGATCCGAACTCACGGTGGACATCGCGGCCGCGAGGATGGCGGCGACCACGAGACCGAGCAGCCCCGACGGCAGGTAGTGCGACATGAAGAAAGGCATCACATTGTCGCCCAGCTCAGGGCCGGGGACTTTGGCCAGGGCGAAGAAACCGTAGAGGCAGGCCCCGCTGAAGATGAAAGTGAAGAACACCGGCACGCAGATCAGCGCGCCGGTGACCGCGGCACGGCTGGCCTCGGCGTCGGTGCGCGCGATGAGATACCGCTGCACGAGATGCTGGTCCGTGATGTACCGGCGTGACCACTGCACGAAATAGGTGATCAGGAACAGCCAGAGCGTGGTCTTTTGGTAGTCGAACAGGCTCGCCCACGAGAGATCGAGCGAGCCCAGCGTGAGCCGGCCGCCCCGCCACGCTTCGCCGACGACGGCGAAGGGCGCCCCCGCCTCCGGGGCAAACAGCAGCCGCAGCAGGATGAAACTGCCGCCGATGATCAAGATCGTGCCCTGGGCGACGTCGGTCCAGACGACGGCCTTGATCCCGCCCAGCATCGTGTAGGCGGCGGTGAAGAGCGCGACGCCGTAGATCACCGTCTTGATTTCCCACCCGGTGAGCACGTTGATGGCGATGGCGGTGGTCAGGAGCGTGACGCCGATGTCAAAGGTGCGATCGGCCAGAAAACCCATCGAGGTGTAAATCCGCCCGCCCAGACCAAACCGGTGCCCGATGTATTCGTAGGCGCTCATCTTCACCACGCGGCGGTAGAACGGCACGATGAACCTGGCCACGACCAGCAGCACGACCGGCAGCAGCATGTGCGGCAGCAGCAGGATCAGGCCCTTTTGATAGGATGTGCCGGGATGACCGACGAAGGTTCCCGTGCCGATGATGGTCCCCATCAGGGTAAACGACACGACCCAGCCGGGGATGCTGTGGCCGGCGACGAAAAATTTTGCCGCGGTGTTCTGACCGCGCGCGACATAGAGGCCGATGCCGGCGATGAGGACAAAATAGAGCGCGATGATGATGACGTCGAAGAGATGAAGGGACATGGGGGAAAATGCCTGCGGGGTGAGAATCCAACTAAGAGGATGGGGTGGACGATGGTGAAGTCGCAACAAGATGGCCCGCTGCCTTCAGCGTCCGGCGGCGGTCGAGCCAGCCCCAGAGCGTCATGTCCCGCGCGGGCACGGCATTCCGCAGGAACAGGAGACTGGCCAGATAACCGACCACGACGAGGACGAGATGCGCGACGACGCCAATCATTACGCTGGCCCAGGGAAAGTTAAACGCCCCAAGGTTGAGCACGCGATCCTTGCCCGCGGAGAGCGTGGCGAGAGTGGTGAAAATGAGACAGGCCGCGATGCCGATGACGGCACCCTGCTTGTTCGCGCGGGGGAAGAGAAACGCCAGCAGGAACAACCCCGCGAGCCCGCCGCCGACGATGGACGACGTCGTGAACCAGAACGACAGCACGCGTTCGGATTTCCACGCGATGATGACGGCGACCAGCACCGCGAGCACGCCGCAGATGCCGACGATGAGTTTGCCGACGAAGAGTCGGTGGGTGTCGGTGGTGTTGGGCCGGAGTTTCCGGTAGTAGTCCTCGACCCCGACGACCGAGAGGCAGTTCAAGTCGGACGACAGCATCGACATCGCCGCCGAGAACAGTGCGGCCATAAAAAGCCCGGCCAGCCCCGGGGGGATTTTGGTCGTGAGAAAGTACGGAAAGATTTTGTCCGGCTTGTCGACGAACGCCGGCAGCACCTCGTGCGAGAGCTGGTAGTAGGCCCAGACCATTGTGCCGATGAGCATGAAGCACATCCAGGCCGGCACGCAGAGCAGCGCGCCCAGCGCCACGCCCCGGACCGCATCACGGTCGGTTTTCGCGATGAGATAGCGCTGGCCGAGCGTCTGGTCGGCGGCGTATTTCTGGAGGTAGAAGAAGAATCCGTAGAGCGACAGCACCCAGATGTTGGTCTTGTTCGTGAAATTGAAGTCGAGCGTGCCGAGGCTGAATTTGTGGTGCGCGGCCGCCAGGTCGAACGCCGCGCCGATCCCGCCGGGCATGTTCAGGAAGAGCCAGCCGAGGCACACGACGATGCCCAGGACCTTGATGAATCCCTGGATCACGTCCGTCCAGATCACCGCCTCCATGCCGCCAATGACCGTGTAATAGATCGTGACGGCGCCCGTCCCGAGCATGACGAAATAGATGTTCCAGCCCGTCATGCTGCTGACGGTGAGGGCGAGCGTGTAGAACACGAAGCCCATTTTCGAAAAGTGACCCATGGCGAACGCGAAGGCGCTGTAGGCTCGCGCCGGATAGTCAAAGCGCTTTTCGAAATATTCGTAGACGCTCATCCCGATGGCGTGGCGAAAGAAGGGGATAATGACAGCGCCGACGAGAATCAGCACGCCGACGATCATGAAGCCCGGCACGATCTCAGACCAGTTGCCCGCATACGCTGAACCGGGAAAGGCCACGAAGGTGATGCTCGTGATGAGCGTCGCGTAAATCGACACCCCCATGGCCCAGCTGGGGATGGAGCGGCTCGCGACGAAGTAGGCTTCGGTCGACGTCTGGCGCCGCGCGAACGAGCGGCCGACCAGCAGCATCGCCACCATGTAGATCGCGATGACGGCGATATCCAGCCAGCGGAGGGAGTTCATGGATGACGGTGAAGGGCTACGGGCGCGGTGGGGCGGCGCGAACGGTCATGGTTTGGGCGCCGACGGACGCGCGCCAGCGGCCGAGTTGGGCGCGAAGTTGGGCCGCCCGTTCCGGCTGATCGACGGCGAGGTCGTTTTGCTCGCCGGGGTCGGCGGTGAGATCGAACAGGCTGACCGCCGGGCCGCGGCCGAGGAGCGCGCCCTCGTGCCACTCGATCAATTTGTAGCGTTCGGTGCGAATGGCACTCGCGGGCCGCATGTCACCGAGGTGGTGATAGTGGGGGTAGTGAAAATAAATCGCGTCCCGGCCGAGCGGGGCGGCGGTGCGCAGGTGCGCAACCAGGCTCAAGCCATCGCGCGGCACATCGCCGGTGGGCGCACCCGCGGCGTCGCAGAGCGTGAAAAAAAGATCATTCGTGAGCACGGGCTCGTGGCTGACGGCGTCGACGCGCGTCACCCCGGGCCAGTGAATCGCCAACGGCACGCGGAGGCCGCCCTCCCAGAGCGTGGCCTTGCCGCCCCGGAACGGAGCCTGCGATTGGTCCGCGAGCACGGTGCCGTTGTCCGAGGCGAAAACCACGAGGGTGTCGGCCGCCAGACCCTCGGCGTCGAGCGCCTCGAGCAGGCGGCCGATGCCGCGATCCATCCGTTCGAGCATCGCGCCGATGAGCGCATTGTTCTCGGGCCGGCCGGCGCCGGGCTTGCGGCGGTATTTTTCCACCAACGCGGGATCTTCGCCCAACGGCCGGTGCACGACATTGTGCGCGACATAGCAAAAAAACGGCCGCGCGCGATTGGCGTGGATGAAGGCGAGGGCGCGATCGGTGATTTCGCTGGCGTTGTGCGCGTCGGGTTTCAGCGCCTTGATGTCCTCGTCCTCGGGTTTGCGGGTGTGAAACACGGTGTCGAATCCCTGCGACTCGGGATCCATCGGCCGGTTCGGCTGGTACTCATAATCGGGCGCGAGATGCCATTTGCCAAACAGGCCGGTGGCATAGCCGCGCTCCTTCAAGCGCTCCGCCAGCGTGTGCTCGGCGAGCGGCAGTCCTTGCTGCATCTTCGGCGTGACGAGCGGCTTCTCCTCCCACAATCCGCCGGGAATGTAGTCGGTCAGATGCAGCCGGGCGGGGGACTTTCCCGTCATCAGCGCCGCCCGCGTGGGCGAGCAAATCGGCGCGGCGGAATACGCGTCGGTAAAACGAACGCCGCGATGCGCCAGGCGGTCGATGTTCGGCGTCTCATAGTAGGTCGAGCCATGGTAGCCGGCCGAGTTCCAGCCCATGTCGTCGGCCAGGATGAAGAGAATGTTCGGGAGCCGCGCCGGCGCGGCGGTGCCGATGGCAACCAGGCCGCCGACGAATGCGGCGAAGGCCCAAATGGACGTGGTGCGTGCGCCCATGGATCAAAATTCTCCCGGCTCGCCCGTGATCGATTTCACGCGGCCGTGCTCGAATTCCGCGCGCATCTGCTCGCGACCCTCCGGGGTGAGCAGCACGGCCGGGCCTTCGGCGTGCAGGTCGCGCCACGTCGAACGCGTGCGGATGGCGCCGCCCGGCCAATAGGTGGTGAAGGTCGTCGGCGCGGCCGGTTCCGCGCCGTGCTCCCGGGTCCACACAAGCTCCCCGCGGGCGTCACGAAATGTTTCGCGTCCGGTCAGGGCGCCGAGCGCGTAGTGGGCCTCGCGCTGCACGCGCCCGTTGGGCAGCAGCCACGAGCACGGTCCGTGGAGGATGAAGCGCCCGTCGTCCGCGATGCCGCCCGCGTAGCGCAGGCGGACCTGGCCGGCGGCGTCGCGCTCCACCACTTCGCGCAGGTCCCGGACCCGGGTGGCGGTGTTGCGGCGGAGCGACGAGTCGGTCGCGGCCGCGGATTTCTCGTCGCCGTGCAAAATCCACGCCTCGTTCAACTCGAAGTGCAGGCACGGCTCGGTCATGGTGGCCATGAGATGGATGATGCCGTTCGGCGCCTGCCGGGCGACGGCGTACCCGAGCGTGTCGCCGCCGAGTTCCTTCGCGCGCGCCGGTTCCTCGTGCGGCTGCGTGCCGGGGAGCGCGCGCATCTGCCAGGTTTCGCCGTCGTCGCCGCGAGAAAATCGCCGAGGAAGCGCTCGCTCGGTCCCTGGCCGATCAGGGCGAGGGCGCTCGCATAGCCGGAAAGGCGGAACTCGGGTGACGGCCGGTCAGACTTGTTCCAATTCGCGTGGGCCAAGGCGAGTCCGTGGAGGGCCTGGCCCCGATCGGCGCCGCCGCGAAGTCCGGCCGAGGCCTCGAGAGAAAGGTGCAGGCCGGCTTCAATTGCGGAGGCCGGGCCGGTGACCAGCGGGGTGGGCGCCGTCGCCGGGCTCGATGCGGCTGCCGCGGCGTGGATGGTGAGATACGTCAGGAGGAGTTTGTTGATCACCGGTGAACTGGTTGGGCGCTTTTTGGTCGGGCTGGTGCGATATATAGATGCTGGGCGGAGGACGAGATCTGTTCGATCCGGCCACCGGCTGACGCTAGCCGGGCGTCCGGGGTTCAAAAACATCGCGCCACCGTGTTTCGGCTTCGCGAGCGCCGAACGCCCGGCGCCCGGCGTTTCAGGTGGGCCCGGCGCAGGCCTAGTCGGCCCCGGGTCGGGCCGCATTTTTCCTGGCCTCCACTTTCTGCTTCCGGGCGTCGGGCTCGACTAGCAGATCGGTAAAAGGCGGGCGCTCGAAGGTCTGGCCGTCACCGGTCACGCGCGGGTCTTTCGCCGCGGTCAGCGTCTTCATCAGGCGCTGGGCGAGATCGGTTTTGGTGGCGGCGTAGGCAGGGGCGGCGGCGACGTTGTTGATTTGGTCGGGATCCTGGCGCAGGTCGTAGAGTTCCTCGGCCGGCCGTTTGCCAAAGGCGAAATCGTAGTGCCATTTCCACTTTGGATCATCGCGATGCGCGACCAGCCATGCCTTGGTGGGCCCCGCATCCATGTCGGCGTAGCCGGCGTACGTGTCGTTCTCCCAGCGATCGCGGTCGAGCCTCTCCGGGCCGGCGGCGACGGCGGGTGACCCCATTGGCCAGCGATCCGGTGCGAAATTGCGGACGTAGACGAAATCCCGCGTGCGGAGCGAACGCATGGGATAGGGGAGATTGTTCTCCCGCGCCGAGTCGACGTGGCGTTCGCGTCCCGTGATGACCCAGGTCCGGGTCGCATCGATCTGGCCGCTCCGGTCGGAGTGGAGCAGGGGCAACAGCGAGCGGCCGTAGAGACCGTCGGGCGGCTTCAAGCCGCCTACCTCCATGAAGGTGGGGGCGAGATCGGGCAGGCAGACAAAGTCGTCGATCACCCGTCCGGGCTGGCCGCCGGGCAGGCGGATCGCGAGCGCGACGGCCACGCCGTGATCGTAGAGGTTGCACTTACCGGCGGGCACGCCGGGCATGCCGTGGTCGCCGCTGACGACGATGAGCGTGTGCTCGAGTTCGCCGGCGGCCTCGAGGCGGGCGATCAAGACCCCGAGGTAGGCATCAACCGCCTGCACTTCACCGAGGTAGTCCGCGACATCCTCGCGCACTTCGGGCACGTCCGGCAGAAACGGCGGCATCCGGCCTCGCAGGCGGTCGGGCTCGATGGCCCACAGTTTTTTCCCCGAGCCCTTGATCCACTTGCGATGCGTCGTGGTGGGGCCAAAGAAATAGTGCCACGGCTGGCCGGGCTTCCGGTCGGCGAGAAACGCGTCGAAGTTCCCGCGCACCTGCGCGAGGATTTGCTCGCGCGCGGCGGAGACGCTCAGGCCCTGCGCAACGCGCGCGGTCGCCTCCTCCGAGAAATTATTCGGGGCGACGCCGGCCTTTTGATAGGCATAGCGCTGGCCGCCGAACGGGGCATCCACGGGCGTGCCGGGACTCCACACCTTATAACTCTTGCCGATGTGATAGCCGGCGTCGCGCAGCAACAGCGGAAAAGAGGGGATGGCCTCGTCCCACACCGCCCCAAGCAGGATGGCCCCGCGGCCCGTGTTGAAAAAATAGCGGCCCGACAGCAGGGAGCTGCGGCAGGGCGTGCACGAGGGCGCGTTGACAAACGCGTTGCGGAACAAGGCCCCCTCGCGCGCGATGCGGTCCACGTTGGGCGTCGCGATGACTTGGTTCAGCGAGGGCCGGCCATCGAGCGCGGCGTAGCAGCTCGCGTAGCGGCCCCAATCATCGGCGAACACGAAGAGAATATTCCAGCGGGACTCGGCCGCGCGGGCGGTGACGACGAGCGCAGTGAGGAGCAACGCGAGCCGCAGGCGAGGGGAGTTCATGAGAAGGGCGGGAGATTTTTTTGGGGCGACGGGGGCCCAAGGGAACCGGGGCGGGCGCAGAAGGTAAAGCTGTTCGTGAGCGCGACGGTGCGCCGGGAGAAGCTTCCGCCGCGGCGCGGGCGGGCTGGAACGCGAGGGTTTCGCCCGACGCTCGTGGCGCGGTCCCACGACGACAATCCGGAATCTCCTCGCGCTGCGGAGCGGTGTTCGCTTCATCGAGGGCCCCTGCCTGCCCATGGACTCGCCCGCCCCCCGCGCCGTCTTCCCCTATTCTGTCCGCGCCGACGCGGATGACCGCCGCGGGCGGGGGCAGGTTCGTCGAGGCGCGCAGCCCACGCCGGTGCGTTGGCCGGCCGGCCCGGTGGCGAACTCCGGCCGGCGGCGGATGCGAGTTGCGTGGTCTCGCTCGCTGGCGGCCAGCCTGCTCGGCGCGCTGCTCAGCGCGGCGAATCTTGCGTCAGCCGCCGACTCGCTCCCGGCCGCACCGCCCGCCTTCAAGGGCAAGATTGGTCTCACCGGCCAGGACTCGACGCCGGACTGGCCGCAACCGGTGCGCGCGCCGGCCGGGGCGCCCAACATCCTGCTGGTCCTGCTCGATGACGTGGGGTTTGGGGCGAGTTCGACCTTTGGGGGCGGGGCGCGAACGCCGGAGCTTGATCGACTGGCGGCGGGCGGACTGGTCTACAACCGATTTCACACCGTCGCCCTCTGCTCCCCGACGCGTTCAGCCATGCTCACCGGTCGCAACCATCACCAGGTTGGTTTCGGCGATGTCGCGGAAGCCGCCTCCGGTTATCCCAGCTACAACACGATCTGGAATAGCGCGACCGTCTGCATCGCGGAGGTTCTGCGGCAGAACGGCTACAGCACCTCGGCCTTCGGCAAATGGCACAACACGCCGCCGTGGGAGGTCAGCCCCGCCGGACCGTTCGACCGCTGGCCGACCCAGCTCGGCTTCGAATACTACTATGGCTTCCACGGCGGTGCCGCCAGCCAGTACGAGCCGCGGCTCTACCGCAACACCCTCGCGGTGGAGCCGGGAAAAACGGCCGCCCAAGGCTACCACCTCACCACGGACCTGGTGGATGATGCGATTCACTGGCTGAACGATCACGAAGCGGTGGCGGCGGGAAAACCCTTCTTCCTCTACTTCGCCACCGGTGCGGTGCATTCGCCGCATCATGTGCCGGAACCATGGATTCAAAAATACCACGGCCGCTTCGATCAGGGCTGGGACCAACTGCGGGCGGATATCTTTCAGCGGCAAAAGCAGCTCGGCGTGATCCCGGAGAAGGCGGAACTCACGCCGCGGCCCGCGGCACTCCCGGCGTGGACCAGTCTCACCCCGGACCAGCGCACGGTTTTAGCCCGCCAGATGGAGGTGTTTGCCGGCTTCCTCGAGCACACCGACCACGAGGTCGGCCGGCTGGTCGACCGCGTCCGCCGCGGCCCGGGCGGCGACAATACCCTCGTCCTCTACATCGTCGGGGACAACGGCGGCAGCGCGGAAGGCGGACTCTGGGGCACCGAGGCGTCCCGGGTCGCGGTGTATGTGCGCGAGACCCAGACCGCCGCAACCTCGCTCGAGCACCTCGGTGAACTGGGCGGGCCGCTCCTCGACAACAACTACGCGGTGGGCTGGGCCTGGGCGACCTCGACCCCGTTCCAGTGGATGAAGCAGTTCGCGTCGCACTTCGGTGGCGTGCGCAATCCCCTGGTGGTCTCCTGGCCGAAAGGCATCAAGGCCCCGGGGCTTCGCAGCCAGTTTCACCATGTCAACGACATCGCGCCCACCCTCTGCGAGGTGGCGGGTATTTCCTTTCCCACGACGGTGAATGGGGTGGCCCAGCTCCCGCTCGAAGGGACGAGCCTGGCTTATTCCTTTGCCGATCCGGCGGCGCCCGGCCGCCATCGGCGGCAGTATTTCGAGATGCTCGGCAACCGCGCGATCTACGAGGACGGCTGGGTGGCGGCGGCGCACCACGGGATCCCCTG
Organism: Opitutus sp.; assembly: GCA_009695305.1. Classification (GTDB taxonomy): domain Bacteria; phylum Verrucomicrobiota; class Verrucomicrobiia; order Opitutales; family Opitutaceae; genus SIBG01. Next base: position 3,352 of record SIBG01000090.1, on the reverse strand, counting down.
GCTGCCGGCGACCAAGACGGGCCAGGTCGCCGGCGATCGCTGGGAGTTGTATCACATCGACGATGATTTCAGCGAAGCCCGGGATCTCGCGGCCCAGCAGCCGGAAAAACTCCGGGAGCTCGTGGCGCTCTTCGACCGCGAGGCCACGCGCAACCACGTCTATCCGCTTTACCCGCGGACGGGGCTGGGCTTCGGCACCCCGCTGGCACCGGCGGCCGGGCGCACGACTTTCACTTACTACGCCGGCGCCTCGCGGCTCCCTCCTTCCGTGCTGCCGAGTTATTCCGGCCGCTCGCACCGTCTCACCGCCGACGTGGAAATTCCGGCGGGCGGCGCGGAAGGGGTGCTGATCGCCCAAGGGGGCCGCCAGGGTGGATTCACCCTCTACCTCCAGGGGGGCCAGCTCGTCTACGAAAACAACGTCTTTGCCAAGATCAGCGAGCGGATTGTCGCCAGCCGGCCCCTCCCGCCTGGCCGGCACACGGTTGCGTTCGAGTTCGAGTCGGAAACCGGCCAGCCGCTCTCCGGCGGAATTGGCCGGCTGTTCGTCGATGGGACCGCGGCCGGCGAGGGCCGGCTGTCGCGGTTCGGAACCTCGCTCGGTTCCGGTTACGAGTCGCTTGACGTGGGCGAGGATATGGGTGGCCCGGTAAGCCCCGCCTATGTACCGCCGTTCCGATTTACGGGTGGGATCGAAAAGGTGACGTTGGAGTTGAAGTGACCGTGCGCGGCCGGATGCCGGTCGTCGGTGACCGCATGGGCGATCAGCGGCCGGCCGCATCGGGGCAGGATACGCGTTTTTCGGTTACCGGTCACCTGACGCTTGCATCAGACTGGGGAGATTCCCGATCTGCCTGGAGGCCCAAGCCGTCCGGTCACTGCTGGAACGTCTTTCGACTGCATGGATACGGCTTAGTTCGCGGCCGGGAGGCTCACGGCAGGAGCGCCACCGGATCGATCCCGTAGGTTTCGGCGGCCTTGCGGATTTGGACGGCGGTCAATTGCCGTTCGCCGCGCAGGAGCCGATAGGCGAGAGACACATCAATCCCGAGAAGTTTCGCGAGGTTCGCGGCTCCTTCGTTGCGTTCTGCGAGCGCGAGACGCAGCAGTTCCGACCCAGTTGCCCGGCTCAGGGGAAACTGCGTGCTCTCCCATTTTTCATAGAGATCGCTCAGCAGGTCGAGGTAATCGGCCTGCTCGGCGTTGAGCGTGTGTCCGGCGAGCAGGTCAATCATCTCGTCGGCGTTGTCCGCATCAACCTGGTCCCGAATGGGTCGAAGCAAGTGCAGCGCCATCAACCCGGCATAGGTTTTGGGAATCTTCGCGTAAGGCGTTGAGGTCTGGGTGGCGGTTTTCATAGGCGGTACTTCCAATGGTGGCGGCTGTATTCGGCGTGAGTGAGAAAATTGAGGACAAAGACCTTCTGTCGGTCGTAGTGAATCGCGGTGATTAGGCGGAAATCGTTGCCGCACATATTGAAGATCGTGACGGTCCTCCCGCTCTTTACTTTCACTTGATCGGCGTGAGGAAACATGCGGCGGGTTTCGACAAGATTTTGCCACTTGCCGGAGAGCACCAGCCGGGCCCAGTCGTCCAACGCTCGGTCGGCCTTGGGAAACCGGGCGGCATAGCGGCGCACGGTGCTCCGTTTGATCAATCTCACAATGAGGACAATATGTCCACATTCTAGCCTATTTGTCAAACGTCAGAATCCCGGCCTTTAATTTCTTGGCTGGGAGTTCGCGTTGCCCAACCACTCGCCTGCGGGGGCAGGAGCGCCACCGGATCGATCCCATAGCTCCGACAAAGTCGACCCGACAGGGCGAACATTTTACCCCTCTGGGTGTGAAATGTTCGGGCTAGTAGCTGATTGAAAGGAAACTGGATTATTGAGGGGGTTGGGGCTGGGAGGGGTTAGTGGATTCAACGCCGGACGATTCCTCTGGTAATGCCCGCGACCCTATCACGGAAGTCGATCTTCCCGGCGCGAATCGAGTCCAGCAGCGGCCCATGCGGGTCCACGCCGTAGGCGTGACCGGTGCTGCAGAAAAGAGACGGCTGGCGCGTCAGGCCGGGAGCCTTTGTGCAAAGTCCTACGCCGTCAATTCGTGAACGACACGTGAGGTATAATCGCCGCTGTTACAACCCGCCATTGCACACATCCCGCGTTGGGCCGGGCGTTACCCCGTCTTTCACCGCGGCCGGTTTGCGACCTCCACCGTCGTCCCACGAAACCCCTGCTCATTTGCTTCCTCACATCACTTTGCCTTTGCCTGTTCAGCAGGCGTTGACGCAGATGCCACCGAATCTGTCCGGAGCCCCGCGCTCGAATCTTGGCGGGCTGACCGCTTCGGGTTCTTCATCCATTGGAGGACCGTTTCGCTCAAGGGAACCGAGATCGGTCGGTCACGCGCCGGCAAACGCCTCGGTTACCGCGGCTCGGGCACGCAAGTGCCGGCGGAGGTTTACGACAACCTCTACAAGGAATTCAATTCGCTCCAGTTCATTCGCAATGGGTCCGATACCCCGAAGCTCGCTTCGGCTTGGTTGGCGGAACTGGTTGGGCGGTGGTGTGCACGATGGGCCGAAAACGTTGCGGTGGTTTGGAGAAATGCCCCGGGGCTTGCCCCGGGGATGTTTACTAACGCGTGCGAGTGGGTTGCGATCGCGCAGGCAAGATGCGACCTACGTTCTGCAGGGCGTTGCGCCCGGCACCGTGACCGTGATCGTCACCTTCGCCAACATGGAGCCGAAGCCGTCGACCCTCACCCTCGCCGCGGGCCAACGCGCCGAGTTGGACCTCGCCCTTACCGGCACGGACGGCAGTTCGCGATCTGGACGGAAGCGCCTCGAGCGAGCTCCGCTTCACCAGCCAAGCGGGAATGAGCACCCCTTCGAATTTCCCGCACCGAGTCATGTGACGACTGGCACCTCATGAATGCCGCCATGACCCGACTCGACTGGATCATCATCGCCGCCTACCTTTTGGGCGTCGTGGGTATCGGCGTGCTCGCGGGCTTCGTGCGTAAGAAGAGCAGCGAGGGGGCACACTATTTCCTCACCGACAACTCGCTAAAGTGGCCGATCATCGGACTGGCGATGTTCGCGGCGAACATTTCCACGGTCCACCTCGTCAGCCTGGCGCAGTCTGCGGTGATCCCCCGAAATCCGGGCCACTTGCGATGTTAGTCTGCGGCCCTAGAAGGAGCCCAGACCATGAAAGGAAAACGACCCGCGACAGAACAAAAGATCCGCATTTTGCGGGAAGCCGATGGCGGCAAGAGCATCGTGGAAGTGTGCAAGGAGCATAATATCTCCGAGGTCACATTCCACCGTTGGAAGCGGCAGTTCG
>SIBG01000089.1 GCA_009695305.1 Opitutus sp. | reverse complement strand
GCGTGGTGATCGCGGCGAGGCGGAGCGTGAGCCACAGCGACTGCCAGAGCGGCGTGGGGAGACCGAGAAGGGTGGAGGCGGGATCGGGCACGGCGGAAAACGCTCAACGTTGAACGCTCAACTCTCAACGCTCAACTGCGGGGGCGGATCGAGGGTAGGGCGCGCTATCCCTAACGCGCCGTCAGGATTTTCGCCCGCGCTGAGACGGCGGATGAGGGATAATCCGCCCTACCTCACGGCACGTCATAGCCGAAGTCGCGGAGAATTTTCTTGGCGGCCGCGCTGCGGAGGAAGGCGAGATACCGCACCGCCGCGGGATTGGCCGCCCCGCGCGTGGTGAGCACCACGCCGTGCGTGAGCGGGGCGTGCAGTTCGGCGGGCACCGCTCGCCAGCGGCCGCGATCCTGGAGCGGCGGCGAGAGCAGGAGCGAGAGGGCGACGAAGCCGGCGTCGGCGTTGCCGGTCTCGACGAACTGCGCGGTTTGGGAAATATTCTCGCCGACGACGAGCTTCGGTTGCGCGTCGGCCCACACGCCGAATTTCTCGAGCGCCTGCCGCGCGGCGCGGCCGTAGGGCGCGGTGGCGGGGTTGGCGATCGCGAGTTTTTTCACGGCCGGGCTGCGCACGGTGGTGACGACGTCGGCGACTTCGACGCCGGGCCGCGCGGTCCAGAGCACGAGTCGGCCGAAGGCGAAAGTCGTCAGGCTTTTCGCATCGGCGTGTCCGGCGGCGACGAGCGCGCGGGGATAGTCGAGATCGGCGGACAGAAATACGTCGAAGGGCGCGCCGTGGGTGATTTGAGCGACGAGCGAGCCGGAGGCGCCGGTGGCGGTCGTGACCTGGAGGCCGGGCGACGATTTCGCGAACTCCGCGTGGAGCGAGGCGAGCGCGGGGAGGAAATTGGCGGCCGCGGCGACGGAGAGGTTTTCCGCCGCATGCGCGACGCCGAGCACGGCCCCGACCGCGAGGAAAAGCCCGCGCCACATGGTGCGAATTTATTTGCCGGGCGGCTTGCCGCGCGGCGGTTCGCGGTGCGGGAGCACGGCGGAAAGTTTGTCGGCGATCTTGTCGGCGACATCGGTGGGCTCGATCCCGGTCAGCGGGAAAGACTCCGTCCACTTGGTGCTGCCGTCCTCGGTCACGAGCAAGTGGACCGCGAGCAGGCGGGCGTTGCCTTCACCCGTGAGGTGGCCGGCGAGGACAAAACTTGAACCCAGGGCTTTTCCGCGGGCGGTCAGCCCGGAATCGTTCTGGTTTGCCGGGGGCTGACGAAGCAGCCCGACATCGCGCCCGTGCGTGAGCGTGAGACGGCCGTAGAGGGACGTGAACACGGCGGTGGCAAATTTGTCTGCCGGTTCCTCGGAGGTGATGCGGGCAAACGGCACCAGCACGAGCCGCTTCCCCGTCGCCCCACCGTCGAGTGCGCCGGCGCCGAGACTCTTGGCGATTTCGGCGCCCACCCGCGCGAGGTCGGCGGAGTTGCCTTTCCGGCGGGCGTCGCGGGCGGCTTGAGCGAATTGGTCGGCGGGGGCTTTTATTTTTTGCTGGGTTTCGGGGTCGCGCACGGAGAACGAAGGATTGCAGCCACGCGTGGAGAAAAAAGTGAGCACGAGCCAGATCGTGACGAGGATGCGCCCCCAGCGCGGCAGGCGCTTGAACAACATCCTGGCGGCCGTCAGCGCCCACCACAGGGTCTCAGCGATGAACTTGATGCTGTGAAAGAAGCCGCCTTTTTCCGGGATATGCGGAAAGGGCGGCATCTGCGGCAGCGGCGGCGGCGCGGCCGCGGGGGGAGCGGCGTCGGGATGCGCGGGATTCAGCGGCGGTGGGTCGGCGAACGGCGAGGCTCCGGCCGCCAGCGGCGGCGGGCGGTTGAAGGCCATGGGCGGCCGCGTGAGCGCTTGGTGATTGCCGGAAAGGATGCGGCGCGCGAGGTGATGCAGCGCAGGCGTCGCGTGGCCGCCGGGGGCGCGCAGCCATTGCACGGTGAGAAATTTTTCGGGCACGCGCGCACCGTTCTCCGCGGTGCCATCAATGGCGACCGGCACTAAGAACAATACGTCGTCCGCCATGTCGAGCGAGCGGTCGGTGGCGAGGCGCCACTCGCGGCGAAAGTAGCCTTCTTTGCGCGCCTCGGTGGTGGCCGAGATGACGGGCATGAAGTATTCGCAGTCGCGGATCTGGCGGCGGATTTTTTGGTCCCACGAATCGCCGCCCGTGAGTTCGTTTTCGTCATACCAGACGTCGAGGCCGGCGTTCGTGAGGGTGTCGCGCAGCGCGCGCGCCGCGGGGCGGTCTTCAGAGGCATAGCTGATGAAGACCGACGGGGCGACCGGTGCTGGTGGCACAAAGTTCTCGCTGGTGCTGGACATAATGCACCGCGAAGTTCGCGCCCCGCCGGGGATGGGTCAAGCGTGTGGGCGCTCACGCTTCGCACTTCAGCACGTAGACCGCGCCCTTTTCGGAGCCGATGGCGAGGAGCGTGTCGTCGGGCGACCAGGCGAGCTTCGTGGCAGCGCTGGGCATTTTCACCGTGGCGCGGAGTGGCTTCGCGCGGTCGGGGCTCCAGAGTTGCACGACCCCATCGGCACTGGCGGTGGCGAGGAGACCGTGGGCGTTTTGGAATTTCACGGCGCAGATCGGGGCGTCGTGCGGGAGCATTACGGGCTCGCGGCCTTCGGGGCCGTCGCCGGTGCAATCCCAGACGCAGCAATCGCGCCCGCCGCTCGTCGCGAGCCAGCGTGAGGTGTGATCGAAGGAAAGAAATTTCACTTTCCCCTCGTAGCCGCTCATGTGGAGCTCGGTGTCTTTTTCCGGAATCCAGAGATGCACGCTCGGATCCTGATTGCCGGAGACGAGCCATTTGCTGTCGGGCGACCAGACGAGCGCGTGGATGCCGTTGGCGTAGGGAAATTCCTTCTGCGCGATGAAGTCGTCGGCGTCCCACAAGCACACGCCGCCGAAATAGGCGGCGGCGACGCAGCCGCCGCCGGGCTGAGCGGCGACTGAGGTGATGGTCTTCGGCGCGGGCTTGAATGCGTGGGCGATGGAGCCGTCGGGGCGAAGGGCGTGGAGAACGCGGCCGGTTGCGGCGAAAAGGTAGGGCGGGTTATCCTTAACCCGCCGTTCCGTTTCGACCGCGCTGGGCGGCGCGCTAGGGATCACGCGCCCTACCCATGCCAGATGATCGACCCAGTCGCGGCCAAGCGCGGCGGTGGCGGTATGCTGGCCGGCCGTGATGTCCCAAAATTTTACCGCGCCGTCCTGTCCACCGGTGGCGAGAACTGTGGGAGGGGCTTTATGCCCCGATTCCGCCTGCGGCGAACTGTCGGGGCGTAAAGCCCCTCCCACAGTCGTGGGAGCCCACGCCAGACAGTTGGTGCCTTGGTCGTGGCGGGGGAGTTCGGGGCCGCGCTTCCCGTCGGCCGCGGCGAAGAGCGCCACCGGCCCCGCGCTGCTCGCGGCGGCGAGCGTCGCGCCATCGGGCGACCAGGCGAGGTCGATCGCGTAGTCGTCGAGTTGGGCGGCCCAGTGTTTGGTCAGTTGCATCGGCTCCGCGCAAAGACGCGAAGATGCGGCGAAACGCCAAGCTGAATCGACCGAAGCCGCTCCGGCGCTAGTTCCGCGTTGAAATTTTTTCCGCCGTCGGGAAATCCGCGGGCACCTGCTGCGTGACTTTGCCGGTGGCAGCCCATTCGGTGCCGCGCTGGAGCGTGACGATGAAGCCGACGCAGGTTAGCGGCCGGAACGGTGGTTTGCTCTGCGGGCCGACGTGGCCGAAAGTCGTGTGAAACACGCGGCCCTGGCCGTAGGCGATCGTCATGAGCATCGGTTCGTCTTCGCCGCTCGCGTTGGGAAATTGCTTTTTGTCGGCGAGCGCGGTCGCGAGGACGGTGACGTTTTTCGCGGGGCCGCGGAGTTGGCTGTAGATTTCATCCATCGCGTGCAACCAGGCGGCGGGCAGGCCGCGCATGATCGGATGGTCGGGCGTGCGTGTGACGACCGTGAAGTCGTGCGGCGCCGGATGACCGTAACCGCCGGGCGAGTCGTCGGTCACGGCATGGCCGTCGCGCCAGCGGAGTTTCACGCCGGCGTCGGGCTGGCGGGCGTTGACGCCGCCGGCGGGTGTAATGCCCCAGCCGCCGACGCCGATCATTTCGTTGAACTCGGGCCAGTGCGGAAACGCGTTGTCGGCGGCATGGATCGTGACGAGGCCGCCACCGTTCTTCATATAGGTAACGAACGCCGCTTTCGTCGCCGCGGGCCAATCCATCGTCTCGTAATCCATCACGATGACCGCGTAGTCAGAAAATTTCGGATTGAAGTCGGAACGCTCCACGCCCTTCAGCGGCGCGGTCACGACGTCGACGGCGAACAAGCCGGTCTGATCGAGATAGGTTTTCACGAGCGGACTGCTCTTGGTCCAGTCGTGGTAGCGGTTCGACTCGCCGGTCAGGAGCATGACGCGCAGCGGGGCGGGGGCCGCGACGCCGGCCGTGAGGAGCAGCGGCAGCAGGGCGAATTTGAGAAATCGAGCGGAATTTAGCATGGGGAAGGAGGAGCGGGTGGAGGGGCGAGGCCGGGAGCGGGCCACGGATTACTTCAGCGTGATGGCGGGAGTCGGGCGGCGCGGCAAGTGCAGTCTAGTCATGGTCGAAAAGTTTGCTTCTCATTGCCGCCGATTCGCACAACAGTTCGCAACTTCCTCCGGTGCGCGAACGTCTCGCGCAGCTTCAGCCCCTTTTCCCGATGTCAAAAAACTCCCTGAATCGTCGCGACTTCATTACCTTCTCTGCCATGGCTGCGGCCATGTTGGGACTGCCGGCTTGCCAAAGCCTGGCCAAGAATCCGCGCAAGCCGCGCCCGATCGCCGCCGGCGCCAAAGTGCGCGTGGCCCAGATCGGTTGTGGCGGCAAAGGTTTCAGTGATATCATGGCGCACAAGGATGAGGAGGTCGTCGCCCTGTGCGATATCGACTGGGTGGCGGAGGATCCCCGCGGAGCCGCCGCCAACACGGCCAAGGGCCCCGTCCGGGTGCCCAACGTCAAGAAGCTGATGCAGGAGTTTCCGAAGGCGAAGCGCTATACGGATTTCAGGAAAATGCTCATCGAGATGGACGACCAGATCGACGCGGTCGGCGTCGCCACTCCGGACCATATGCACTTTTTGCCCGCTTATCTGGCGATCATGATGGGCAAGCACGTTTATGTGCAGAAGCCCCTCACGCAGACCGTGGGCGAGGCGCGTGAACTCCTCCGGCTGGCCCGCCTCAACGGCGTGTGCACGCAGATGGGCAACCAGGGCCACGCCGGCGAAGGCATTCGTCTCGTCCGGGAGTGGTTCGAGGCCGGCGTCCTCGGCGACGTGCGGGAAGTTAATATTTGGACGAACCGCCCGGCCACCACCAGGTCAGTGGTGTGGCCGCAAGGCATGAAGGAGTGGCCCAAGGCCGATCCCGTGCCGGAGGGTTTCTCGCAGGATCTTTTCCTCGGTCGCGCGCAGGAACGGACGTTCAGCAAGGCGATTCACCCATTCAAATGGCGCGGCTATCGGGACTACGGCTGCGGTGCGCTCGGCGACATGGCCTGCCATCTCATGGACGCTTCCTACTGGGGCCTCCAACTCGGAGCGCCGACGAGCGTCGAGCTCAAGAAGATCGACGGCCTGACCGCGATCGCGTATCCGAAATCGGCGGTGGTCGAGTTTCAATTTCCCGCGCGCGGCAAGCTGCCGCCGGTGAAGGTCACGTGGCATGAAGGCGGGGAGAAGCCCGCGAAGCCCACGCAGCTTGAAGCCACGCGTGAGCTCGCCCAAGGCGGCCAGTTGATCGTCGGCAGCAAGGGCACGGTTTACGACGGCAACGACTACTGCAATAGCCCGCGTTTCATCCCGGAGGCGTTGCACAAGGAACTCACGCCGTCATTCCCGGCGAAGACCTTTCCGCGCGTGCCGGAAAACAATCCGCACAAAGAGTGGATCGCTGGCATCCGCGCGAACAATCCCAAGCACGCCGGCTCGAACTTCGAATACTCCGTGCCGTTTACCGAGATGGTTTGCCTCGGCACGGTGTCGATCCTCGTCGGCCAGAAATTTACGTGGGACTCCGACGCGATGAAGACCAGCCTGCCGGAGGCGAACGCGCTGCTGTATCCGACCTACCGCAAGGGATGGTCGATGAGCGAGATCGCGTGAGTGCACAGTTGCATCGCGAACGAAATTAATCACCCGGCCTGGGCGGAGCGCCACTCGTCGCCGAGCCCGAGCGCGGCGGTCGCCTGGTCGAGCAGCGCGCGGTCGATCTCCTCGGGGGAAACGGCGAGCATGCCGCGAATGTCGCGCAGATGCTTTTCGCTGCCGCCTTCGCGGTAGAATTCCAGTTTCGACAGAATCACGTATTCGGGTGGCGAGAAACAGGCGGGCTGGCCTTCAATCTCGGCGTGGCGGCGGTGCGCCCAGGCCCACGTCCAGTAAGTATGGTGACGTGAGGGATAGAAGTCGGCTTTCAAGCCCGTCGGAAGATGGATCAGGTTGAAATGACCATGGGCCGGGCGCCGAATTTCCTCGGCCATGACCGCGGTGGGGGGCACGTAGAAATCCGGCTCGGGAAATGTTGCAGCGATGGTGGGGATTTCCGACTCGTCGAGGTGAACGACGAGATCGACGTCCATCGTCAGGCGCGGCTCGCCATAGTGCGTCGAGGCAATCGGGCCGGTGATCATGTAACGCACGCCCGCGCGGTGGAGGGGGCGCACAAAAATCGCGAACAGATCAGGCTCGTTCACGGAGATAGATTTGGGCGAGCTCGGCGTGGAGGCGCGCTTCGTTCCAGTCGGGATGCTGCGTGCTGAGCGCGGCGAGTTTCCACCGCCGGGCGGTGCGACGAAGTTGAATGCCGAGGAGGGTGCGGTTGGTGGCACCCATCGCCCGCCATGCCTGGATTTGGAGCGGGTGGGGGCGGTTGCGTTCGCGATCGGCGGAGATCGCGGCATCGCGGTGGTGGAGGCTGCCCGACATCAGCGGCAGGTTATCGGTGGCGCGCTGCGAAGCAAGGCGGGGGATGGGTCACTGGCACCCGCAGTCGCGATCACACGAGACACGCCTTGAACGCCTCGGTCAGCGCGGGGCGGTCGAGGTTTTTGCCGATGAAGACGAGGGTGTTGGTGCGGGGGGCCGTGCCCCATTCGCGGTCGAACTTGGCGTCGAAGAGCATGTGGACGCCTTGGAAGACGAGGCGCTTGTTCGAGCCTTTCACCGCGAGCACACCCTTCATCCGGTAGATGTCGCCGCCCTTGGTGCGGAGGAGTTCGCTGATCCAATCGTTGAGCTTCTTGCCGTCGAGGTCGCCGGGGGTGCTGATGCCGACGGAGGTGACGGCGTCGTTGTGCGTGTGCGCCGCATGATAGTCGTGCTGCCAGACGGGCTTGGAGATTTCGCCGGCGACCGAGATGTGCAGTGGATCATGGCCGCAGGATTCAAAGACGAGGAAGTGGCCGGGCTCGGCGAGCTGGAGCGGAAACTTGCCGTTGCCTTCCGTGAGGAGGAGGCGGTGGAGCGTGGCGCCGGGGAGGACGGTCTCACCGTCTTTCAGCCGCGATTCCCAATCAGAGAAGACGAAGACGGCCGCGTCGCGGGCGGCGACGAGGTCATTTTCATCGAGTGAATTCACGGGCATGACCACCACATCGAGCTCGTTCGGATTGCCATGGTGATGATGCGCGTGATCGTGCTCACCGTGCGCGTGGTCGTGACCTTCGTGCGAGTGATCGTCCTCATCGCCGTGACCGATGGCGAGTTCGTGCGTGCCGGCGGGGAGCGCGTAGGCGCCGGCCCATTCAAACGGATACTCCGGCTCCAGAAACTTGGGATCGAGTTCCGTGGCGCGGGAGAGATTAAATCCGCCGACATCGAGGACGTGGTCGAGCGAGAGGGCGCAGTTCTGCGTGCGGTGGATTTTCGCGACGGCGTTGATGCCGTGGATGCGCGACTCAAGGGCGTCGAGTTCGGCGGGCGAGACGAGATCAGTCTTGTTGAGTAGAATCACGTCGGCGAAGGCGAGTTGCTTCACGGATTCGTCGTCGCCGTCGAGGTGCTGGAGCACGTGCTTCGCGTCGACGACCGTAACGATGGCGTCGAGGCGGAAGCTTTGCTTCATCTCGTCGTCGGTGAAAAAGGTCTGGGCGACCGGCGCGGGGTTGGCGAGGCCGGTGGTCTCGATGAGAATGCCGTCGAGCTGGTCCTTGCGCTTGAGGAGACGCCCGAGGATGCGGATGAGATCGCCGCGCACGGAGCAGCAGATGCAGCCGTTGTTCATTTCGAAGAGTTCCTCTTCGCTCTGGATCACCAGCTGGTGATCGACGCCGACCTCGCCGAACTCGTTTTCGATCACGGCGAGTTTCTTGCCGTGATGTTCGGTGAGGATGCGGTTGAGGAGGGTGGTTTTGCCGGCGCCGAGGAAGCCGGTGAGGACGGTGACGGGAATCATGGGAATTGCCGAATGAAGATGGCCGAAGGCCGAATGGCAAACCTGGCGAGTCGATCGCCCAGCGGGAGGGCCTAGTCTTTGTCGTTGCCCTTGGGAAAATTGAAGGCGACGGCCGTGAAGGCGGTGCCCTTGATTTCGAGGGAGGTGAGCGTGGCGTCGAAGTTTTTTTCGGTTTTCAGCCAGTCGGCCTGGACCTCAAAACACGAGGTATCGCCGAGCTTTTCGCCGGTGGCGGAGTTGGCGGTGGCGCGGAACGTGAGGACGCGTTTCTCGGCGCCGATGCGGGCGACGACCTCGAACGAGGCGGTTTTCACGCGGACAAAATTTTCCATTTCACCGTCGAGGACATAAGCGGTGAGTTGGCCGGCGGTGGCATCGCGGACGAGCTCGAGGTGATAGGCTTCCTGGCCGAGGACGACGGGGGTGCCGCCGTGCGGGGCCTGGTGCCCGTGTTTTGCCGCCGGCGCGGCGGCCAATGCCGCGGCTGGTGGCTTCGAGCACGAGACGAAGGTGAGGAGCGATGCAACAAGGAGAAATAAAAGGCGGCGCTTCATGAGAAATTATTGAGGACGGTTGGGCTGGCCGAAGCCACACACAAGCTCGGCCATCGCGGCGGAGTCGGCGGTGCCTTGCGCGCGCAAACTCGCCTCGACCTTTGCCCGGTCGGCGGGGCGGTTCTGGCTGACCTTCCATTTGCCGACGATACGCGCGATCGGGATCTCGATGCCGACGATCGCGGCGAGTTGCTGGTCGATAAAATCCGGGGGCGCGTCGGCCACGGCCCAGGGTGCGGAGCGCGTGGACTCGAAACGCTGGGTGAGACGCGTGACCATCCCACGCAGCCACTCGCGGTCGTCGATCACGCGGAGTGGGCCGTGAGCGTGGACGGTGCAATAGTTGTAAGTGGGGACGACTTTGCCGGTTTCCTTTTTCGTCTCATACCACGACGGAGTGATGTAGGCGCTCGGGCCTTGGAAAATCACGAGGACATCGATGTCGCGGGAAAAATCCTGCCAGACGCGATTCGCCCGCGCGACGTGACCGCGCAAGGTGCCGAGCGGGCCAGCGGTGGCGGCGAGTTCGAACGGAAGGTGGTTCGCATCGAGGCCGGTGGTCGTGAGCGTGACGAGGGCGCCAAGCGGGTGCGTGACGACGAGATCGTGCAGAATGGCGGGGCGCGTTTCTTCGAAATGGGAGGGGTTATACATGCGGCGGAACGCGAAGCATGGGGTCGACCGGTCGCGCGGCAAGCGCAGCCGAGCGGGCGCTCAGGGGGAAAAGAGCCGCACCCCGAGGAGAAACCAGCCGCACACCAGCACGCCGCCGACGAGGGCGAGGGCGCCGCCGAGGCGCTTGCCCGGCAGCGCGAGCCACAGCACAAGCCCGCTCAACACCATCACGGCAAGCCCGACGGCCACGGCGTCCATCGCGAGAGCCCAGATGGTGGTGAGGAGCCAGTCGCGCTGGTTTTTTGCGTCGCCGACGCGCACGCCAGTGAAGGTGTGGAGGGAGTTCATGACGCCCGAGGCGTTGAGTTCGGTGCGCTGGATTTTGGCCCGCGCGGTTTGCAAGTCGGCCTGAATTTCGAACGTGAGGCCGGGCCGGCCGGCGCGGAATTCGAGGCGCGACGGAGCGGGGCGCGTGGCGAGCCATTGGATTTCGCCGACGATGCCGAGTTGACGCATGAGGTCGTGCGCGGCGGCGAGCTGGTCGCTGGCGGCGGGCGGCCGGATCGCGCGCTCTTCCGTGGACGTTTTCCGGTTCGGCCAGAACTCCGCGACTTTCCACTGGCCGTGGTTGAGGAGGAGGCCCGTCAGCGCGAAGAGCCACACGAAGAAAATAAAATACAGCCCGAGGAAATAGTGCAGCCGGCGGTTCCAGGTGCGGAGGGCGGCGCCGACATCGCGCGCGCCGGGGGCGGCGGGGGCGGGCGCCGCGAGTTCAGGCGACGAGGGCATAGACGATTCCTCCGAACGAAACGGCGCCGGCGGCGAGCAGGGCGAGGCCGATGCGGCGCTCGGCTTTCAGCGCGGCCCAGAGGTAGACGCCGCTGAGCGAGAGAAACAGCAGCAGGTAAACGGTGGCGTCGGCCAGCCAGCGCCAGACGAGCATGAAGGTGGTGTTGCCGCGGACGTTCACGTTGTGCGGCCCAGGCATCTTGTGGAGATAGACGGTCGCATCCCACCCGCCGGTCTGGCGTGTGGCGATCGCGGCGGTGTGATGGGCGACATTGAGGTCGACGGACGATTCGCGACCGGGCAAGCCCACGGTAAAGACAAAGCGGCGGTCCCGTGGAATCTGCCGGAGACCGCTGATGTCGCCGTGAACGCCGAGGCGATCGAGCACGGTGTGGGCGGCGGCGAGTTGCTCGCGACCCTTCAGGTTTTCGAAATCGGGCGGCAGCGTGACGTCAGTGACGGTCCGTTTTTCGGCCGGCGCCGCGGCACCCGGAATCCAAGCGTGGACGAGAAACACCACGCTGATCGCGAACACCAGGACGAAGGGACTCAGGAAGAGGCCAACGTAGAGGTGGAGATCACGGATGAAGGCGTAAACGCGCGGACTCAAGGGGAGGCGACTTTGGCCAGGTGACGCTCGCGCAGCCAAGCGAAAATCACGGGGGTGACCACCAGGATGTGGACCAGCGACGACAACATGCCGCCGACGACCGGCGCCGCGAGCGGGCGCATCACCTCGGTGCCCGTGCGCGTGCTCCAGAAAATCGGAATGAGCCCGGCGATGGCCGTCGCGACCGTCATGACCTTCGGGCGGAGGCGGAGGCGCGCACCTTCCTTGATGGCGAGGATGAGTTCGTCGTGGGTGAGAGTTTGTAGGGCGGGGTTCGGCGACCCCGCCCTACAACGCTTCGCGGCGATGGCGTTCTTCACCGCTTCCTCTAGGTAAACGACCATCACGACGCCGGTTTGAATCGCGGTGCCGAAGAGCGCGATGTAGCCGACCCAGACGGCGACGCTGAAATTGTAGCCCATCCACCACTGCAGGAGCACACCGCCCGTGAGGGCGAACGGCACCGCGAGAATCACGTGCGCGGCTTCGGCGGCCGAATGGAAGGTCATCGTCAAGATGATGAAGATAATCGCCAGCACGGCGGGCATGATGAGACGCAGCGTCTGGCGGGCGCGGATCTGGTTTTCATACTGGCCGCTCCACTCGATGGTCATGCCGGGATCGAGGCGGACGTCGCGGGCGATCCGCTCCTTGGCTTCGTCGACGAAGCTGCCGAGGTCGCGCTCGTTGACGTTGGCCTGCACGAAGACGCGGAGGCGGCCGTTTTCGCTGGCGATTTCGTTGGGGCCGACGACGCGCGTGATGGTCGCCACCTGGCCGAGCGGCACGTAGCGCACCGGCTCGCCGGGCAGCGCGATGGGCAGCGCGCCGAGCTTGTCGAGATCGTCGCGGTCGGCGCGATCGTAGCGCACCTGCACGGGCCAGCGTTCGCGGCCCTGGATGGTCGTCGTGGCGGTCTTGCCGCCGAGGCCGGTCTCGGCGACGGCGAGCACGTCCTCGACGCTGAGGCCGTAGCGCGCGAGCGCGGCGCGGTCGGCGGTGATTTCGAGATAGGGTTTGCCCTGCACGCGCGAAGGGGCGACGCCGGTGGCGCCCGGGATTTTGTTCACGACCTGCTCGACCTCGAAGGCCTTTTGCTGGAGCGCATCGAGGTCGTTGCCGAAAATCTTGATGCCGAGCTGCGCGCGGATGCCGGTCGCGAGCATGAGAATGCGGTTCTCGATCGGCTGGAGGAAGCCGGGGACGTAGCCGGGAATTTGCGTGAGCTTGGTCGTGAGTTCCTCGATGAGTTTTTCCTTGGTCATGCCGGCGCGCCATTCCGCGGGCGGCTTGAGCATGATGGTGGTTTCGATCATTTCGACGGGCGCGGGATCGGTGGCGGTTTCGAAGCGGCCGAGCTTGCCGGCGACGCTGGCGACCTCGGGCGTGGCCCGGATGGTTTTGTCCTGCCACGCCATGATGCGTTTGATCTCGGTGAGCGACGTGCTGGGGAGCAGCACGGGCATGAAGAGCAGCGAGCCCTCCTGGAGCGTCGGCATAAACTCGTTGCCGAAGCCGGAGAAGAGGCGGGAGACGGGAGAGGGGAGACGGGAAAGCACCGGCTGCGGCAGGCCGAAAGCGAGAGCGATGCAAAACGCCAGCAGCGCGCCGGCGAGGGCGACAACGGTCTTGCGGAAACGCAGGGCCCAATCGAGCACCGGATCGTAGATGGCGAGGAGGGCGCGCATGATCCAGTTGCGATCCTCGGCGTGGAAGGGGCCGCGCACGAGCAGCGTGCAGAGCACGGGCACGAGCGTGACGGCGAGCACGGTGGCGCCGATCATCGCGAAGGTCTTCGTCCACGCGAGCGGGTGGAAGAGTTTTCCCTCCTGGCCGGTGAGATTGAAGATCGGGATGAACGCGAGGATGATGATGCCCATCGCGAAGAAGATCGGGCGGCCGACGAGTTGCGAGGCCTCGAGCGTGACGCGCCAGGTTTCGTCGCGCGTGAGTTCGCGGCCGAGTTTCTTCTCCTCGAGTTCGCAGTGACGGATGACGTTTTCGGTCATCACAATCGCCGCGTCGACCAGCACGCCGATGGCAATGCAGATGCCGGTGAGCGACATGATGTGCGACTGGATGCCGAACTCCTTCATCAAAATGAACGCGACGAGGATCGAGGCGGGGAGCGGGAGCGTGACGATGAGGATGCTGCGGAAATGGAAGAGGAAGATGACGTGCATCAGCGTCACGAGAATGACGGCCTCCCACAGCGTGTGCTTGAGCGTGTCGATCGCGCGGCCGATGAGATCACTGCGGTCGTAAAACGGCTGAATCGACACGCCGGGCGGCAGGCCGCTGGCGATTTGGGCGATCTTGGCCTTCACGTCCTGGATGACCTGGTAGGCGTTTTCGCCGGAGCGCATGACGACGGTGCCGCCGACGACTTCGTGGCCGTCGACGTCGAGCGTGCCGCGCCGGTAGTCGCCGCCGATCTGCACGGTGGCGACGTCGCGGAGATAGACGGGGACGTTGTTGTGGGTGACGAGCGCGATGCTCTCGAGATCGCTGGCGGAGGTGATGAGGCCGCGGCCGCGGACGATGAACTCCAGGCCGTTCTCCTCGACGGTGCGGCCGCCGACGTTGAGGTTGTTTTTCGCGACGGCGTCGAAGATTTGCTGGAGTGAAACCTGATACTGTTTCATGCGCAGCGACGAGACCTCCACCTGCCACTGGCGCACGAAGCCGCCGATGCTCGCGACCTCGGCGACGCCGGGGACGGCAGCGAGTTGGTAGCGGACAAAATAGTCCTGGAGCGCGCGGAGGGAGCCGAGGTCATTTTTGCCAGAAGCGTCCTTCAGGTAGTATTGATAAACCCAGCCGAGGCCGGTGGCGTCGGGGCCGAGGCGCGGCGTGACGCCGGCGGGGAGGACGTTGCCGAGGTAATTCAGCCGTTCCAGCGTGCGCGTGCGGGCGAAGTAATTGTCGAGCTTGTCCTCAAAGATGATCGTGATGAGCGAGAAGCCGAACATCGACGTGGCGCGCACGGTGCGCACGCCGGCGAGGCCCTGGAGATTGACGGAGAGCGGGTAGGTGACCTGGTCCTCCACCTCGCGCGGGCTGCGGCCCTCCCAGTCGGCGAAGACGATGACCTGGTTCTCCGAGAGGTCCGGGATCGCATCGATCGGCACGCGGCGCACGGCGAAGATGCCCCAGCCGAAGAGCAAGAGCGTCGCGCAGAGGACGAGGAACCGGTTCTCCAGCGACCATTTGATCAACCAGTTGATCATGGGACTTCCTCGCCGCAGTCGGGCATGGTGGAGCCGAAGAATGGATTCTTGATTGGCTGGCCGCGTTGGAGCCAGCGGCCCTTGCCGAGGACGGGGGTCATCGGGCACTGGAAAATTTTCAGGCCGAGGTGGGCGCGGTGCGGTTTGAGAATATCGGCGACGGCGGTGCTCCACGGCTCGAAGGAGCGGCGTGCGACTTTGAGCGATTCGCCGAGTTCGAGTTTGGGGAGTTTCGCGAATTCGGCGGCAGCGGGCGCGAGGGACGGGAAGAGTTTTTGGTAGCGGGCGAAGTCGTCGCTCGCGAGAGCGTCGGCGCCGTCAATCGCGGCGGCGGCGAGGATGGAGAATTTGTCGGTGGCGACGGGAGTGGCGGGCGATGGTGAACTGACGCGAGACGCCTCCACCACATTGGGGTGCGAGTGGCCGGCGGCTTCGCGGGCGAGCTGCGCCTGAGCGTCGATGAGCAGCGCGCCGGTGGTCACGACCTTGTCGCCTTCCTTGAGGCCCTCGAGCACCTCGACGAGCGAGTCGCCGCGGCGGCCGAGGCGGAGTTTGCGCTGCTCGTAGTTGCCTTTGCCGTGATCGACGTAAGCGACGGGGCCGAGGCCGGCGTCGAGGATCGCGGCGCGCGGGGCGGCAAGGACGGCGGGTGACTCGACGAGCACGCGCGCTTCGGCGAGCACACGGTGGAAGAGCTGGTGCTTTTCGCCGGCCATGTTGGCGTGCGGATTCGGCAGGACGGCGCGGACCTTGGTCGTGTGCGTGGTCTCGTTGAAATTCGGATCGATAAACGCGATCGGGGCCTCGATGACCTCGCCGGGGATGGCGCGCGTGGTGATTTGCACGGTCTGGCCGGTGTGGAGCCAGGGGATGTCCTGCTCGTAGGCATCGAACATGAACCACATTTTCGAAAAATCACCGACGGCGAAGAGTTTGTCGCCGGTCTTGATCCACTGGCC
Source organism: Opitutus sp. (assembly GCA_009695305.1). Classification (GTDB taxonomy): domain Bacteria; phylum Verrucomicrobiota; class Verrucomicrobiia; order Opitutales; family Opitutaceae; genus SIBG01. The sequence continues at coordinate 3,921 of SIBG01000089.1, read as the reverse complement.
CTCATAGACGGTTTTCTCGACGACGGTGCCACCGTCCGGCGCGAGGACGGTGGTGACGAGCGGCGGCTCGCCGGTCTTGAGGAGGTCGTCGAGTTGAGGATCAGACAGGCCCATCTGGCGGAGCCGGGCGCGGCTCGCGGGGAGCGCGGAGGCGGCGAGTTCACCGGCCTTGGCCAGTTGCACGAACTCGCGCTGCGCGGTCTGCAGTTCTGGGCTGTAGAGATCATAGAGGGGCTGGCCGGTGGCGATGACCGCGCCGACGATGGAGACATGGAGTTTGTCAACGCGGCCCTCGGCGCGTGCGGTGAGCAGGCGGTGACGGGTGTCGTCGTCATCGATCGCGCCGTTGACGCGCACGGTGCGGGTGAGGGATTGCTGCGAGACGAGCGAGGTCTCGACGCCGATGGTGTTGATGACGGACGCGGACAATGCCACGACGCCCTCGGGCGCAGGCGTGTCGCTCTTCACGGCGGCGACGAGATCCATGCCGCAGATGGTGCACTTGGCGGGCTTGTCGGATTTGATCCACGGGTGCATCGGGCACTGGAAGATGCGCGCCTCCGCGGCGAACAGCAGCGCGAGCGGGAGCAGCAGGAGAAGGGCGAGGCGTTTCATGGATGGTCGGTGGCACCGGCGAGCGTCTGGAGCATGGCGGCGTAGCGGTGGGAATCGGCGAGGTGGCTGGCGAGGTTGGTCTGCACGTCGACGAGGGCGCGCTGGGCGGTGACGAGATCGGTGACGCTGGCCTTGCCGGTGAGCAGACCGGCTCGGGCTTGGTCGGCGGCCTGGCGCGAGAGCGGGAGCAGGCGATCGCGGTAGAGGTCGGCGTTGCGGCGAGCGGTGTCGAGGCGCTGCCACATGTCCCGGACTTCCGCCGCGGTTTTCGAGCGAAGCACCGCGGCATCGAGCTCGGCGGCTTCGTGGCGGCGGGCGGCCTCGCGCTGGGCGGAGCGATATTTCGCATCGTTCACCCAGGGGAGACTGATGGCGACGGCGGTGTCGTAGTCGTTCACGATTTTGCCCGTGCCGTCGAAGTGGCGGGCCTTGAGCATCACCTCGGGGTCAGGGCGCCACGCGCGATCGGCGAGATCTTGGGCGCGGACGGTGGCGGTGATGCGGGCGTCGGCCTCGCGCAGTTCCGGGCGGTGGGCGATCGCCTGGGCCTGCGCCTCCTCGAGCGAGGCGAAGGGCGTCGCGAACGCGGGGGTCGCCAGTGGGCCGAGGGGCGTTTGGGGCGGGAGATTGCGGAGGGTGTTGAGGGTCGCGGAGGCGTCGGCGATTTCGCGATCCAGCAGCAGCACGCGTTCCTGGAGGCGGGCGCGTTCGCTTTCGGCCGCGAAGAGGGCGGCGGGATCGGCGGTGCCGGCGGCGAGGCGGCTGCGGACGAGATCAGCGGTGTGGGCGAGCAGGCGGTCGGTTTCGCGGGTGAGGGCCAATTGCGCGCGCGCGCGCAGCAGGAGGAAAAACGCCTCGCGCGCCGCGGCGACGAGCATGAACTCCTGGCTGCGCCCGCCGGCCGCGGCGACGGTGGCCTCGGCGCGGGCCAGTGCGCGCCGGCGCTCGCGATTGCCGCTGAGCGGGATTTTTTGTGAGAATTGCAGCTCGGCGGCATCGTAGCTTAGCGGACGCGAGTTGTTGTTCATCCGCTGCAACTCCAGGCCGGCGACGGGGTCCTCCCACGCGCCGGCCTGCGCGATGCGTTCGTGCGCGGCGGCCGTGAGGGCGCCGGCGGCTCGAATCTGCGGATGATGCGCGCGAACGTCTTCGAGCACTTGATCGAGGGTGAGTTCACCCTCCGCCGCGGAGACCCGGGTGAGGAGCGCCAGGGAAAACAAAAAAATGGGCGCACGCATGGCCGTAGGTTTAGTGCTTCGGGGCGGGAGCGGCCTTGGCTTTGGCGGCGACGGCCTCGTCGAGCTTTTTCAGAAATTTGGCCGGCTCCTGCTCGAAATCCTTCACGCAGTCTTTGCAGCAAAAGCGGATGAGACGGTCGGGCTTGCCGTTCACCTTGTAAAGGTAGTCGACGGGACCACCCATGGGGCCGCCTTCCTCAAGTTTGTCGCCGGAGACGACGCAGGTCGCGAGCGGATAGGCGGCCTTGGCGGCGGCGGAGCCGGTGGGCTGGCCAGCGGCGAAGGCGGTTGAGAGCAGGAGAGCGGTGCCGAGAAGCAGGGAGGAGCGGCGGAGTGATTTCATGGGTTGGTGAGTGATGGCAACGAGCACTACACCGCCCGGCGTGAAATCCCTTGATTTTTTTGAGGGATTTCGGCGCAGAAGGGTTATACTGTGCAGCAACCCAATTCATGAACGCTTCCGATCCAGACCATCTCCTGACGCGCACCTTGGCCGAATGGCACGTGTCGCCGCCGCCCAATCCTCGATTTCGCGCGGCCGTTTGGGCGCGGCTGGAGGCCGCGCGATCGGCGCCGACGTGGGCTGGCTACATCGGCGCGCACGCGGTGCCCGTGGCTGGGGCCCTGGCCATCGCCGTCATGGTGGGCGGACTGATCGGGCGCGGGCAGGCGCGGGCGCGCGTCGCAGCGGAACGGGCGACGATGGTGAACAGCTATGTGCAGGCGCTCGACGCGCGCACGATGCGGATGCCGTGAAGAATTTCCTGATCACGCTCGGAGTGGCGCTGGCGGCATGTGCGGTGGCGTTTGGCGTGTTTTACGCGATCAACGACCAGCCGGCGCTGCGGCTGGCGGCGCGCGACGGCGACGCGATGGCGTGGCTGCGGGCGGAGTTTCGACTGAGCGACGCCCAGTTCGCGGACGTGAAGAAGCTGCACGACGACTATAGCGTGCGCTGCGGGGAGCATTGCGCGGCGATCATGGCGGCGAAGCAGCGGGTGGCGCCCGCGGCGGAAATTGCCGCGCTGGAGAAGACCTGCGTGGAGGCGATGACCGGGCATTTCGACCGGGTGGCCGCGCTGCTGCCGCCGGGTGAAGGTGCGCGTTATCTCGCGATGGTGCTGCCGCGGATCACGGACTTCGATCACAACGGGGCCCCAACCGTGCAGGTGCGGCCGTGATGGAGGCGGGAGGAGGGAGCCGGGAGGCCGAAGCACAAATGGCGGCCGACGCGGAATTGATGCGCCGCGTGCAAGACGGGGACGAGGCGGCGTTCGGCGCGCTGATGGAAACATGGGAGGTGCCGGTCAAGCGGCTGCTCGCACGGATCGTGGTAAACGCGGGCGAGGCGGAGGAGCTGGCGCAGGAAACATTCGTGCGCGTATGGCAGCAGCGGGAAAAATTTCGCGACGGCGCAGCGGTGCGACCGTGGGTGTTTTCGATCGCAGTGAACCTCGCGCGCAACCGGCTGCGGTGGTGGCGGCGGCGGCCCAGCGTTTCGCTCCAGGAGTGGGATGAAACGCCGGAGGCAGGAGACCGGAGCCAAGAGACGGGAACCGCCGCGCTGGAAATGGCCGAACGCGCAGTGGCGGTGCGCGAGGCGGTGGCGGGGCTGCCGGTGGAATTGCGCGAGGCGATCGTGCTGTTTGAATATGAGGAGATGTCGCACGCGGAAATCGCGGTGGCGGTGGGGGCTTCGGCGAAAGCGGTGGAATCGCGGGTGGCGCGGGCGCGGGAGAAATTGCGCGTGGCGTTGAAGCGGTGGGTGTAGATGTTTTTGGAACGCTAGTGGAATTCGCCAGTGGGCGAATTCTGGGGGATGCGGCGGCGGCTGATCGCCGGCGCGGGGAACACAGAGGTGTCGGCTGATCGCCGACGGGGACGGGGGAGGTGCCCCGAACCACGGTGTCATACCATTTACGAGTCGCATTTGGACGACAGGCGGGAGTCGAGCCCCAACGGGGCGCAATTTGAAAGCCCAGGGTGTAACCCTGGGAAAACCGATCCACCTTTTTGCCAGAGCCCTGAAAGGGCGGAACCAATTCGCGAACGTTTCGCCCATTCAGGG
>SIBG01000088.1 GCA_009695305.1 Opitutus sp. | reverse complement strand
CGCGGACCGGTTCAAGCAAGACGGCTGGCATTTTCTCGCGATGTCGGAGCACAACCGCCTGGAGGAGGGCACGCGCTGGTTCGAAATCAAGCCGCCCGCCGTCGATAAGGGCGAACTCGTGCAGAAGGGCGGGGGCGCCGTCCTCGAAAAATATCTGCATCGGTTCGGGCCGGCCTGGGTCGAGCAACGCGCGTCGGACGGCAGGCAGGAAGTCCGGCTCAAGCCGCTCGCCGAATACCGCTCGCTCGTCGAGGAGTCAGGCCGCTTCCTGATGATTCCGAGCGAGGAAATCACCTCCGCCTGGAAACGCGCCAAGACCGACACCGCGCCCGAGATGACCGGGCCGGTGCACATGAACGTGACCAATCCGCGCGATTTCATCGAAAAGGCGGACGCCGACAACGCCCTTGCGATCATGCAGCGCACGGTCGACGCCGTGCTCGCCCAGCGCGCGAAGACGGGCCAGCCGATGTTCCTGCATCTCAATCATCCGAATTTCGTCTGGGGCATCACGGCCGAGGAACTCATGCAGGTGCAGGGCGAGCAGTTTTTCGAAATCTACAACGGCCACCCCGCGGTGCACAACGAGGGCGACGCCACGCGCCTCAGCACCGAGGCGATGTGGGATGCGATTCTCACCCGCCGCATCGCCGAGCTGCACCTGCCTCCGCTGTTCGGCCTGGGCGTCGACGACTCGCACCACTACCACACGATGATCATCGGCAAGAGCAACCCGGGCCGCGGCTGGGTGATGGTCCGGGCCTGGCAGCTCACGGCGGAGTCGATCATCAACGCGATGGAAGCCGGCGATTTCTACGCGTCGTCCGGCGTCACGCTCACCGACGTGAAACGCGGCGGCAACCAACTCGCCGTCGAAATCCAAACCGAGCCCGGCGTTACCTACGTCACAAAATTCATCGGCACGCGCCGCGGCTACGATCCGACGAGCCAGCTCCTGCCGCCACCGGCCAGCGAGCCGGTGCGAAAAACCCTGCCGCACCGTCGCTACAGCCAGGACGTGGGCGCCGTCCTCGCCGAGATCACGGGCGCGCGGGCGTCCTACACGTTGCACGGCGATGAGCTCTACGTGCGCGCCAAGATCACGTCCTCGAAACCGAAGCCCAACGCGAGCCTGCCCGGCGAAGTCGAATGCGCGTGGACGCAGCCGCTGCTGGGTGGAGCAAAGTAGGGCGGCGAGGCTGGATGGTCGCCCCGTGGCGACCATCGACCCGGCGCTCCGAGCGACTCGGCCGGCCCGGTTATTTCCCTCCGGCCGCCGGCTTCGCCGCGAAATCACCCGCGGCGACGATCACGAGTTTGCTCGGATCGAGGTGCTTGCGCAGCGCGGCGTTCACGCTGTCGGGCGTGAGCGCGTTGATTTTTCGCTCCGCGTCGGCCTGCCAGCTCATGGTGCGGCCGAGCTGGCGTTGAGTGGCGAGCGAGGCGGCGATCGCGGTGTCGCTCGTGCGCGAGACTTTCTGCGACTCCAGGTAGCCCTGACGCGCCTTGGCCAGCTCGTCCGCGGTGACGCCGTCGCGGAGCAGGCGCTGCAGCTCCTCCTGCACGCAGACTTCGAGCCGCGCCATGTTTTGCGGATTGCAGATGGCGGTGATGGCAAACGTGGCGCGCGGCTCCCAGGACGACGCGGTGAAACTCGAGGACACGCCATACGACAATCCTTCCTGCTGCCGGATGCGCACGCCGAGCCGCGACGCGAGCGCGCCGCTGCCGAGGATATAGTTGCCGATGAGCAACGCGGAATAGTCGGGGTCGTCGTCGCGCATCGCCAGATTCAGGCCGGCGGAGTAGGTGGCGTTGGCCTTGTCGGGCGTGCTGATCACATGGTGCGAGCCGGCGACGGTGCCGGTCAGCGGATTGGCGATGCGCGCGTAGGGCTTCTTGTCGGTCCAGCCGCTGAGCGCATCTTTCAGGATGGGCAGGCACGCCGCGGGATCGAAGTCGCCGACAATCGTCACCTCGCCGGCGCGCGAGCCGACATAGTCGCGGTAGATCTGGGTGAGCTGCGCGTAACTCGCGATCTGCAGGCGCGCGATGGACTCGTCGATCGTCGGCAGGTAGCGGATGTCGTCTTTCGGGTGGGGGTTGAGCTGGCGCTGCAGCAGGCGCGGCCCGAGCGCGTCGGGTTCGGTGCGCGTCTGCTCGAGGTTGGCGAGCCGGGCGCGCTTCAAAAGGTCGAACTGGTCGGCGGGCAGGAGTGGTTCGCGCAACACCTGCCGCAGCAGGTCGAGCACGGCGGGCAGTGTGTCGCGCTTCGCCTGGATCGAAAACGAAATCGCGCCGGGCGCCGCCGCCGCGCCCCCACCGCCGCCGCGGCGTCCGCCCCGGCGGCCGCCGCCACCGCCGGCGCCGGCGCTGAGCGTCGCGCCGAGGCGATCCAGTTCATCGCGCAGTTGCTGGTGGCTGAGTTTCTTGGTGCCTTCGAGCATCAGCTCGGGAAGAAAAGCCGCCGCGGCCGTGAGATTGTTCAGATTATCCTCGTTGCCATAGTGGAGCGTGAGCGTGAGGTGCACCTCCTGGCCGCGGGATTTTTTCGGCAGCAGCGTGACCTTGATCCCCTCGGGCAGCTCCGACCGCTGCACGCGGGCCTCGATGTTGGCAGGCGTCGCCTCGAAGGCCTCGCCCTCCGCGAGGGCGGCGCGGCCCCGATAGTTGGCGACCGCGGCGTTCAGATCCGGCGTGGCCGGCACGGGCGCGCGCTCGGGCTGATCGGTGGGAATAAATACGCCCACCGTCCGGTTGCTTTGCCGGAGATAGTGCACCGCGGCAGCCTTGACGGACTCCGGGGTCACTTGCTCCACGCGGTCGCGATGGAGGAAGTAGAGCCGCCAGTCGCCCTGCGCGGCCCATTCGCTGAGCGAGATGCCGATTTGGGCGGTGTCCGTTGCGTTCCGCTCGCGCGCTTTGAGAATCTGCTGCTTCGCCCGGTTGACTTCCTCGGCGGTGAGGTTCGTGGCGCCGGCGCCCTCGAGCGTCGCGATCAGCCGATCACGCACGTCCTCGACCGAACCGTCGCGGGCCACTTCCGCGGACGCCATGAACAGTCCCGGGTCGTGTTCTCCGCGCGCGAACGCCACGGCGCTCGTGGCGCGTTTTGTCTCCACGAGCTCCTTGAACAGCCGGCCCGATGGTCGCGCCGACAGCACGCCCGCGAGCACCTGCACGGCGGCTGCTTCTTCGTGGGAACCGGCGGGAATGTGATACGCGACACCCACCGAGCTGACCGAGCCGACGCGCCGCAGGGTGACCGACCGTTCGCCGTCCTGCGCCGGCTCCTCGGTCCACGCGGCGGCGAGTTGGCGGGCCGGGCGCGGAATCCCGCCAAAATGTTTTTGCACGAAGCCGAGCGCCTTGGCCTCGTCGAATTTACCCGCGACGATGACCACGATATTGTCGGGTTGGTAGAATTTCCGGTAGAACTCGCGCAGGTTTTCGACCGGCACACGCTCGATGTCGCTGCGGTTGCCGATCGTGGACTTGCCGTAGTTGTGCCAGTCGTAGGCGGCGGAGGCGATGCGCTGGCGGAGCACGCCGGCCGGTGAATTTTCGCCGCGCTCGAACTCATTGCGCACGACGGTCATCTCCGAGAGGAGGTCTTCGCGGCGGATGAGGCTGTTCATGAGCCGGTCGGCCTCCAGGTCGATCGCGAACTCGAGATTTTCGTCCGTGGCGGCGAGAGTCTCGAAGTAATTGGTGCGGTCGCTCGACGTGCTGCCGTTGTAAATTGCCCCGTGCTCCTGCAGCGCTTTCGGGACCAGCGGATGCCGCGGGGTGCCCTTGAAAACCATGTGCTCGAGCAGGTGGGCCATGCCGGTCTCGCCCAACCCCTCATGCCGCGAACCGACGAGCACCGTCAGGTTGACGCTCACCTTCGACTGCGACTGGTCGGGGAAGAGCAACAGGCGCAGCCCGTTGTTGAACTGGTATTCGGTGATGCCTTCGACGGTCGCGACTTTCTTCGGCGGCATCGCTTCCGCGGCGCGGGCGGACGGAAACAAAACCGCGAGCAAGCAAACCAGCGCGGCGCGGCGAACCACGCGCTGGGACAGGGTGAACGTAACCGGGGATGAGAGCGGGGTCATGGGCGCAGCGTGGCGCGCGGCCCTCGCGGCTCAAGGCTGTTTCGCCCGGGCACGAGCGATTGCCACGAGGCCGGGCCGCGCTCTTTGCTCGCCGGTGGCGACACGGGAAGGTGGAGCAACTTGTCCTCAAGACGCTTCAGGAATCCGCCTCGCACGACGCACGTTGAGGGCAGCGCGCTCCACCCGCGGTTTAAGGCGTAGACTGAGGCCCGGTAAAATTTACGGAGCGACGGAACGGCTGGCGAGTCCGGCCAGCAGCACCGCGATATCGTCCAGCTCCTCGCGCCCGGTGCGCCCGGGCGGGGCGGTGTCGCGATTCAACATCAGGCTGAAGCTGAGCCGCTCGCCCGCGGCGGAGGTCACGTAGCCCGAGAGGGACTTCGTCCAGCGGAGCGAGCCGGTTTTGGCGCGCACATTGCCCTCGGCCGGTGCGCCCGTCAGGCGTCGGCGCAGCGTGCCGTCGACGCCGGCGAGGGGCAGGGCGTTGCTGAAAGCCGCAGACTCACGGTGCGTCGCCATGAATTTTAGCAACGCCACGGTCGCTTGGGCGGTAGTCAGCGTGTATTGCGAAAGTCCCGAGCCTTCCTCGATCCGCACCTCGTCCGCGGGCAGGCCGTTCTGACGGAGAAATTTTTGGAGCGCCGCCGTCGCTGATTCCTCGGCGCTTTGCCAGGCCGGTGCGGCGGGCGGGCGCAAGATCTCCCCCAGATGGGCGAAGATGAGATCGGTTTCCAAGTTTTGCGACGGCTTCATCAGGGCCGAAAGCAGGTCGCGCAAGGGTGGCGAAGAGACTTCACCCAGTGAAACGCAGGTGGCCGTCACCGCGGTTGCCTCCGGCCAGCGCCGGCTGCGCGCGGTGCCGTCGACGCGGATGCCGCGCCGGGCCAGAGCTTCCTTCACCGCGGTGGCGAACCACTGCGCCGGCCGCGGGACCGTTAGGTTGAGAAGCTCCATCTTGTCGCCGACTGGCAGCTCGCCGAACACATGAACAACCGTCTCGCCAAAAATCCGCTGCGACCTGATCCGGCGCGCTGTGCCGGTGGCGCCGGTCACCGTGCGGTTGTCCAAGACCAGCCCAGTGTGCGGTTGTAGAACCTCGAGTGCGCAGGGTTGGCCCACGGTTGCAGAGGGAGTGACACGCAGCTCCACGTAGTTGGCTTCGAGGGTGAGGGCGGAGATTTCAGCTCCATCTTCGGTGTTGAGATCGTCCACCATCCAGCCGCTGCCATTCGGCAAGGAATGGAACCAGGTTGCGTCCGCCACGAGATCGCCGGTGACGCGGCGCACGCCTGCTTTCGCCAGCGCCGCGACGAAGGGATCAAACGTCGCCCAGAAATCCTTGCTGCCGCCGCGCGATTTCCAACTTGGGTCGCCGCGCCCGCTGACGATCACGTCGCCCGTCACGGTGCCCGTCGTATCGGGCCTCGCCGTCGCGAGGATCGGTGTGACGATCCGATAGTCGCCGCCGAGTTGATCCAGCGCGAGCGCGCTGGTATAGAGTTTGGTGTTCGACGCCGGAGTCATCAACCGGTCCGCGTGGTGCTCGAACAGCGTTTGGCCCGATTCGAGCGAGACGATCTTCACGCCCCACAACGCGCCGCGGAATCGCGGCTGCGCGAGTTGGGCCTCGATCCTCGCGCGGAGTTCATCGACGGTTTTTGCCGCACTCGCCGGTTGAGCGAGCGCCAGGTCGGCCGCGGCGCCCAGCGCGAGGAGGGCGCTGCACAGTGCCACTGCGATTCTGCTGCGGCCGGGGTAGTTCATTCGTTCCCAATCCAATCGGTGTAAGCGCGCGTGCCAAGATATTCGTAGCCCTGGCCCGCGCGCGCTGTGCCGGCGAGCATCGCGTGGATGAAGCCGTTCAACTCGACCTGACGCGTGTGCAGGATGGCTTTCTCCGGATTCTCCTTCAGCAGAAATTCGACGCGCCCACCGAGCGCGACGTGACGCTGCAAGCCGGCGTGGTCGTTGCGCGCGAACGGAAATTTCGCGGTCAAGTCGCGCAACATCGCCTGGCTGCGGCCCCACGTGCCACCGTTCTCACTGACGAAGGTCTTGCCGTCGAGCAGCGCGATGTAGTCCTGATAGGCGAGCACGCAGAGGCGGTGTGTCTCCGACGCGCCGAGCCATGACGTGAGCTTCGCGCCGTGGGCCTTCGCGGCGTCGTAGGCATAGTTGCTGTCGAGAAACGCGATCCGCTCGATGTCGTCGGGGAGGTGTTCGAGGCTGTCGAGGTAGCTGAACGTGAAACTCCCGCCGGCGCTGTGGCCGGTGAGCACAATTTTCGGTTGGGCAAATTTTCGGCGGAGCGCGTCGACGATTTCGCCGCTGCGCTGCGGGTGATCCGGGTGGGCGCGCCGCCAGAGCACGAAAGAGCGTTCGGCACTCTGGAGATAGGCGACGACGAGGTTTGCCTCGGCGATGTGCGCGCGCAGCCAGCGCGTCTGCGCGCCGATGTGCTGGATGTCAAAGTGCCAGTCGTCGCCCGGCTTGGTTTGGCGACCGATGGTTTGCTCGATGGTGTTACCCGCGGGCAGCGCGTAGAGGATGAGCCGCACGGGCTTGGTGGGGTCGAGCTGCGCGGGAGAGTTGAGCACGACGCGGACGCCGGGCTCGAAGTTCAGCTCCTCAAATATTTCACTGGGGTAGGTGGGGAGAGTCGCGGCGCGGACCTCGCGATAGCGAGGCTCGGTGATCACTCCTTCATCGCTGAGCAGGGTGGAAAGCTTGGCGTCCGCGAGCACCGCGGCGACGGTGGTTGGTGCGCCGTTCACCGTCATCTCGCGTCGGACCAGCCGCACGCCGTGGCTGTAATCCACCCAGCTCGCCGTGTGGCCGAGATACAGCGGCTGGATCGCCACCCCGTCCGGCCGGTGCCAGCCGTAGATCGCGACTTTGCCCGGGGACGTGGCGAGCTGGGGCGTGAGCACGACGTCTTTCTTGTGGCCTGCGACGAGGGTGCCGGGCGGATGGGAGGCGAGCGCGGCCATGCGTTGCTCGCGCACGATCGCGTTGTGCTCGGCAAAAACCGGCACGGTGGTCATCGCGGCGCTCGGTGGGAGAGGGGAGGGGGTGAGCTTCAGCGGCGCGGCGCGATAAATTGCATCCACCATTTTTCGCGTGGGTAATACGCAGCCGAGGAAATCCGCGAGCAGTTGCGCGGTGGCCGGCGTCACCGGCATCAGGAGAAAATCGTCGTCCGCGCCGATGCAGAGATATTCGGGCGACCCGAAGAAGCTGGCGCCCGCAATTTTTACCTCGACGAAGCGCCGCCAGAACCCGGGGACGTTGCCGCGTTTCACTTCTACGATCACGGCGGCTTCGCGCGCCGCCAGATCGAGCGGCGTGAGGCGGGCGGCAAACTCCTCGCCCGTCGCAGCCTCCGGCGGGCGCGCCGGCAAGGTGATCTCCGCGTCGGCAGCAGGCGAGATAACGCCGAGCGTGAAGAGCGCGAGCAGCCGGGTGAACATCCGCGCACGCTGCCGGAAACCAGCCGGCGAATCCACGCGAATAACGCGGATTTCGCGGGGCCGGCAGATCAATGGTAACAGCTCTGTTACCGATTTGATTTCGCGTTTGACCGCGCGGACCAAAAATTTCCGCCGCATCGACCGCCCGACGGCGACCAGAGCCATCGTCTTACTTCAACTTCCGCGAACCCAATTCCCGTGCTTCCTCTTCTCCCAGTAGACAAGATGACGATGAAATCGTCGCGCCCGTTTACGATCAAGCGGGTCGGCCTCGTGGCTGGCACCCTTTACGTCGTCGGAATCGCGACCGCGATTCTCGCGAAGACCGAGGCCCCAGCCGCGACGGCCGCGACGGCGCTGAACGGTGGCGCCATCTACCTCGGCGAGGCGGTGTGCATCGCCTGTCACGCGCCGCAAAACAAGCAGTTCACGCACACGGTGCATGCCGCGGTGTTCCGGCAGAATCCGAAGAACGAGCTGCAGCAGAAATCTTGCGAGGCCTGCCGCGGCCCGGGCTCCAATCACCTGAAGAATCCGACCGATCCGGCGAACCGCGGCTCGCTCGTCGGCTTCACCAAGGAGTGGGGCACGCCCGTCGCGCAGCAGACCGCCATGTGTTTGACCTGCCACCAAGGCGGCGGGCAGATGTTCTGGCCGGGTTCGCCGCACGCGTCGAATCAACTGAGCTGCAGCGATTGTCACAACCCGATGGCGAAGATCTCCGCCACCGGTCTGCTCAAGAAACCGAGCATCAACGAAACGTGTTATACGTGCCATCAGCAGCAGCGCGCCGAATTTTCCAAGCGTTCGCACATGCCGGTGAACGAGGGCAAACTGAGCTGCGTCGATTGCCACAATCCGCATGGCACCGCCTCGAACACTTTGCTCAAGGCCGACTCGGTCAACGAGGTTTGCTATAACTGCCACACCGAAAAACGCGGCCCCTTCCTCTGGGAGCACGCCCCGGTGCGCGACAACTGCCTGACCTGCCACAATGCGCACGGGTCCAACCACGACAAACTCCTGCAAGTGGCGCGGCCGATGCTTTGCCAGCAGTGTCACACGAACGCCGGCGGGCACCAGTCGGACCTCTACAATGCGGGACAACTCGTCGGTGCCGGTGGCGGCGTCAGTTCCCGCGTGCTGGGCCGGTCTTGCCAGAACTGCCATTCGCAGATTCACGGGAGCAATCACCCGGCCGGAGCCCGATTCCAGCGTTGAGCCAACCATCCGAGCCCCACGCCACCATGAAAACCACTTCTCGGATCGCGCTGCACGTCGCAGCGTCGCTGGTCAGCTTCACCCTCGTCTTGATCGCCCGGGCTGCCCCACTCGCCGACTCTGCCGTCGGCGTGGGCACCGCCCTCGGCAACACCCTCAGCGCATCCGCGCAGGCCGCGCGTTCCTCCGATCCCGAATGGGAGAAGGCGAAACACACGCCGACCGGCCAGATGTTCAAGCTGCCCTATGAGGTGCCTAGGGCGGCGGACATCCAGAAAACCGCTGCGGGCTGGGAGTATTCCGGTCAGTTGGAGTTCGGCGTGATCGGTGGCGACGCCGACGAGCGGAACGCCCAGTTTCGGATGTATCAAGACGTCGATCAGGGTGCCTACGTGAACAACTTCAGCCTCCAGCTAAAGAAACCTGCGGGCGGCCAATTCATCGAAGTGACCGGTGGTGGCGCGGGCCGCCACGACCAATACTACGGCCTCCAATTTGGCCGCGCCAACGATTGGAAGGTAAAGCTCTTTTTCAGCGAGACGCCGCATGTGTTCACCGACCGCTACAAGCCGCTGTGGAGCGGGATCGGCACCGATACGCTGACGTTGCTCCCCGGCCTCACCGCCGGCGGCTCCGGCACGACATCCGTCGACAACGCCAATGTCGCCGCCACGGCGCTCAAAAATCCGACGATCACGCTGGGGCTCACGCGCAAGCGCGGCGGCATCCGCGTGGACGCCGACCTGTCGAAGACGTGGAAGGCTTACGTCGGATATTCGCTCGAAGAGCGCAAAGGCGCGCGTCCGTTCGGCGCCGTGTGGGGCGCGGGCAACACGGGTGGCACCGCCCCGATGGAGCTCCCTGAGCCGATCGACTACGCCACGCATGACTTCGTCGCGGGCCTGACGCATGCCGATGGACTCAACGCGTTGAACCTCCGCTTCTCCGCTTCGCTTTTTCGTAACAATATCAGCACGCTCACGTTTCAGGAACCGTATCGCATTGGTCCGGGCGCCGGTGTGACCACCGTGCCGGCCGCGGGCGCCTTCACGCAGGGTCGCATCGATCTGGCCCCGAGCAATCAGGCTTACAACGCTCGGGCGGACTACACCCGGTCGTTGCCCAATTTCTACCGGGGCTACTTCACCGCGGTCGTCTCAGCGGGCAAGTGGCGCCAGGACGACAGCCTCATTCCTTATACGACGATTCCGAACCTCGCGCTCGCCAACGTCACCTTGCTGCCGGGGGGCGGTTGGGACACGACCGGCTCGCTCAGTCGGAAATCTACCGACGCTACCGTGGACACCAGCCTCGTCGCTCTGACGCTTTCGGTCAACCCGACTTCGGCTCTAAACCTCAAAGCCAAGGCGCGGTTTCACGAAACCAAGAACAACACCGATCCGTATCTCGCGGTGAATCCCAACGCCGTTTATGTCGACGCCGACAACACCACCGCCGGCAACCAAACCCGCGGACTCACGCTCGATGGGGTCACGGGTGTTTGGGGACGACTCCTGAACGACGGCACGGGCCAGGGCATTCTCTTCGGTGCCAACGCCAATCCGGCCGGCAACATTCCGATCAAGAGCCTTTACTACGGCAGCCGGCAATTCCGGCTCGGGCCGACCGCGGAATATCGCTTGAGCAAGGTCTCCACGCTTAACGCCTCTGTGGAACGCGAGATCATGGCGCGGGAGAATCGGGTGCGCGACCGGACTTGGGAAGACAAAGCCAAGCTCGGCTACGTTAACCGCGGTGTGCGCGACTCCACGTTGCGGGTCTCCTACGAATTCGATCAGCGGCGAGGCAGCGACTACGCGATCTCGAGTTACGACGAGGCATTCAGTTCCGCCCTTGTGCCGATCCCGACCACGGCCGGCGCGAACGTCACGACTTGGGCCGTCCGCAACAACAGCGGGGTTCGCACCTACGATCTGGCCGACCGCGACCAGCATATCGTCAACGCCCGCGTCGACACGATGGTCCGGACCAATCTCGACGCCGGGATTTCGTTCCAAGCGCGGGAGTCGAAGTTCCCTGACTCCGACTACGGCCGCAACCGGCAGGGCTCGCGTTCGGCGAATCTGGACCTGAGTTACCAGCCCTCGCCGCGCCAGACGTTCTACGGTTTCTATTCCTATCAACTCGGCAAGTATCGTCAGGCCGCGATTGATACCGCCAACGGCAACATCACGATCGGACGCGTGACCACGCTCGGGACCGTCACGCCGGCCAACGCCATTGAGATCTCGTCGGCGGCGGGCGGCCCCGTCTACCCGCTGCTGAGCACGCGTGACGCCGACAGTGCGGATCGCAACCATGTGCTTGGCTTTGGGCTGAAACAGGAGATCGGCAAAGCCAGCCTCAATGAGGACTACTCCTATTCCACGGGCCGCACCCGGCTCGAATACACCTACAACGTTGGTGGCGCGCTCACGGCCAACCAGGCGCTCCTCGCCGGCAGCCGGTTTCCCGACATGGCAACGGACGTGAACTATCTCGACGCGAGTCTCCGGCTCCCGCTCACGACCCGGGTTTCCGCGCGCCTGATCCACCGTTACCAAAAGGAGGTCATTCGCGACTGGCACTATCTCAACCTCGACAGTCGGCCGGTCATTGTTGGCAACGCCAACCAGGCCCCCACGGCCGTGATGCTCGACGGCGGGCCGCAAAGCTACCGCGTGAACTGGTTCGGCGTGATTCTCCAGTTCAAGCTGTAAGGCGCCGGCGATTCGACCGACCACTGCCTTGAGCGTTTGTCATTCGCTGTGGGTCCGATACCCCGAAGCTTGCTTCGGCTTGGTTGGACGGACGGGTTTAAGCGCGAATTGCATTATGGTCGGATGAGTTTGCGGCGGTCTTGTCAAATGCCCCGGGGCTTGCCCCGGAGATTTTTACTCTGAGCGCCGCGAATAATCCAGCAGGACACTCGAACCTCCCATACGCAGCGTTGCTCAAACTGGATTCTTCGCTGCGCTCAGAATGACAGACGGCGTGCTCCGCCCCCTTCCAGTCGTTTTCCCATGAAGTCCAAATTTTTCGCCTCCCTGCTCGTCGCGACGATCGCCCTGGCCGTTGGATCGCCGGTGCCAGCCGCCGACTCCCCGCGCGTCGTCACGATTCGCGCGGGCGTCGACAACGCCATGAAGTTCGATGTCACGAGTATCGCCGCGGCCCCCGGTGAATCGATCAAGGTGGTCCTGATTAACGCCGGCGTCCTGCCCAAAAATGTCATGGGCCACAACTGGGTCCTGCTCACGGCGGGCACCGACCCCGTGGCCTTTGCCGCCACGGCCGCCCCCGAGGTCGCCAGCGAATACCTTCCCGAAAAGCAAAAGGACAAGATCGTGGCTTTCATCCGCCTGCTCGGGCCGAAAGAAACTGGCGAGGTTGTCTTCAAGGTGCCGACCGAGCCCGGCGAGTATCCCTTTCTTTGCACGTTTCCGGCCCACTGTGCCGTCGGCATGAAAGGCGTGCTCGTGGTGAAAAAGTAGCGGGCGGTCGTCCACGCGCTCTGAGGCGCGGAGTCGACGGAGAGCCGGGGGTTGCGCCCGGGCGGAGGATTTCCCTCGCCAAGTAAAACGTGTTTTCGCGTGATGGCTGCACCCCAACCTCATGAACAGCTACTTCAACCTCGGCGACTGGCTGGTCATCATCGTCTACCTCGGCGGGATCGTCGGTCTTGGCATCTGGTTCGGCAAGGACCAGCGCAACACCCGCGACTATTTTCTCGGTAGCCGCAACATCCCGTGGTGGGGCATCGGCGTCTCGATCGTCGCCGCCGAGACGAGCGCACTGACCATCATCGGCGTCCCCGCCTACGCGTTTGCGCCCGGCGGCAACATCATGTTCATCCAGATGATCGTCGGCTACGTGATCGCCCGCATCATTTTGGCCGTCGTCATGGTGCCGCACTACCTGAAGGGCGAAATCTACTCGCCCTATCAGTTGCTCGAAACCCACCTCGGGGTCGGCCCCCGCAAACTCGCCGCCGGCTTCTTCCTCTTCCTCGAAACGATGGCCGCCGGCGTGCGTGTCTACGTCGCGTGCATTCCCATCCGCCTCCTGCTCGGCGAATCCGTCTGCAGCCTCGGCGGCCTCGTCGACCCGATCCTCGGCGCGATTCTCATCTTCGTCGGCCTCTCGCTCCTCTACACCTACATCGGCGGCGTGAAAGCCGTCATCTGGACTGACGCCGTTCAATTTGGCCTCTTCCTTCTCGGCGGGCTCTTCGCGCTCTTTTTTATTCCCACCCTCATCGACGGTGGCTGGAGCGGGGCCCTCACCACCGCCGGCGCCGCCGGCAAACTCGCCTGGCTTAACACCACCTTCACCTTCTCCGCCCCGGTTAATATCTGGATGGGTATCATCGGCGGCACGGTGATGGTCCTCTCCACTCATGGCGCCGAACAGCTCATCGTCCAACGCGTGCTCGCCTGCCGCGACGTCGCCGACGGCCGCAAAGCCCTCGTCCTCAGTGCCGTCCTGATCTTCCCCCTCATGCTCACCTTTCTCCTCGTGGGGGTGATGCTCTGGGTCTTTTACGTCGGCACGCATCACCCGTTTCAAATCCCACTCCCCGAAGCCCGCCCCGGCAGCCCGTCCAACGATTTCATTTTCCCCATCTTCATGATGACCGAGGTGCCGCACATCCTGAAGGGCTTCCTCATCGTCGCCATCCTCTCTGCCGCGATGTCTTCGATCAGCTCGGCGATCACGTCGCTCGCCTCGGTGTCCACGATGGATTTCGTGAAGCAGATCGTGCGGGGCCGCGACGAAGAGTATTTTCTCCGGTTCAGCAAATACTCGACGGTCTTCTGGGCCGCGGTGCTCGTGCTCACGGCGTGGCTCGCCCGCGAAGTTGAGTTCGTGCTGAACGCCGCCTTCTCGCTGCGCGGCCTCACCGCCGGCGCGCTCCTCGGCTCGCTCATCATCGCGCTCTTCTGGCGCCGCCTCGGTTCCCGCGCCACGATGGCTGGGATGATTACGTCCCTCGTCGTGATGAACCTCATCTATTGGCCCGCCAAGCTCCCGGTCCTCAAGCCGTGGTGGACCGCCACCTTCGGCGGCGAAGTCTTCTGGCCGTGGTTCACCCTCATCGGCACCCTCGTCACCCTCAGCGTGGCTTGGGCGGTGCGGGCGATCTGGCCGGAGCAAGGCACAGCCGGGACGGCGGCTTGACGTGCATCGGGGTTTGGATTTGTGTTCTCGCATGTCTGATCGTGTCACCATTGCCGAAGCGGCGCGGAATTTCCCCGCCGTGATCGAGCGGGCGCGTGCGAGCGAGCACGGGGTCGTGCTGCTCGAGGCCGGCGAGCCGGTGGCGAAGATCGTGCCGGTTCTTCCCCGGGCCAAAACCGGGCGGGAGATCGCCGCCAGTGGGCGCGCGCGCGCGCGCCTTAGTCGCGAGGAAGCGGAAGCCTTCGCCCGCGATATTGAGGACGGACGTCGAAACTTGCTTCCGCTGCGCGACTCGTGGGCTTGATTCTCGATACGTCGGTGCTCGTGGCCGAAGAGCGCGGTCGGTTTCGACTGTGGGATTTTTGCGAGGCGCAATTTCCCGAGGCTCTGTTCATCACTGCCCTCACCGCCTCCGAACTCCTCCATGGAGTCGAGCGTGCGATGCCCGGCCCGGTGCGTGACCGTCGGCGTCAACAGGTCGAGGGCGTGATCGCAGATTTTCAGGTGCTCGACTTCGACCTCGACGTCGCGCGGCGGCACGCCGCGGTGTGGGCGCACCTGACCGTCGCCGGCACGCCCATTGGTCCGCACGATCTGCTGATCGCCGCCACCGCGCTGTATCACGGCTTCGCACTGGCGACCCTCAACGCCTCCGAATTCCGGCGCGTGCCGGGGCTCGTGTTGACCGAGGTCCAGGCGTTCCTCGTCACGCCCGCGTAACCCCAACATTTGCCTCGCGGTTCGCGCAACCGGACCTATTTTCACCCGTCAAGATTGACGACCTAGTGGTGGTGCCGCTGCGATTCCCTTTGTCCCCCATGCCCCATTTGTCCGCGAGAAAATTTGCTCCTGCACCGACTGCGTTGATGGTCGGACTTTGGTTCCTCGGCCCTCTCTGCCCGGTGGGCGCCGCGGAGTCGAGCCCACCGGGTCCCGTCGCCTCCGTCGTCGGAAAATTTTGCCTCGATTGCCACGACTCCACGACGAAGAAGGGCGACTTCTCGCTCGAGACGCTCGACCAGTCCAATTTCAGCGCCGCACCGATCGCGTGGGAAAATGTCGTCCGCAAACTCAGCCACCGCCAGATGCCGCCCATCGGCGAGGCGCGGCCGGACGAGGCCACCTACAACCAAATCGTCGCGCTGCTTTCCTCGTCGCTTGATCGCGCGGCGGCGGAAAAACCGAACCCCGGCCGCACCGATACCTTTCGCCGCCTCAACCGCACCGAATACCAAAACGCCATCCGCGATCTCCTCGCGGTCGAGATCGACGCCACCGCTCTCCTGCCCAACGACGAGCCGAGTCACGGCTTCGACAACGTCGCGGTCGGCAACCTTTCGCCCACGCTGCTCGACCGCTACGTTTCCGCCGCGACGAAGATCGCCCGCCTCGCCATCGGCACGCCCGGCAAATCCCCCGGCGGCGACACCTTTCGGGTCCGCTCCGATGTCACCCAAGAAGAACACGTCGATGGCCTGCCTCTCGGCACGCGCGGCGGCCTGTTGATTCCCTACCTCTTCCCGCAAGACGGCGACTACGAGGTCCAGGTCCGCCTTCAACGCGATCGCAACGAACAGGTCGAAGGTCTCCGCCACGCCAACGAAATCGAAATTCTCCTCGACCGCTCCCGCCTCGCCCTCGCCACCGTCAAACCTCCGGGCTCCCGCAACGCCGAGACGGTCGATCAGCACCTCAAGTTCCGTTTCCCCGTCAAAGCCGGCCGCCACGATCTCGGCGTCACGTTTCCCAAAGATCCTTCCGCCGTTCTCGAAAACGAACGCGCCCCGTTCGCCGCGCGCTTCAACATGCACCGCCACCCGCGCACCGCGCCGGCGGTTTTCCAAGTTTCCATCACCGGCCCCTTCGACGCCAAGGGCGCTGGCGACACCCCCAGCCGCCGCCTGGTCTTCGGCGCCGCCTCCTCGGCTCCTTCCACCGAAAATGCCCGCGCCATCCTCGCCAAACTCACCCGTCGCGCCTACCGCCGACCCATCACGGACGAAGATCTCCGCAAGCCCCTTCAGTTCTTCCACGAGGGCGGCGCCGAGGGTGCCGGCTTTGAGGCCGGCATCGAGAATGCCCTCAGCGCCATCCTCGTCAGCCCCCAGTTCCTCTTCCGCATCGAGATCGATCCTGCCGGCGTCGCCCCCGGCACCGCCTACCGGGTCAGCGACTTCGAACTCGCCGCGCGTCTCTCCTTCTTCCTCTGGGGCAGCATCCCTGACGACGACCTGCTCGACGCCGCCGAGCGCGGCGAATTGCACCAGCCCGCGAAACTCGA
The DNA here is from genome assembly GCA_009695305.1 of Opitutus sp. Taxonomy (GTDB): domain Bacteria; phylum Verrucomicrobiota; class Verrucomicrobiia; order Opitutales; family Opitutaceae; genus SIBG01. The sequence continues at coordinate 2,957 of SIBG01000088.1, read as the reverse complement.
CGCCCACGTCCGGCGGATGTTGGCCGACGACCGCTCGAGGAACCTCGTCAACAATTTCGCCGCGCAATGGCTCCACCTCCGCGGTCTCGCCGCCATCACGCCCAATGCGCGCCGGTTCATCGATTTCGATGAAAACCTCCGTCAGTCCATGCGCCGCGAGACCGAAGTCTTCTTCGAACACATCATCCGCGCCGACCGCCCGATCACCGAACTCCTGAGCGCCGACTACACGTTCCTCGATGAACGTCTCGCCAGACACTACGGCGTGCCGCACATCTTCGGCAGCCAGTTCCGCCGCGTGTCCTTCGCTGGCGATCCGGCGCGGCAGCGCGGCGGGCTCCTGCGGCAGGGCAGCATTCTCACTGTCACCTCCTACGCCACGCGCACCTCGCCCGTGATTCGCGGCCATTGGATTCTCTCCAACCTCGCCGGTGAGCCGCCGCCGCCGCCGCCCCCGAACGTCCCCACGCTCGACGACAATCACGTCTCCGCCTCGCTCCCCATCCGCCAGCGTCTCACCAAGCACCGCGAAAATCCCGCTTGCGCCAGTTGCCACGACGTCATGGACCCCGTCGGCTTCGCGCTCGAAAATTTCGACGCCGTCGGCCGTTGGCGCACCGAGGAAGATCACCACACCGTCGATGCCAGCGGCGGCCTCGCGGACGGCAGCAAATTTGATGGCGTCGCCGGCCTCGAACGCGCCCTCCTTGCCCGCCCCGAACTCTTCGCCGGAACGTTTTCCGAAAAACTCCTCACCTTCGCCCTCGGTCGCGGCGTGGAGCCGTTCGACGCCCCCGCCATCCGTGAGGTGGTGCGTCGCGCCCACGCGGACGATTTTCGTTTCTCCTCCGTCATCCTCGGCCTCGTGAACAGTGTCCCGTTTCAAATGAGGCAAGCGCCATGACCGCCACCATTTGTCTTTGCGCATTTTCCCGTCACCGTTCGAGCTTCCCCGATTAGGCGAAGTCCCACACCTTCGTAGCCCCCACGCCACCGAAAAATCAGCGCTGATCAGCGTTCCCTCCGTCTCTCCCTCTCTCCAACTCCGTCCCCCACTCCCCCCATGAGCACCTTCCTCACCCGCCAGGCCTTGCCCCGCCGCACCTTCCTCCGTGGCGTGGGCGCCACGCTCTCGCTCCCGCTCCTCGACGCGATGATCCCGGCCGCCACCGCCGCGACGCTCACGTCCGCCAAGCCCACCCGCCGCCTCGGCTACGTCTTCATGCCCATGGGCTGCGACCAGCCGCGCTGGACGCCCACCGCCACTGATGGCACACTCTCCACGCTCTCGCCGATCCTCGAATCGCTCGCGCCCCACCGCGACGAACTCACCGTTCTCACCAACATGGAACTGCGCAATGCCTACCCCGGCTCGCACGCCACGTCCAACTCCTCCTTCCTCAGTGCCGCCAAAGCGAAGCACACCGAGAGCAACGACTATTTCCTCGCCACCACCGCCGACCAACTCGCCGCCCAACAAATCGGCCAGACCACGCAGCTCCCGTCGCTCGAACTCGCGATGGACATGCTCCAGACCACTGGCCAGTGCGACAACGGCTACGCCTGCGTTTACCAAAACAATCTCTCGTGGTCCTCGCCGACGACCCCGCTCCCCTACGAGGCCCACCCGCGCGTCGTCTTCGAACGCCTCTTCGGCGAAGGCGGCAGTGTCGCCGAACGCCGCGCCGCCCTCCGCAAACGCGCCAGCCTCCTCGACTGGGTCACCGAAGACATCGCCAGCCTCAAACGCCGCCTCGGCCCCGCCGACCAGGCCAAGGTCAGCGAATACCTCGACACCGTGCGCGAGGTCGAACGCCGGATTCAGAAAGCCGAGGCCGACGTCGCGAAGGACAATCTCCCCGCCGACCTCGACCGGCCCCTCGGCGTCCCCGCCGCCTACACCGACCACGCCAAGCTCATGCTCGACCTGCAGGTCCTCGCCTTCCAAGGCGACATCACCCGCGTCATCACTTTCCAGCTCGCGCGCGAGACCAGCAACCGCACCTACGCCGCCGAGACCGGCGTCGCCGATCCGCATCACCCGCTCTCCCACCACGGCAACGATCCCGCGAAAATCGAGCGCATGGCGAAGATCAACGCCTTCCACGTCTCGCTCTTCGCCTACTACCTCGACCGCCTCAAAGCCACGCCCGACGGCGACGGCACGCTCCTCGATCACACGATGCTCCTCTACGGCTCCGGCATCGGCAACCCCAACGTCCACGACCACACGAACCTCCCGACGCTCGTCGCTGGCGGCCGCGCCTTCGGCCTAAAAGGCAACCGTCACCTCCGCTACAAAGAGCCGGTGCCGCTTGCGAATTTGCACCTCACGCTCCTCGACAAAGCCGGCGTGAACATCGACTCCTTCGCGGACAGCACCGGCAAGATCAACGAACTGTTCGTGCCGCTGACGGTATGAGCGCCTGCCGCGTTTTTGCAGGGGCGCCGCTTGTCGGCGCCGGCGGGCGTCGTCCAGTGTCGCCCTTGCTTGCGATTTTCGTATTCGGCTTCGCCTCCGTCGCATTCGTCCCCTCTGTCCTATCGGCCCCATCGCCATCGTTGGCCGACGCCGTTGAGCGCCAAGACACCGCCGCCATCCGCGCGCTCATGGGCGACTCCGCCGTCGACACCCCGCAACCTGACGGCACCACCGCCCTCCACTGGGCCGCACGCCACGACGACCTCTCCACCGCCAAGTCCCTTCTCGCCGCCAAGGCCAATCCCAACGCCGCCAACCGCTACGGCGTCACCCCCCTCTCGCTCGCCTGCACCAACGGCACCGCCGCGCTCGTCACCGCGCTCCTCGCCGCCGGCGCCGACGCCAATCTCGCTCTCCGCGGCGGCGAGACTCCGCTGATGACCGCCGCACGCACCGGCCGGCTCGCCGCCGTCCAAGCGCTCCTCACCCGCGGCGCCCGCGTCGACGACAAACTCACCGCCGGCGGCCAGACCGC
>SIBG01000010.1 GCA_009695305.1 Opitutus sp. | reverse complement strand
GAATCGCTTTTGGACGGTGGGGACAAATGAAACGGACTGCTGGTCTTGAGCCCCAACGGGGCGCCGGTAGAAAGCCCGGGGCAACGCCCCGGGAAATCGGCCCGCGAAAAATCAGAGCCCTGAATGGGCGAAACGTTCGCGAATTGGTTTCGCCCTTTCAGGGCTCTGGCAAAAAGGTGGATCGGTTTTCCCAGGGTTACACCCTGGGCTTTCAAATTGCGCCCCGTTGGGGCTCGACTCCCGCCTGTCGTCCAAATGCGCCTCGTAAATGGTATCAGAGGTGCCTTTGCCGTTGGCGATAATGCCATTCGGGTTAAGGAGGTAGACGTTCGGGCTGTGCCCCAGAGGAATCGCCAGGTTTGGTTCTTCGATTTTTACGCCAGCCACCGTGATATTGCCGGAGCACTGCAAAATACTTTCGCGCGTGACGAAGATGATCTTGTCCGCCGTGACGCTCGTCGTGCCGGTCGTCGCCTTGATCATGGCTTTGGCCGAGCCCTGCACGGTCGGGTCTTCTCGATTGCTACTGATTTCATTGCCCATGAGCAGGACCGCTACGTCCGACGCCGTAAACGAGGCCACGGACGAAACCAGCAGGAAGGCGAGCAGCAGTGATTTCGTTTTCATGTTCGCGCCGGACGGTCGCTGGTTGGGGACAGGCAATCCCTCAAGCCCGCGGGCTTCAATCATCGATTTACCGTAGTCGCAGCGTGTGGCGCTCGTCCGGGGCGATGCCGAGGTCGAGGTGTTGTGTGCCGGGCGGGAGCCACGCCGCGATGTTTTCGGGCCATTCGATGGCGAGGCAGTAAGGCGAAACGAGAAAATCTTCGAGCATCAGCGAGTCGAGCTGCGCGGCATTGTCGAGTCGGTAGGCGTCGAGATGCACCAGCGTCCGGCGGCCATAATGCAGGGTGCAGAGGTTGAACGTGGGGCTGGTGACCGCATCCGTCACGCCAAAGCCGCGGGCGAGCCCTTGCACAAACGTCGTCTTGCCGACCCCGAGATCGCCGTGCAGCGCGAGCGTGGCGTCGGGCGGGAGCATGGTGGCAAACTCCATGGCGATCGCCTGCGTCTCGGCGGCGGAGCCGGTCGTCACGCCGGCGTGGAGTTTTTCGAAAATCGTCATGGGACGAACCGGCAGAAAACCAACCAACCCTTTTTTGACCACGGATTACACGGATCAACACGGATCGAGCCCGGCTTCGGGGTTAGGTGCCCGGGTGCCATCTGAAAATGCGTGATATCCGTGTAATCCGTGGTCATGTCTTTGCCCTGCTCCGGAGATGTTCGTAGCCACGATAGTCCGCGAGGTTGATCGCGCCCGCGGGCACGGCACTCGCGCGCACGAAGCGGCCGATGCACGAGAGGCGGGTGCGGAGGAATTTTTTCCGCCAGGCGCGGGCGAAGTTGTCGCGATCGGTCTGGGCGGCGACGGCGAAGACGAGTTCGTAGTCTTCGCCGTCGGTTAGGGCCGCGCGCACGCTGGCGCCAGAACGGCGGGGCAGGCGGGCCGCGGTGAGTGCGGGCACGGCATCGGGTGGCGTGAGCGCGTGGAGATCTTTCGCCAGGCCGTCACTCACATCCATCATCGCGCGGACGGTCCGCTGCCGGGCGAGCCAGGCTCCTTCGGCGAGCCGCGGGGAAAATTTGAAATGATGTCCGCTGCCCCGGCTGCCGCCGACCAGTCCAGTCACATAGATCCAGTCGCCGACGCGCGCGCCCGTGCGGGTCACGATGCGCGGTCCCATGGCTTCGCCGAGCAGCGTGAGACTCGCGGCGACGATGCCGGTGGCCTGCGCGACGTCGCCGCCGACGATCGCCACGCGGTAGCGCCGGGCGCAGGCGGCGAGGCCGCGGTAGAATTGCTCGAGCCACCGGCGGCTCGTGCGGTGGTCGAGCGTGAGCGCCAGCACCGCCGCGGTGGGCCGGCCACCCATGGCGGCGAGATCGCTGAGGTTACGCTTGAGCAGCTTCGCCCCGACCGCCCGTGCCGGAATGGAATCGTCGAAATGCCGGCCGTAGATGACGGGATCGACCGTGATGAGCTGGCGGCCGCGGGCGGCGGGCAGCACGGCGCAGTCATCACCGAGGCCGAAGGGCGGGCGGGGTGAGACGGCACCGAGCCAGCGGCGGATGGCGACGAGGAGTTTTTCCTCGCCGAGGGCGGCGACGGTGTCGCGGGCACGACTGGAAAACGGGGAGGGCACGGCAATCAGGTCACACCGGGCGCGACAAAGATGAGGACGATCGAGTGCAGGTTAAACAGTCCGTGCGCGATGACCGAGGTGGCGATGCGTCCGGTGCGTTCATAAGCGAGCGAGAAGATGATGCCGAGCGCGACCAGTGGCACGAAGCTGGCGAGGTTGGTGTGGAGCGCGGCAAAAAGGCAGGCGGGGGCGACCAGCGCCCCCCAGCGCGGAATCCGGGTGCGGAGGTAGCGGAAGATCGTGGCGCGAAAGATCAGCTCTTCCGCCAGGGGCGCGCCGATCGTGGCGAGCACGGCCATGATGATGAAAAGGAGCGGCGACTGGGCATCCGTGAACAGCCGGATGAGATCCTGTTTTTCAACGGGCAGGCCGCAGCGTTCGAGGAAGTAGTGCCACCCGAGGCTGAGGACCGTGACGATGGGCAGGGCAATGAAAAACGTGGTGGCGCCGGAAAGAACTGCGCCGGCGGTGGCCCAGGCGGCGCGAGGAGGCCGGTGTCCAAGGGTGACCCGAAAAATCACAATCCCCATGAGCAGGCCCAACTCAAAGGCCGCGCTCCCCCAGACGAGTTTCTCGTCGGCGCTCGGCTTGAACAGCTTGAACAGTTGCAGTGCGGCGAACTGGGCGGTCAGTCCGCCGCAGATCACGATCCAAAAAAAACTGTGGAAACTGCTGAGCGAAATGTCCCACGCCCCCAGCGCCGCGGGCGGGCGGGCGACGCGCGCCCGCGGGCTGAGCACCAGGCGCCAGAGCAGCACCAATCCGACGCCAATCAGGGCGAGCTCGATGGTCGAGGCGATGAGAATGTCGCGCGGAGGCATGACCGACGAGTGCGGATGAAAATCGCCGCGCGCGCAAGGGAGGAGCCGGCTTTTCGTGTCCCGGGCCACTCCGAGCCAATCGCCGGCCAATAAGCACCTACCTTTCCACAATCTTCCCCGCGTTAAAGACCACGCGACCGTCAACGATGGTGGTCTTCACTCGGCCGGTGAGCGTCTGACCATGCCATGGGGAGTTGCTCGATTTACTGAAGCCGGTCTTGGCGTCGTAGCGCCATTTTTCCGCCGGATCGAAGAGGCAGAGGTCGGCGGCGGCGCCGGCGGTAAGCGTGCCGGCGGGCAGGCGCATGACCGCGGCGGCCCGGCGGGTCATGAGATCGACCACGAAGGGCAGCTTAAACTTGTTCTGTCGCACGAGCACGTCGAGCGAGACGGCGAGGGCGGTCTCCAGGCCGAGGATGCCGTTGGGCGCGTAGTCGAACTCCTTGTCCTTTTCGTAGTCGGTGTGCGGCGCGTGGTCGGTGCTGATGCAGTCGAGCGTGCCGTCGCGCAGGCCGGCGATGAGGGCGCGGCGATCCGCCTCGGTGCGGAGCGGCGGATTCATTTTGAAATTGGGATCGTAGCCGGCCAGCGCTTCATCGGTGAACGCGAGGTGGTGCGGCGTGGCCTCGGCGGTGATGCGCACGCCCCGGGTCTTCGCGCGACGGATGATGCCGACGGAAAATTTTGAGGAGATGTGCTGCAGGTGGATGTGCGCGCCCGTGTATTCCGACAGGATGACGTTGCGCGCGACAATGATGTCCTCCGCGGCATGCGGCCAGCCGCGCAGGCCGAGGCGGGTGGAGACGGCGCCCTCGTTCATGACCGCGCCTTGCGTCAGTGACGCATCCTGGCAGTGGTCCATGAGCGGCAAGTCGAACATTTTCGCGTATTCGCAAGCGCGGCGCATGAGCTCGTTGCTCTGCACGCAATCGCCGTCGTCGGTGATGGCGACGACGCCCATGCGCCGAAGCGAGCCGATGGGCGCGAGGGTCTGGCCCTTCTGGCCGACGGTGATGCAGCCGGTGGGGAGAACTTTGATGACCGCATCGCGTTGGGCCGCATCCTTGATGAACTGGATCGTGCCGGCGTTGTCGGCCACGGGGGCGGTGTTGGGCATGCAGACGACCGTCGTGAAGCCGCCGGCGGCGGCGGCCCGGGAGCCGGTGCCGATGGTTTCCTTGTGCGTCTGGCCGGGCTCGCGGAAGTGAACGTGGATATCGACGAGCCCGGGGCAGGCGACGAGGCCGCGGGCGTCGATCTTCTTGGCGCGCTTTTTCGCGACGGCGGAGAGCGCGGCGACGATCTTGCCGTCGGCGACGAAGACGTCGCCGATGGCGTCGCGTTTAGCGGCGGGATCGATGACGCGGGCGTGTTTGATCCAGAGGTTAGGCATCGGGTGGCGGGGAATCTTTCTCGTTTTTCGTTCTCCCGTTCGCTCGTCGTCTTCCCAGAGAGAACGAGAACGATCAAGCGAACGAGAACGATTTCTATTCGGTGGGCATCACGTTTTCCGGCTGACCGCCGGCGCAGAGGTAGAGGACGGCCATCCGGACGGCGATGCCATTGGTCACTTGTTCGAGGATTACGCTGCGTTCGCCGTCGGCGAGGTCGCTGTCGATCTCCACGCCGCGGTTGATCGGGCCCGGGTGCATGATGATGGCGCGCGGGTCGAGCCACGAGGCGCGGGTTTTGTTGAGCCCGAACATGCTCGTGTATTCGCCGAGCGAGGGGAAGTGGCCGGTCGCCTGCCGCTCGTGCTGAATGCGGAGGAGCATCACGACTTCAGCGTCGGCCAGCGCGCCACGAAGATCGTGCGAAACCTGCACCCCGAGTTCGGTGAACCAGTGGGGCACGAGCGTGGATGGGCCGACGAGCGTGACGGCGGCGCCCATTTTCACGAGCGCGTGGATGTTGGAGCGCGCGACCCGGCTGAAGAGAATGTCACCGAGGATGACGACCTTGCGGCCGCGGAGCGACCCGAGGTGCTCTTTCATCGTGAACGTGTCGAGCAGGCCCTGCGTCGGATGCTCGTGCGCGCCGTCGCCGGCGTTGATGACCGGGATGTCGAGGATGCGCGAGAGGTAGAGCGGTGAACCGGCCGCCGCGTGCCGGATGACGATCATGTCGGCCTGGAGCGCCTGGATGTTTTCGGCGGTGTCGCGGAGGGTCTCGCCCTTGCTCGTGCTGCTGCTCGCGGCGTCGAGGGAAATCACATCGGCGCTCAGGCGCTTCGCGGCCATGTCGAAGGCCATGCGGGTGCGCGTGCTGGGCTCCAGGAAGAGGTTGACGATGGTCTTGCCGCGCAGGGCGGGGACTTTTTTCACGCTGCGGGAGAGCGTGCGCTTGAACGCGGCGGCGGTCGCGTGGATCTGATCGATCTCGACGAGGGAGAGTTCCTCCAGGGTGAGCAGGTGTCGGCGGTGCCAGGACATCGGGTGATTTTCGATTTTAGACTGGTGATTTTCGATTCGCCGGGGCGGCCGTCACCCGGATGGTGTCCCGTTTCGGGTCGGCCGGGTCAAGGATGACGGTGACCTGTTCCCGCGGCCCGGCGGGCAGCGTGAGGCCGGTGTAGTCGGCGGCGACGGGCAGGAGGCGGCCGCCCCGATCAACGAGGATGGCCAGCTCCACCTTCGCCGGGCGGCCGTGGTCAAAGAGCTCGTCGAGCGCCGCCTTGACCGTCCGGCCGGAAAAAAGCACGTCGTCCACGAGGATCACCGTGGCGCCATGAACGTCAGCCGGAATGTGGGACGGAGCGAATTCCTTCGGGATGGGGTGGCGGCCGATGTCGTCGCGGTGAAAGGAAATGTCCACGGTGCCGGTCGTCGTCAGGAGGAGCGGGTTGACGCTGGAGAGCCTAGCGGTGAGGCGACGGGCCAACTCGACGCCGCCGTTCGCGACGCCGAGGAAGAGGAGTTTTGGCGTGGCGGGGTGCCGGGCGGAAATGGCCGTGGCCAGCCGCGCAATGGCAGCATGAACCTCCTCCGAACCGATAGTCTTGGGCGTGGCCACGAGGAGCGATTGAGGCGGTTCGGATGAGGAGAGGGAAGGTAAAAAGCGCGGCGGCACGTCCGGTTCCCAGCGCGCAAGCGGTTTGGCTCGGGTAGGAGCGTGACGTGAGACAGGAAATCTGCGAGGCTGTGGGCATGAACAAACTACTGGTCGGGTTGGCGGGGTTCGGCACGGTGCTGATCGCGGGGGTGCTGGTGATGCAGCGTGCGACCATGGGGGAGCTGCGGGACGAGATCGCGGCGCTGCGCACCGACGTGCAGCAGGCGGCGAAGCAGTCGAAAGACGTGACGGGGGCCCCGCATCCCCAGGCGCCGGTGGTGGCGGTGGTGGCGCCGGAGAATGGCGCGGGCGATGAGCAGCGGACGGAGTTCGCGAAACTGCGGGATGAGATTCGTGGGCTGAAGACGAGCACGCAGGAAATTGTGCAGTTCGCGCGCATGGCCACGGCCGCGGCGGCCGCGAAGAACATGGATACCTCGGGCATCCCGAACAACCTCACGCCGGTCGGCGCCCTCAAGAACACCGGCAAGAACACGCCGGCGCAGGCGATGGAGTCGCTGCTCTATGCGGCGAGCGGCGGTGACGTCGATTTGCTGGCCGAAGGCCTGGTGCTTGAGCCGAAGGCCAAGCAAAAGGCGGCCGACTGGTTCGCGGCGCTGCCCGACGCGACGCGCTCCCAATATGGGAGCCCGGAAAAAGTCCTGGCCTTGATGCTTGCGCGGGATGCGGCCACGTTGACCGGCATGCAGGTGCTCGGCCAGCAGGAGATCAAACCGGACCTGATGGCCGTGCGGGTGCGGATGCAGGTGGACGGCGGGAAGACGAAGGATGAGACGATGCCGTTCTACCGCGCGCCCGACGGCTGGCGGATGATTTTGCCGCAGGACTTTCTCGAAAAGCAGATGAAGGCGCTGGCCGGCGGCGGGAAATGACGGGTTGCGCGCCGGGCGCAAAAACAACCGCGCGGCGAGTCAACGCGCTCAATCTCCATCAAGGCACTTCGTAAATTTCGACGAGGGCGATGCCGGTGGCGCCGCTGACGCCGCTGACCTGGGCGGTGTAGCTGCCCGGGGCGAGTGTGACCAAGAGGACGGCGTCGAGGGACGTCGAACTGTTTAGTCCGAAGGCGCCGACGCTCGTGAAGGCCGTCCGGAGCACCGTATCGCCGCGCCAGTCGTCGTTGACGGCGATGCTCTTGGAGTTCGCATCGAAGACTTCCAGCTTCGGGTCGGCGAGACGGCCGGTCACGTTAAACTGGGAAAGAGAGGGGCCGACGGCGCGAAGGAGAATTTGCTTCGAGACGTTGCCGTTGAGCACGAAGCCGGCGATGAGGATGCCGCCGCCGGTGGTGACTTGGGCACGGGCGGAGACGTTGATGAGCCGGCTCACAGCGACGAGGGTCTGTGCCCCTGCCGGCGTGGGGTCGGTGTCGTAGAGTTCGGCGAGAGCGATGCCGGTCGTGCCGCCGCCGGTCAGTTGGACAGTGGCGGAGCCGGCCGAGAGCGGCCAGATGAACGCGGCATCCTTGGTGCCGGGCACGAGTGGAAACGCACCGACTCGCGCGGCCGCGGCGGCGGTGATGGCGCCGGCGGCGGAGTCGCTGCTCCAGTCGTCGTTTTCAGTGATGAGTTGCTGCGTCCCGGAAAGGAGCGAGATTTTTGGATCGGCGAGCACGCCGGTGACGCCGAATTGCGTGAGCGACGGGCCGATGCCACGGACGAGCAGTGGCTTCGCCGCGCCGGCGCTGACGACGAAGCCAACGGTCAGCGTTTGGGCGCCGGTGCCGGCGGTGGTGCGGACGGAGAGGTTCGTGAGGCGGCCGGGGTTGAGCGGCTCGACGGTGACGATCGCGGGCGTGCTGGTGAGGGTGCCTTGCGCGCTGGAAATTTTCACGGTGTAACTGCCCGCGGTGGCGGTGGTGGCCGCGGTCACGGTGTAGGTCGAGGAGGTCGCGCCGGCGATGGCCGCGCCATCCTTGCTCCACTGGTAACTGATCGCACTCGGACCGGTCGCGATGACATCGAGCGTGAGGGGCAGGCTCACGATGGCGGTCTGCGATCTGGGTGCGGCGGTGATGGCGAACGTGTCGCTGATCGCGCGGCCGAGGCGGCGGGGGTTGGCGCGATACTGTGGCCACGGGCCGCCGGAGACCGAGGCGCCGAGGTCGAAGGCGTAGAGCTTGTTGTCGTTGCTGCCGACGTAGAGGGAGGTGCCGGAGAGGGCGGGACACGAGCGGATCCAGTTGCCGGTGGCCCAGGTGCGCTTGAGCGTGCCGTCGGGGTTGATCGCGTAGAGTTTGAAATCGTAGCACCCAATGTAGATCACGCCGTTGGCGTCGACCGCCGGTGAACTCGCGCGAACTTCGTCGCCGAGTAAATAAGTCCACCGCACGGCGCCGGTGGCGGAATCGATCGCGTGAAGTTTGCGATCGTAGCCGCCGTAATAGACGGTGGAGCCATCGGCGCTGAGGCACGGCGAGGAGCTGCTGCCGAGCGCGGCGCCGGAATAGGTCCAGCGTGGGGTGCCGGCGGGCGTGACCGAGTAAAGTTTACCGGAGTTGAGCACGCTGAAATAAATATTTCCGGCGGCGTCGATCGCCGGAGCGGTGTAGATGTCGTTGTCGGCGAGGAAGCGCCACTTCACCGTGCCGTCGGCCGGATTGATCGCGTAAAGATTTTTATCCTCGGAGCCCTGGTAGATGGTGCCGTCGGGCGCGACGGCGGCGCTGCCGTAGGAGAGGAGGCCCTTGACGTCACGGGTCCACTTCGTGGTGCCGTCGGCGGGATTGAGTGCGTAGAGCAGGCCGTCGGAGGGCTTCACATAGATCGTGCCATCGGTGGCGAGGGTGGGGCTGTTGCTGACGCCGGCGGAGGGAAAGGTGTGCGACCAGCGGAGCGTGACGCCGTCCGGGGCGAGCGCGTAGAGCTTGCCGTCGTTGGAGCCGAAATAGATCGTGCCATCGGCCCCGATGGCGGGCGAGCAGGTGTCGATCAACCCGCCAGTGGGATAACTCCAGAGCGGAGTGCCGCCGGGGGAGAACGCGTAGAGCGAACGATCGGTGCTGCCGATGTAGATCGTGCCGTCGGGTGCGACGGCGGGCGCGCCGGTCAAGGAGGAACCGGTGACCGTGGCGGTGCCAGTGCTGGCCTGCCAGAGGGAATCGTTCACTGTGATCGTGAACTGGCCGAGGGAGCTGGTGCTCTTCGAGTCCACCGTCAAGAGGTAGGTTGTGCCGGCGGTGGCGATGATGGAGCAGAGACTGGCCGTTTGGGAATTGGAGGTGCCGGTGTTGTCGCTGCTGGCGACGAGCGTGAGGGCGTTGAGCGCGGTGCCGGAATAAACGGCGAGGAGCGGATCGAAGTCGTTGCTCGTCGCGGCGACCTGGAATTGCCCGCTGCGCGGTGCGGTCCAGCGATACCAAAGCGACGTGCCGCCGGCGAAACCGAGGATGCGTGGCTCACCGGTTTCGCGCGTGCAATTGGCATTGGTGGCGGTGGCGCTGGCACTTTGACCGGACAGCGTGACTGGGGCGGAGAACGCGTCGTTGGCGGGCACCGAGCCGAGGTTGAGCAACGCGAGGCCGGTGGTGCCGTTCTTGCCGTCAACGGCGATCTGGTAGGTGACGCCGGCCTGCGCGGTGAAATCGATCCGGCTGGTCGGGCTCGCGCCATCGTCATCGTTGGCGGCAACGAGCGTCAGGGCATTGGGCGAACTGCCGGTGTAAATGGCGAGGACCGTGTCGAAGGCGCTGCCGGTCGTGGTGAGGCGCACGACCTCGGTGGTCGTGGGGGTCCACTCCCACCAGAGCGACGCGCTGGCGGGGGAGCCGGCGTGCGCGGGCTCGCCGCCGGACTCGACGGTGGCGCCGACGTTGCTGGAGCGGACGAGAAAATTATCGCCGGAGAGCCGTGCGCGAGTGGTGAAGTCGTCGTTGAACGGGCGGTTGCTCGTGGTGGTGAGGGCGCCGAACAGATTGAGGCGACCGCCGTTTTGCGCCTTGCCAGCGTAACGGGCGATGGGGTCGGTGCCGCGCAGCAGGCGGTTGATGAGCTGGCGGTAGGTGTCGGTGGGAAACTGCGCCTTGAGCAGCGCGAGCGCGCCGGAGACGTGGGGCGCGGCCATCGAGGTGCCCGATAACGTGGTGGTGCCGGTGTTGTTGGAATAAAGCAGCGAGACGATGTCCTGACCGGGTGCGAGAAGATCGACGGCGGTGCCGTAGTTGGAAAACGTGGCGACGGTCTCGGAACGCGTGGTGGCGCCGACGGTGACGATGTTATCGAGTGGGAAACTGGCGGGATAGTGGCGCGCGACGTCGAGGTTGGCGGTCCCATTGCCCGCGGCCGCGACGAAGATGACACCGGCGTCGCGGGCCTCGGTGACGGCCGCGAGCTCGGTTTGGGAAAAACCGCTGCTGCCGGTCTCGCCGTAGCTGGCGTTGATAATTTGCGCCCCGTGGGTGATCGCGTAATGCACGCCGGCGGCGATCTCGGACACGGAGCCGGCGCCGGTGGCCGGGAAAACTTTCACGGCCATGAGCTGCACCTTCCACGCGACTCCGGTGACGGCGAGATTGTTGTTGCCGAGCGCCCCGATGGTGCCGGCGATGTGCGTGCCGTGGCCCGCATCGTCGGTGGGATTGCCGCTGACGAGCGCGCCGCGGCCGCCAACGAAATTGGCGCCGTTGATGTCGCCGACGGTGGGGACGGGGTTCCGCCAGAGATTCGCGGTGATGTCCTGGTGGTTGAGGTTCACCCCGGTGTCGACGACCGCGATGATGACGTTGGGCGCATCGTGGAGGATGTCCCACGCGGCCAGAGCCTTGAGGTCGGCACCGGGAATGCCACCGGACTGGCCGGTGTTGTTCATCGCCCACTGCGTGGCGAAGGCCGTGTCGTTGGGCGTGGCGTCGAGATGGCGGAGGCGATCGGGCTCGACGAACTCGTAACGGCCGGTGGCCTGGAGGCGCGCGATCGCGGCGTCGGCGGAATCGGTGGCGTCGAGCTCGATGACGCGGAGGTCGCGGAAGCGCGCAAACTTGGTGCGGACGCGGACGCCTTCACGCGCCTCAGCCCCATCAACGGTCGCGCGGTGAGCGGCGTGCGGGCGGGCGAGGATGACCTGTTCGCGGTAGCCCTGGGCGAGCTCTTTGGCGGTGAACGGCTCGGCTCCGGTCGCGGGGTTGGTGGCGGCGCGGGCGAGGGCGGAGCCGGCGAGGAGAAGGGCCGCGAGGGTGCGAAGCAGAGCGTTCAACGGAGAGAAGTGAAAGCGATTGCTCCGGGGAGACAAGCCGGAGCGGCCAGGGTGCCGGGGTAATTTTGGGCGCGACCACGGGTTCGCCGCGTGCCCTGAGCGTGAACACAGGGAGGCTGAAACGTGCCGCGTCCGTGAGCTTGCGCTCCGGGCGATCGATCGGCGGCACGGGCGATCTCGCGACCTACGGCACCTCGTAAACTTCCACGAGGACCGTCCCGGTGAGATTAACGGCGGGGACGGCGACGGCGGGGGCGTTGGGATTCGGGACGGGGAGAGGGGCGGCACCGGCCTGAAGCGTGTAATTGCCGGAGTTGAGTGCGGTGACGAGCGCGGCGTCGTTGTTGGCGGTTTTGAGTGGGAAGGCGCCGATCGCGGGAAACGCGGCGGTGAGCGTCGCGCCCTGGCCGGCGGCGCCGCCTTGCGCCCAATTGTTATTGGTGGCGACGGGGTTGGCGGTGGCGTTCAGGACGGTGATCCGCGGGTCGCCGAGCAGGGAACTCGCGGGGATGCCGAAATCGGTCAGGCCGGGACCGACGGCGCGGATGACGAGCGTGCGGGGATTCGCTCCCTGCACGACGATGCCGGGAACGAGGAGGTCGCCCTCTTCGTTGATCTTCGCGATGGTGGAGAGGTTCGTGAGGCGCGTGCTGTTTTTGCTGACGTCATAAACTTCGGCGAGGATGTCACCGGTGGCGCCATTAACGCCTTTGAGGTTGGCGGTATAACTGCCGGGCGAGAGCGTGAGGAGGACGCTGGTGTCGGCGTCGCCGGGTTTGAGCGCGAACGCGCCGACGCTCGCGGCCGCGGCGGCGATCTGCGCGGCCGGGATCGTGCCTTTGTCCCACGCCTCGTTGGAGGCGATGACGGTGGCCCCCGAGTTCACTTCGAGACGCGGGGCGAGGATCGCGCCGGGGACGCCGAAGCCGGCCAGCGCGGGGCCGATGCCGCGGATGAGAAGCGTGGCTTTCTCGGGACCGGAGATGTTGAAACCGAGCGCGAAGGTGTCGCCGACCGAGGAGATCTTGGTGCGCGTGGAGAGGTTGACCATGCGGCCGGGCGCGGGCGCCGGGAGATCGGCGACTCGACCATTGAGAAAATTAATTACGCGGGCGTCGGTGTCGCTGAAGAATTCCTGCGCGGCGTAGGCGACGGAGAGCTGCGCGGCGACATCCGCGGCGCGGGCTTGGTAGGCGGCGGGCAGTGCGGCTTTGAGGGCGTCGGCGGTGGGGATGGCTTTGAGATAATTATTCACGTCGAGGAGGCCGGCGGTCTTGACCGCCGTCCAGATCGCCTGGGCGTCGGTGGCGGTAAAGGTCGCGCTGGTGACGCCGAGCGCGCGGAACCGGCCGGGGTGGACGGGCGAGGCCGCACTGTTGGCGACGGCGGTGGCAAGACCGCGGCCGGCCATGAGCTGGGAATGGGCGCGCGCGGCGGCGTTGCCGTTGGGGCCGAGATTGTCGTCGTTGACCGCGAGGGCGAAAAATTGCGGGACGCGGGAGGTGACCGAGAGGGTCTCGGTGCCGGCGGCGCAATAGAGGACGACGCCCTTGACGGGGCGCGCGGGCGCCGTCGTGGCGAGGAGGTTGGCGAACCGCGCGCCAGTGTCGGCGCCGTCGGAGAAGCCAAGGAAGAAGACGGGCTTTGTCGCGGTGAGGCCGCCGTCGCGGATGAACTTGTCGAGCGCGGCGGTGACGTTGAGCGCGTCAAGATTGGCGGCGAGCGTGGCCTGCCCGCTCCATGCGCCGGTGTTGCGGTTAATCGAGTTTAACGAGGCGACGCCGTAGCCGGCGGCGACCAGGTCGCGCACCAGGAGGGCGCGCTCGGGGGCGTTGAACCATTCACCGGCCGTGCCGCCGGTGTCGTGGAGCATGATCACGACGCCTTGCGCTCCGGCGGGGAGGTAGGAGACGAGCGTGGTGCTGACGGTGTTAGTCGTGTTGTTGGCGCCGGTTTGGGTCTGTGGATTGAAATTGGTGGTGACGACAGGCGCCCACGCCGGGGCGGCTTTGTAGGTGGCGGTGAGCGTGACCGGAGTGGTTGGAACGGTGAAGATCGCGTGCGCGAGCAAGGGCGCGACCTGGGCGGCGCCGAATGCGCTGGTGTCGCCGATCCATCGGTCAAAGACCTGGCCGGCGGGGGGTGAGTTGGCGAAAATGTCGACGACCGAGCCGCCGGGAAACGTGCCGCTGCCGTTGCCATTGACGATGGTGACGGCGGCGGGTGCGCCGCTGCCGCTGACGACAACGAAGGAGCGGACGTTGACGGTAACGAGACGCTGCAGCGTGACGGAGCAGGTGAGTTCGAGGAGGCCGGGCGCGCCGACGCGGAGGGTGATCGCGGGGCTGTTTTGACCGGCAGTGATCGCGGTGTTGCCGCTGACAGTCCAGCGGAAGGTGCGGTCGGCGTTTTGCGCGGGGGGCACGGAGGCAGTGACGCCGGCGGTGCCGGTGGCGATGGTGGAGTTGACGGTGATTTCGCCGGCGGAGGCAGGGGAAATAGCGGTGACGGTGGACGAGGCGACCTGCGTCGTTCCGCTCGTCGTGACGGCGACAGAAAGCGCCACGGAGCCGGCGGTGTCCGCGGCAAAGGAGACGGTGGATCGCGTCGGATCCGTGGTGAGTTTGCCACCGGTGATGGACCAGAGATAGGTGGTGTTGGCCGCGGCGGTCGCGGCGCCCTGACCGCCGCCGCCGCCGCCGCCGCCGGCGGCGCCGACGAGTTGCGATGGGATGATGACGCTGGCCTGAGAAGTCTCACCGGTGAGCACGCCAGCCGTGGCGATGACGACAGGAGCACTGGTCACGGTGCCGCCCGGGGCTAGGGCGCCGATCAAGTTGGCGAGGTTGACGCCGGGAGGGAGGTTATTGACGAGGTTTCCGAGGTTGGCGAGATTGCCGAGATTGGCGAGATTGCCGAGATTGGCGAGATTGCCGAGCCCGGCGGCGGCACCGGCATTGCCCCCAGCTCCACCACCGGCCGCGCCACCGCCACCGCCAGCGACGGGCGCGACGGGCGCGATGGGCGTCGGCGGTCGTGGGGCGGCCTGGGCGAAAGCGGATGTCGCGGACAACGAAAATGCGGCGAGCACGAGGAGCTGGAACAGACCGGAAAGACTGCGCGTCGCAGGCAAGGATACAGCGGGAAGGGTCGGAGTTACGGTCATGATTAGATAGGACGATATTTCAGGGGAACAGTTACGCGTATTTTGACCCGAAAGCCAGCCGGAGTTCCGGGTAACCACGGGGGCGCGGAATACGCTTCAACGGGCCAGCCACGCGGCGAGGTCGGCGTCGGCGTGGAGGTTGGCGCCGAGTTGGTAGTCGCGGGCGAGAAGGCTGGCGTAGCTGAGATCAAGAAAGCGGCGGCAATGGAGAATCACCCGCGCACGCTGGCCGGGGCCGCGCACGAGGCGGCCGAGGGCCTGGTTAACCTTGGTCATGCCAGGGATTTGATAGACGCGGCGAAACGCGGCGGCGCGACCGAGGGCAGAGCATTCGGCGAGGCGGGCGCGCTGCACGGCGTTGACCTCGGGGAGCGCGGGACCGACGACCATCGCGTGCGTCACGCGGCCGCCGAGGACGTCAATGCTTTCGGAGAAACTCGATCCGAGGACGAGAAAGAGCGCGTCGGAAAACGCCAGCGACTCCTCGACCCACGCGGTCTGGGCGGCGAGGTCGCGGACCCGGGGTTGGAGCGCGACGCGCAACGGTGCGGCGCGTTCAAGTTCGCGCGCGATGGATTCGGCGTAAGCGTAGCTGGGAAAGAAGACGGCGACGGGCCCGTGGGCCGACTCGTGAAGCGCGGCGATGGTCGCGGCCGTGGTGGCGTAGTGGAGCGAGCGGTGTTGGAAGCTGGTGTCGACGCGCGCGTCGAAGGCGATGTCGTAGGCGGCGTCGCGCCACGGGGTGGTGGCGCGGAGGTGGGCCGGCGGAGTGGCGGTGAGGCCGCAGCTCTCGGTGAACGAATCGACGGGCGAAAGCGTGGCGCTGGCGAAGACTGCGCCGCCGAAGGCGCGGAGCGTTTCGCCGATGGCATCGGCGGCGTCGAGGCACGTGAAGTGCAACTCACCGGCGCGCGGTGACCAGAGAAGTTTTTTCAGCGTGGCGTTGGCGAGCCACTCGGCGAGTTGCTGCGACTGCCAGAGAGTTTCCGAGAATCGTGGGCCGAGCAGGGCGGAGTCGAGCGGCGTGAGCGCGACCTGATCGGAAATCTTCGCGAGCGTGTCGACGGCATCGGCTTCGAGGGCCGGATCGAGTTGCGGCACGGGCTGAAGGGCGGCGAGGAGTTGCGTCCAGCTCTCCCAGGCGCGGATAAGTGGGATCGGCGCGGCGAGGTGGTCGAGCTCAGTGAGGAGCGCACGGGCGTCGTCAGCGCGGGCGACGTGCGAGTGGGAATCGGCGACGCGTGAGGGGAGGTTGTGCGCCTCGTCGAGAAGGAGGAGGGTGCGGGCCGGATCGAAGCCGGGCTGGTCGAAAAACAGAGTGCGGTTGCGCGGCGCGAAGACGTAATTGTAGTCGCCAATCCACACATCATTGAACGCGAGCGCGGCCCGCGTGATTTCATAGGGACAGATGCGGGCGGCACGGCCGGCAGCGCGAAGGGTGTCGAGGTCGCGGGCGTGGTGGTCGTCGAGGTAGAAACGCGCGAGCCCGCTTTCCGGCCAGCGCGCCTCGGCGCCGGCGAGGTAGTCGCATGAGTCGCGGACGCAATGGAAGGTGTGATTGATGCAGTGTTCGCTTTTGTTGCGGACGTGCCACGCGGCGACCGCGACCGCGGGAGAGGCGGGAGGCACGGGCTCAGGCGTTTCAGGGATATTTTCCCGTCTCCCGTCTCCGGCCTCTTGCTTCCCCTCGATGGCCGGAGGTTGAGTCTGAGTCATGCCGGTCAAGGTTCGCACCACTTGGAGCTGGCCCGTGGCTTTGCTGGTGAGGTAAAGCGCGCGGTCGAAGTGGCCGGAGCGGAGCTGGCCAAGGGCGAACTCCAGGAGAACGCCCGTTTTGCCGAAACCGGTCGGCGCTTCGAACAGCACAAGAGGGTGGCGTTCAAACGTGGTGGTGAGATCGCGTTGGGTCGTTTCCTGGCCGGGGCGCGGAGTGGCGAAGGCGGGGCGAAAGCGGAGGTGGCGGAGGCGTTCGCGCGCGCGGGCGCGCAGCCGGAGAAATTCGGTGACGCGTTCAAGCTGAGTGAGAAAAAGCGCGTCGTCGGCCGGGGTGAGGGCGACGGTTTGGGCGAGACCGGAAGCGGTTTCGACGAACACGAGTTCGGCGCGGAGTTTTTCCGCCGGCGTGGCGATGCGCCGGAGGGCGACGTAGGTGGCGAGCTGGACAAAATATTCGGGGCGCTGGGCACGGAGGTCGGCTTCGGGCGTGGGGAGCGGGTGCGTGACGGTCTTGATCTCGCGGAGCGTGACGAAAGCGCCGGCGGCCAGCCGGTCCGGCGCCGAGGGTTTGTAATCTATTTGGTTACAAGTCGCAGGCGGAGAGGTGGGAGGGGGGCGGAGGAGCTGATCGATGCGGCCGGTCAGGGTGAGGGTCCAGCCGCGGTGAAAAACCTTGCCGGTGATTGGGACCTCGAACTCCGCGGCGGCGGCGTGCTCCGCGGTGGCCTGGGCGCGGAGTTCGTTGTGCCAGTGGGTGCCGAGTTGCGCGCGCCAGATCCCCGGCCGGCCGCCGCCCGAATCGTGCGGGCCGAGGGTGAAGCCGGAGAATTCGCCGACGCTCAGCGAGGCGGTGCGGGCGTCGAGGTTGAATTCCATGCAGCGTTCACGGAACACACGAAACGGGCGGAAGGAAAACTGAAAACGCGATGCGCGGGCGGCGCGGCGAAATCAACGCCCGCTGGGCGACGGGCCGGGTGCGGCGGAGATCGCGCGGAGCGCGCGGTTGGCCAGCATACCGAGGACGACGCAGACGACGACTGTGGCGATGATCCCGGCGACGACGGTCCAGTTTTCCGAAACATTTTTAAAGCGCAGTTGCTCGAGGCCGGCGGCCGCGAAGGCGGCGGCCGCGGTGCGGGGTGCGATGCCGATAAACGTCCCGAGGGTGTAGTCCCAGAGCGGGACGCGGGCGGCGGCGAGGACGAAGTTGGCGAGCGCGAACGGGGAGGCGGGTGGAATCCGGAGGAGCGTGACCACGAGGAGGGTGCGGCCGGATTTTTCGCCGAGGAGGGCGCGATTGACGGCGTTCCAACGTGGCTTTTCCGCGATGAGTGCGACCACGCGGTCGCGGGCGATCCAGCGGCCGAGGGCGTAGGCGATCAAGGAACCGACCGTGAGGGTGACCATCGTGATCGACCAGCCGATGGTGAAGCCGAAGGCCCAGCCGGCGAGGATGGCGCACGAGAAAGTCGGAAGAAACGAGAAGCCAACGAGGAGACTGGCGCCGAGGAAATAAATCAGGAGACCGAGGGCCGCGTGCTCGCGCAGCCAGGGGCCCAGCGTGGTTAGCGTCGTGAGCAGCAGGAGGCCGCCGAGCGGCGGCCAGAACGAGAGGACGATGGCGACAGGCCCAGCGGCGCCGAGTCGGCGAAAGGTGCCGGGGGTGATGGGAGGGGTGGCGGCGGGCACGAGGAGCAGGAGGCGGACGAGGAGGGATTTCAGGGCATCCGCCGTTTTCAGTCGAGGAGGATCTCGGTGTGGGCGCGGAGGTAATCCTCCAGGCGGCCGGTGAGGCGCGCGACGGAATCCGGCGCGGCCGTTTGCCCGGCGAGCGGCTGATTGAGCAGCGTGGCGACGGACTCGCGGTCGCCGGTGGCGAGTTGGGGGAACCACTGTTGCTTTACGGCGTAGCCCTCGTCGCGGGCGAAGCAATAAAGGCTTTTGAAAAACACGATGTCGGGACGGCCGCCGGCGGCCAAGGCGGCCAAGGCCGTGCGGACCAGCGTGGTGACCGCGGCGCGGCTTTCCTCATGGACGGGATTGCGGGCGATGAGCGCGGCGAGCGCGGAAGCGAAGCGGAGGGTCTCGTAGCTGCCGCCGAGCGAGGCGTGGCGGGCCAGGAGACGCGCCTCCTGCACAAACCACGTCCGGCCCTGGTTCGAGGATTCGAGTTGGAGCGAGACTTCATCGAAGAGATCGAGCGGGACGGAGGTCGCAAGCGCTTTCGCCGAGGCTCCGGCGCGGCGAGGTCGATTGCGGGAGAGGCGCTGAAGGATCGTGAGCGCGCCGTGCTCGCGGGAGAAGACGGTGAATGATTGAAACGCGTCGGTGGGCTCGCGCTTCAGCAGGACAAAGGCATCGGTCTGGAGCGGGAGGCCGGGCACGGGAGGAAGAGACCAAGAGACGAGGGACAAAGGGACCAAAGGACTTGTCCGACCTCGCACGAAGCGATTGATGGCGCGCGATCAGCGGCTGGGCGGTCCCTTGGTCTTTTGGTCTGTCGTCCCCTGGTCTCTCACCGGCCAGGGCGGGACGACGGCGCCGCCGGAGAGAATCATCCGCATGCCCTCGCCGACGCCCATCTCGAGTTCGACGACTTCGCCGCGCGGGAGGATGAGGAGAAAGCCGCTGGTGGGGTTCGGGGTGGTCGGGACAAAGACGGTCCACATTTCCGCGCCGGCGCGGGACTGCGCCTCGCCCTGGGCCTTGTTGGTGAGGAACCCGATGGTCCAGCAGCCGGGGCGCGGAAACTGCACCAGCACAACTTTGCTGAAAAGATTTTTTCGCTCGGAGCCGAACGTGCCGACGATCTGTTTGACGGAGTTGTAGACCGTGCCGACGCCGGGGATGCGTTGCAGCGACCGCTCGAGGATGCCCAGGAAAAACTTGCCAAAAAAATAGTGCGACAGATAGCCGAGCAGCGTGACGAGCAGGAGCACGGCCAGCGTGGCGACGAGATCCCAGAAAAACGGGATGCGCTGCAGCGACTCGGGCAGGTAGTTTTCGTAGAGCGGGCGAAAGGTCCCGCCGATGACATCGATGATCTTGGTGAACGCCCAGATCGTGACGACGAGCGGCGCGAGCAGCAGGGCGCCGGAAAAAAAAGCGTTGCGCAGCGTGGTGAAAGGCGAGGCGGACCCGGCGGGCAGATCTTCGGACATAGGGGGGATGTTCAGGCAATGACCCAAGGACGCAAAGTTTTTTGACGCGGGCGCGGCACGCCTAGCCGGCCAAACGCGCAAAAGTAAAAACTGGCAGGGCGCGGGCCGCACGGAGGAGTTGCAGGGCGCGCGCCTCGGCGCGGCGCATGGCGCGCTTTTTCGCGGGTTGGAGATCGTCGTAGCCGGCGAGGTGGAGCCAGCCGTGGACGAGGTAGAGGGTGAGTTCGGCGGAGAAGGCGGTGGTCGTCGTTCCGGCCTTAGCCGGGGCTCGACGGCCTCCGGCTAAAGCCGGAACGACGAACGAATTTACCTGACGGAGGGCGGCGTCAGCCGAGACGCAGATTTCGCCAGCCAGGCGGAGCGCGGGGTTGCCTCCGAAGGTGATGACATCGGTGGGCGCCGGATCGGCCAGAAAGTCGGCATGGAGTCGGGCGAGAGCGGCGTCAGTGAGAAACACCAGCGAGAGTTCGCCGGACGGCGGGCCACCGCGGAATTTTCTGGCGTGCGCATCGAGCGTGTGGATCGCACGCCTCACGGCGCGGCGGTCAAGGCGGAGGCGCGGGTGGCGGGTGGCGATGGAAATGGGGCGGGGGGGCATGAATCCGAATCGTTCTCGTTCTTCGTAATCGTTATTCGTTCTCCTGTCGGGCGCTCTCGCGGGAAGAGAGAACGAGAAAGAGAACGAGGAACGAGAACGAATTTGTGGCTAGGCCTTCGCCTCGGCGGCGGGTGGCTCTCCCGCCGGATACGCCACGCGAGCATGGAGCATGTTCAGCAGGGTGAACTGAAAACTATTTTTGATCTTCGTGATTTCGTCGAAAGTCAGCGGCGCTTCGTCGAGTTGCTTTTCGTCGATGCGCTCGCGAACAATCCGGTCGATCAATTCGCGGAGCGCCTCGGGCGTCGCCGTGCGCAGCGAGCGCGAGGCGGCTTCGACGCCGTCGGCGAGTGAGATGACGGCGCTCTCTTTGAGTTGCGGGCGGGGCCCATCGTAGCGGAAATCGGCTTCGCCGACCGGGGCCGCGGCGGGCGAGGGGAGATCGAAGTTGGGAGAGCGAAGATGGGAGCTGGAAGAGGGGTCGGGCGTTGGGTGGTCAGCTTCTGTCGCGCGCGTCGTGCGCGCGAAGGGCGCGCGTGATTCGGCGATGGCGCGCTCGTAGAAGAAGCGGACCAGCGTCGTGCCGTGGTGCTGTTGAATCACGTCCACGATCGCGCGGGGGAGATTGTGTTTATGGGCGAGTTCCACGCCGTCCGTGACGTGGCGTTTGATCACGCGGGCCGACTCCGCCGGCGGAAGCCCGTCGTGCGGCGCGGTGCGGTCACGGACGTTTTCGCCGAAATAGGACGGGTGATTAACTTTACCGATGTCGTGGAAGAGCGCGCAGACGCGCGCGAGGAGCGGATGCGCGCCGATGGCGTTGCAGGCATTTTCGGAGAGTTGTGCGACGACGAGCGAGTGGTGGTAGGTGCCGGGCGCCTCGAGCTGCATGCGGCGGAGCAGCGGGTGATTGTAGTCGGTGAGTTCGAGGAGCGTGATGTCGGTGGTGCGCTTGAACAGGGACTCGAGCACGGGGAGCAGGCCGACGACGGCGATGCCGGTGAGGAGGCCGGTCGCGAGACCGGCGGTCATCTGGCGGAACAGCGTTTCGACGGGGGTCTGGTCGGCGATGCCGATGAGCGCGGCGAACGCGGCCACGGTGAGACCGCCGGCGCCGGCGGCGCGGACGACCCGCCCACGCCGGCGGGCATCGCGCGCGATGAAGATCGCCACGAGCGACGCAAGAAACGTGAGCACGAGCAGATCGAGGCGGTTGCCGTAAATGACGCCGGTGAAAATCGAAATGAAGAGCGCCATGAAAATACCGGAACCGGCGTCGATCAGGATGGCGACGATCAGCGGGGCGAGGGCCGTGGGCGCGACGTAGGGGAGCGTCGAGGTCCACGAACCGTCGCGCAGGAAAAATTCCGCGCCCCCGAGGGAGTAGTTGGCCCGGATGAGGGCGAGGTTGGCGATGACGACGAGAGCGAGGAGGCCGCAGCGGACGTTGCTGCGGAGGGTCTCGGGATCTTCGATGCGAATGTAGAGAAGCGACGCGACGACCATGGCGAGCACGAGGAGCACGCGGCCGAAGAGCGTGAGGCCCTCGTGGAGCTCGGTGTCGCCGTGCTCCAGGAGGAACTGGCGGTTGGCCTGGAACATCTCGTATTGCTCAGGCGTCACGCGTTCGCCGGCCTCGAGAATCGTCTGGCCGCGGGAGATTTTTACGGTGACGGGGGGCAACGCGCGCGTGGCCGCGGTTTCGCGGGCGACGGTGGCGGCGCGGTCGAAGACGACGTTGGGCGTGAGGCCCTGGCGGAAGAGGCGGAAGAGCGCCTGTTGCGCGGGGCGCGGCACGCCGTCCGTCGCGAGGCTGACGCGGACGAGCGTGAACGCGTTTTCCAGCGACTGCACGGGGCGCGCGCCAACTTCGCCGGTGGGGCGGGCGATCTGAAACACGACGGCACCGCCGGGGCCGGTGGCGGTGAGCGCGTTGTCGGCCACGCCCTCGGCGTAGAGATCGCGGAGCGTGGCCAGGCCGGTCTCGAAAATCCCGGCGCGGGCCTTGGCGTCGCCGGCGGTCAGCAGCGCGCCGAGATCCTCCGCGGTGAGATGGTAGGGGCCGTGGGCGTTGAACGCGTCGGCGACGGCCGCGAGTGCCGGGCGGGTGAGGAGGGTGACGGTGCCGGCCGGATGGGTGGCCTCGTAGGCGGCGAGCTTGGCGAGAAGTTCGCGCGCGGCCTCGGCGAAACGGCGGAGCGGCTCAGCGTCGAGCCGGTAGACGGGCGGCACCTGGTGGAGCATCTGCTCCTGCGCGGTTTCGGTTTTGAGTTTGCTCGTGTAGTGGAAGGGCGCGCTGGCGGCGACGCGGACGGTGGCGAGCTGGCCGGGGAGCACGGCGAGGTGCGCGGCCGTCATGCCGGCGGAACTGATCAGGACGATGGCGGCGACGGTGACCAAAATGATGACCGCGCTGACGAGCCGGCTGCGGTCGAGAAACTCGCGCATGGCGGAGTGCGCGGGCGTCGACCCTCCCGCGCGGCGGGCACCAAGGCCGCCGACGAGGAGTTTGAACTGGTTGCGAACGGACATCTGGGAATTGCCGATTGCCGAATGAGGATTGCCGAATGGAATCAGCGCGGCGCCTTTTGGTCGGTCACCAAGGCAAAATTTGACCACGGATTATACGGATCGACGCGGATAAAGACAGGAATTGGTCCGGGTGCATCCGTGTCATCCGTGGTTAATCTGTTTTCGAATTTCATTCAGACGGGGCGGCGGGGGCGCTGTTTGGCGGAGATGGATTTGATGATGAGGCGGCGGCGCGCGGTCCGGTCGAACGGGACGGGCGCGTGGGCGATGGCGGAAGCGATCAGGCGCTGGACCGCAGGCTCGTCGAGGGTGGCGTCCGTGGGAAGTTTGAGGAAACGGGTCTGTTTACCGGAGCCTTGCAGGAGTTTTTTCGGATCGGGCAGCTTCGCGCCGTGAATGAAACACAGACCAACGCCGCGCGCGTAAGCGGCGATGGAGAAGATCGCTTCCGACGGACGCTCGGTCGGGCCGAAACCGAAGACGAGGAAGTTGTAGTTGTCGTAAACCATCTCGACGGCGTCCGGCAGGCGCTGTCGCATTTTGGCCCGCAGCGCTCTGGTCAACGTGGCGATTTCCGGCGTGAATTTGGCGATGAAGCCGGCGATTTCGACCTGAGGCGACTTGGGAGTCGCGGCATGGACGAGCTTCTGGACTTGCTGAATCGATCGAGCGCGCGGCGAGCGGCGTGGGCCGGTGGGTTTCATCGCTTGTCCTCCGTCCCGTTTTCACTGGCGATGGGGTTGCGGTAGCGGTCGTAGGCCTCGATGATCCTCTGGACCAGGGGGTGGCGGACCACGTCGGCGGCGCTGAAAGTGTGGAAGTCGATGCCGGGAATGTCCGAAAGAATATGGCGGACCTCGAGGAGACCGCTGGGCTTGGCGCGCGGGAGATCGATCTGCGTGATGTCGCCAGTCACCACCATGCGCGAGTCTTCGCCGAGGCGCGTGAGGAACATCATCATCTGCTCGGGCGTGGTGTTTTGCGCCTCGTCGAGGACGATGAAGGCCTGCGAGAGCGTCCGGCCGCGCATGTAGGCGAGTGGGGCGATCTCGATGATGCCTTTCTCGGTGAGGCGCGTGATGTCCTCGGGATCGAGCATATCGTGAAGCGCGTCGTAGAGCGGGCGGAGATAGGGGAGGATTTTTTCGCGGAGGTCGCCGGGGAGGAAGCCGAGGGTTTCGCCGGCCTCAACGGCGGGGCGGGTGAGGATGATGCGCTCGACCTCGTTGCGGAGGAGGGCGGAGACGGCGGCGGCCATCGCGAGGTAGGTCTTGCCGGTGCCGGCGGGGCCGATCCCGAAGACGACCGGGTGCGCGAGCATCGACTGGAGGTAGAGTTTCTGGCCGAGAGTTTTGGGGACGATCGTCTTGCGGTTGGTGGCGATGACGAGCGGTTCGTCGATGAGCGCGCGCATCTGGTCGCCCTCGCCGCGCGCGAAGCCGTCGGCGATGCGGTGGAAGTCGGGCGTGCGAATGGTCATGCCCTGGGCGCGGGCGGCGTCGAGGAACGTGAAGAGCGCCTCCGCCACGGCGACGGAGGATTTTTGATTTTCGACTGGCGATTTTCGATTGTCGGAAGCGAGGGGCTCAATCCTCAGCCAGTCTTCGCGGGTGATGAGTTTTACGCCGAGCGTGCGCTCGGCGTGCGCGAGATTTTCCTCGCGGCCCGCGTAGAGCGAGTGGAGGTGCCGCGGGCTCGGGAAGTGGAGGGTTTTGGACGGCAAGGGGGCGGAAAGGGAGAGAGGCGGGGTTGGGTGGCGCTGGCTGGTTAGCGTTTTTTGGCTTTGGGCTTGGTCGCCTTCGGCTTTTGATTTTTCAGCGCGGTCGCGACGGCACTCAGCCGTTCCCACGTCGCGTCGAGGGCTTGCGGGAGGGTGCGGGTCTCGGCGAGGACGGGCATGAAGTTGTTGTCGCCATTCCAGCGGGGGACGATGTGGCCGTGGAGATGCAGGATGCTGCCGCCGGCGGCGGAACCGAGGTTGAAGCCGAGATTAAAGCCATCGGGGTGCAGCGCGGCCGTGAGCAGGCGTTGACCGAAAACGATTTCCTCCAGGAGGTCGGCGCGTTCGACGGGCGTGAGTTCGGCGAGATCGGCGACGTCACGAAAGGGGACGGCGAGGAGGTGGCCGGGGTTGTAGGGAAAACGGTTGAGGATGAGATAGGAGCGGCGCGAACGATGGACGATGAGCGCGGCGCGATCGTCACCGAGGGCGGGCAGTTCCGAGAAGGGGCGCTTCAACTTGGCCGGATAACGCGGTGCCTCAATGTAGGCCATGCGCCAGTAAGGATGGAGCTGCTGCATTTGCGGGAGGCGGAATGGCGGGTCGGAGACGGTGCGAGGCAGGGGCGGAAAAAGGGCGTGAGGGAAACGGGTGAGTGGGGTAAAGTCAAAGCCCTCCTCCGCCAAGGCTTTGAAGTGGTCGGCGCGGTGGCGGGTTATTGGTGCTTGCAGTGTGGTATGACGAACGTCATTCAATAACTCGCCATGCGCTATCCACCTGCCCACAAGCATGCTACCCGCCGTCGCATCCTCGAAGCGGCGGGCCACGCTTTTCGTGAGCGAGGGGTGGCTGAGACCGGCGTGGACGAGGTGATGCGGCGGGCGGGACTCACGCACGGTGGATTCTACGCGCATTTTCAGGACAAGACGGAGCTGGTTGCGGAAGCGTGCGCCGTGGCGTTTGACGCGGCGGTCCCGAATCTTGCGCGGATTGCCGCGCTGCCCACCCGCGCGGCGCGCGCGCGGATGGTCATCGACAGCTATCTGGCGGCACGGCATCGCGACAACCGCGGGGCGGGCTGCCTGATCGTCGCGGTCGGAGCGGACATGGCGCGGCTCCAGGGGACGGCGCGGACGGGATATTCGCGGGGGTTCACGCAGCATCTCGAGCGGCTTGGTGCGGCGCTGCGGCTGAGTCGCGATCCGGAAAAAAACCGCGACCGCGTCACACAGCTGATGAGTTCACTCGTGGGGGCGCTGCTCTTCGCGCGGGCGGTCGACGATCCGCGGCACAGCGATGCGATTCTGCACTCGATGCGCCGCCATTTGCGCGCACAATTCTGTGCCGGGCCGGAACCGGTTGCGCTGAACGAATCGGCCAACGACTTCCTGCGAGTCGAACCGGAAGGGAATGCTAATCTCCGCCAATCCAATTCAAGGTAGCCTGGCGCAGCTCAGCGTTTCAAACCTCGCGCTATTTTTTTCACCATGCCACATCGCTCCACCACTCAACCCCGCCGCCGCGTCGTCATCACCGGCCTCGGCGCCGTCACGCCCTGCGGCAACACCGCCGCTGAAACTTGGGCCGCGCTCGTCGCCGGCCGCAGCGGCATTGGCCGCATCACGCGCTTCGACGCGACCGGCTGCACGGCGCAGATCGCGGGCGAGGTGAAAAATTTCGATCCCACGCGGCCGCTGCCCGCGCCGTTGTATCCGCGCGGGCCGGGCACGGAGCCTCTCGCGCAGGCGCTCACGCCGAAGGACCTGAAAAAATTCGGCCGTTTTACCCACCTCGGCGCCTCCGCCGCGGTGGAAGCCTACGCGGACTCGGGGCTCGATGCGCACCGCGCGGGGATCGACCCCGAACGCCTGGGCGCAAACCTCGGCGTCGGCCTGGGCGGCTTGCCCGAGATGGAGGCCATGCACGACACGTGGAAAGCCGGCGGATTTAGGAAGATTTCACCGTTCTTCATCATCCAAATCGCGCCGAACCTCCTCGCCGGGCAGGTTTCGGTGCTGCTCGATTTGCGCGGGCCCAACATGAGCATTGCCTCCGCGTGCGCCACCAGCGGCCACGCGCTCGGCGAGGCGGCGGCGGCGATTGCGCGGGGCGAGGTCGACGTGATGATCGCCGGCGGGGCGGAGTCGACCGTTACGCCGCTCGCCATCGGCGCCTTCGCGCAGATGCGCGCGCTTTCCACGCGCAACGACGCGCCCGAAAAAGCCTCGCGTCCCTATGACAAAGGTCGCGACGGTTTCGTGCTCGGCGAAGGCGCCGTGGTGCTGGTGCTCGAGGAGCTGGAGCATGCGAAGCAGCGCGGCGCGCGGATCTACGCCGAGCTGCGCGGTTACGGGGCGACGGCGGACGCCTACCATCTTTCGTCGCTGGCGCCCGGCGCGGAAGGTTCGGCGCGTTCGATGCAGGCGGCGCTCAAACGCGCCGGACTCGCCGCGACCGAGATCGACTACGTGTCGGCCCATGCGACTTCCACGCCAGGCGGCGACGGGGAGGAGGCCGCGGCCATGGCGAACGTGTTTGCCGAAAACAAATCTGCGCTTCACGTGAGCGGAGTGAAGTCGATGACCGGCCACCTGCTCGGTGGCGCGGGCGCGATGGGGGTGTTTTCCGCGGTGCTGGCGATTCGCGACGGCGTGGTGCCGCCGACGATCAACCTGGAAAATATCGACCCGGCGTGCGGGGACCTCGGGCTCAACTTCACGCCGAATGTCGCCGTGAAAAAAACCGTGCGCGCCGCGCTGGCCAACAGCTTTGGCTTCGGTGGAACGAACGCCTCGATTGTGGTGAGCCGCGTGTAGGAGCAGGGCGGACTCACCGAGATCCGCGTGGGCCGCGAGCGGGCTCGCGCTCCCGGAAGCGCCCGCCAGCGGGCGGCCTACCGCAGCGCCACCGCGATGATCGCGGCGGCGCTGCGATCAACGTCAGCGTCGGTCGTGGCCCAGGACGAGACGCTGATCCGCATGGCGGTTTTTCCCTGCCAGATCGTGACGCCGCACCAGCAGGTGCCTTCTTGCTGCACGGCGGAGATGACGCGGTTGGTCCGCGCCGCGTCGCCGAACGACACGAGCACTTGATTGAGCGCGACCTCGTTCAGGATTTCGAAGCCCGCGGCGGATAGTTTTTCGGCGAAGCGCTGTGCCTGCGTGCAGTTTCGTTCGATCATCGCGGCGAGGCCCTCGCGGCCAAGCGAATGCAGGGCGGCCCAGACCTCGACGCCGCGGGCGCGCCGGGAAAGCTCGGGCGTGAAATCGGCCGGGTTGCGATACTCGCTGGCCGTGGGCAGATACTCCGCGGTGATCGCCATCGCGGCTTGCAGCACGTGCACCTCGCGCACGAAAGCGAGCCCGCTATCGTAGGGCACGTTCAGCCATTTGTGGGCGTCGGTCGCCCACGAATCGGCTTCGGCCGTCCCCGCGGCGAGGTGCGCGCGGGCTGGGGTGGTGGCGGCCCACAAGCCGAAGGCACCGTCCACATGCACTCACGCGCCGGCGGCGTGGGCGCGGCGGCAGATTTCGCCGATCGGATCGAAAGCGCCCGTGTTCACGTTGCCGGCTTGCACGCAGACGATCGTCGGGCCGGAAATCGCCGGCAACTGGTCGGCGCGCATCCGGCCCTGCTCGTCGACGGGCACCGGGACCACGCGGCGGCGGCCGAGACCGAGCAGGCCGAGCGACTTCGTCACCGAGGGATGCGCCTCGGCGCCGACGATGACGGTGATGGGCGGAGCACCGAACAGGCCCTGCGCTTCGACGTTCCAACCCGCGCGATCGAGCACGGCGTGCCGGGCGGCGGCGAGCGCGCAGAGATTCGCGACGGTCGCACCGGTGACAAACGCGCCGCCTGAGGTGGGCGGAAGTTGCAGGACGTCGAGCAGCCAGCGCAGCGCGACTTGTTCGATAAAGGCCGTGCTCGGGGTGGCGCGATAGTAAGCGCTGTTCTGATCCCAGGCACCGGCGAGCCAGTTGGCGGCGAGGGTGACGGGCAGCGAGCCGCCGATGACAAAGCCAAAAAATCTCGGGCCGGCCATCGCGGTCGAGCCGACTTCATCAAGCAAGCGCAGGGTGTCGGCCGGGTTAGTCGACTTCGCGGGCAACGGCGCATCGAACGCCCGCAGCCCGGCCACGGCGGCCGGGGTGGGGGCGACGCCGCGTGACTCGAGACCCTGCAGGTAGTGAATCGCCCGGGACGCGGCCTCGGTCAGAATTTCTTTCATGGTGAGTGGAAAACTCGCGCGCGCCGGGTGACGGACGAACGCAATGAGCAAACTGAACTTCGACGGGAGAACGCGTCAACCAGCGTTCGCCGGCTTGGAGCACACCTGGAGATCAAAACACCCTGGCAGATTTGCCGGGACTCGTGGCTGGGGTCGCGGTGGCTGGCGGTGGGGCCTAATCGAGGGGCCGTAAAAACCGCGAGGTCCGAGTCGGGAGCTTTCGCGGTGATTAATACCAACGGCTAGGATGTTTTTAAATTTCGTCGGCCGTCCGCTGGCGGACCCTCGGAGCGCCGGCAAGCAGGCTGCCTGCACGGAGGAGTCAAGATTTCACGAGTCGTTGGCCTAATGTTGGCCGTGGTCTCGATCCGTGGCGCGAGCCGTGCCCCAGCAGGCCAGTTGAGTTTCGCGGACATAAACCCGGTTGAACTCCTTGACCTCGTCACTCAAGTCTCGATACGGAACCAAAAACGGATGCAGGCGTCGGATTTCGTCTTTGGCCTTCGCGGCCGTCCAGCGCCAGCCCTGCATGCGCCGCTGGGCGGCCCAACGTTCATGTTCCAGTTCGGCCAGTCGCTCGCATTCGGCTTCGGTGGCGAACAGTTGCCGGTCCTGGGATGGGCGGGGCAGGAGACTGACCCCGACCCAGAGGCTGGGGTCGATCCCGGCGCTGGCCATCTTGGCGGGGATATGCGCGACGACCGCCCGGTTGACCTCACGAAATGTTTCGTCGAGTTCGTCCCACGAGCGCGCGGAACGATCGGTCGGATCATCGCGTTTCGCGGCCGGCAGGGAAGCGCGATAGGCGTCGCTGAAGGCCCGGGCGGCGCCATCGGGCGTGGCGGACAGAAACTCGCTGGCGGCGAGGACCGACCCGAGATCGCCGAAGGCGTGCAGGGCGTATAGGCCGTGCTTTTCCTCGACCGTTCCGGCCACGATGCTGGCGTCGCCCAACCGCACGAAGAACGGAGGCCGTCCAAGGTCGACTGCCCGCAACAGGGATTGAAGCATCGCGGCGGCGCCAAGAACTTCCGTGTCGGTCGTCAGGCAGACGTAGCAAGCGGTCAACGGGCCACCCCGGGCAATCGCGCCGCCCATGGTGGCGACGTCCGGCGCCATGGCCTCGCTGCAAATTTTCCCCTCGATAAAGGTGAAATGGGCGCACGCATCGATCTCTGGCGCGCGCACCCGCATCACCCCTTCCAGCGCCTTGGCGTGGGGATCGATCACGGTGATGGCGGGCAATTCGAGAAACGTGGTGCGGCAGTTTACCATCAAGTCGCGGGCCATGGCTTGGCCGGATTGGCCAAAGCCAATGATCAACGCATGAATTCGCGGTTGGCCCAGGTTCTGAGCGATCAGGAAGGGCGGATGCTTCAAGTTCAGCGCCCGGGCGGAGATGGCTGCGACGGAGAATACTCGCGTGCGGGCCTGATTGAGCGTGGCGGCGGCTTCCTCGGCCAGGCGGGCGTCGCGCATCATGATCGTGATCGATGCGCTGGGCGCGGTCGTGCGCGCCGCGCGCGCTAGAACGAGCGTGGCGGCGTCGTCATCCCCGGCCACCAGCACGTGCGCCGCGTTGCCGGCATACTCGCGCACGATCGTGGCCCGGTCGCCCGGGGGCCAGGGGAAGGCCAGCGAACGGATCGAGCCCACGCCGAGGGTCGGGGCGCCCACCCAGATGACGCTCTTCCCGGCGGTGCGGGCCGCCTCATAAGCCCTGGTGGCGATTTCAGTGCCGCCGATGACGATGACCTCCTGTCGCATCTTTCGCGCCACCGCCAGCGCCATTCGCTCCCGCAACACCGCACCCAGTGCCAGAAAGCCCGTGCCGAACACGACAGCCAGTCCCGTCCAGCGGCCGGCTTGGAATCGCCAATCGGTCCCAGGGCCGCCGATATACATGCTGTTGCCAAGATCGAACAAAGCCACGGAGCGATAGACGGAATCACCGAGGGAAAGTCCGCGTTCCCGCCAGGCCGAGATGCCCAAGCCGACCGTCACCAGGGCGAGCGCCGGCAGCAGCCAGGCCGCCCGGTGGAGAAAGAGTCCCTTGCGAGTCGTCATGCGGGCGAGCCGCGCCGAAGCGGTGCGATGATTCCGGCCACCAAGAGCTGATCAAGCGTTCGCATCGGAGTTCAGATTGATTTTGGAATGAGCACCGCCGCCACCGCTGAGAGTGACGCCAGTTGGAAACTCGATGCGGATGAAGGGGGCTTGATCAAAAAAGGGAAGATCGATTTCCAGTTGCCCGCTGGCTGGTCGGGAAACAGCGGAAGCGCGGCTGGTGCTCGGCCGGGCCCGGGGTCCGGAGCTTGGAGAACGCGCTCGATGGCTTCGCCGTGGAACGGCTGGCCATGACCGATGGTTTGGAATGTGACGTTGATATTGCCGGGGATGAAGCGATCGCTCAGTCCACGAACGCCAGTTCGTTGGCGAGGAGGAGGACTTGGGCGAGCGCTTCCCACGGCGTGAGCGGGACGGGGATTTTTTCGGTGAGATTGAAATCTCGTTTCGCGTCCCACGTGCGCGCGCTGGAGTCGGCGTCAGCGGTAAAGTGGATTTTCGGCGACCACGTGTAGGTGTCCGAGTTCGTGGTGGCGCCGCTCTCCACCAGGAAGTCGAGGGCTTCGCCGGCGGTGACTTTTTGGTCGGCGAGGTTGGTTTCCTGTTTGGCGTTGTGGACCGTCCACTCGCCGAGGGAGCCAGTCCGGCTGGAGATGATCCGGGCGTGGATGCCGTCGCCTTTTTCGTTGGCGTGACCGAGGGTCGCTTCAAGGCGGACGGTGCCAGCGGCGGGGGCGATCCAGCGGCGGATGCTCGCGTGGTTCGGCGTTTTTCCGGGATGGCCGCCGGTGGGTGAGAGGAAGAGGTTGTCGAACGCGGAATCGGGAGACGAGGGAGAGGGGCTGATGCGCGCGTCCTTGCCGTCCTTGCGCGCGGTCATCGGTTGGAAATCGCGAACGCGGCGGGTGGCGGAGTCAAAGGCGCCGTAGCCATAGTGCCAGCCGGGGACGCGGTCCGGCGAGGGCGGGGTGGCGTGCGGCGAGGCCTGTTGCGTGGCGAGAAAATCCTGGGCAAGGGCGAGTTCGTCGGCGGCGGGGGCGCGTTGGTAGAGGGTGGCGTAGAGGGCGCGGATTTTTTCGGGGTCGGAGGCGGCGGATTGGAGTTCGGGGCGCTGGACGAGGTGGCGGGCCTGTTCTTGGGCGAAGGGGCTGTTCATCATGAACAGCGCCTGCTGAGGAACCGTCGTGGCGAACCGCTGTGCGCTGCTGGTGTCGGGGTTTGGAAAATCGAAGGTGCGGAACATGCCCGGGAGATTCTGACGGTCGATGAAACCGTAAACGGTGCGACGCCGGGTGAAGGGCTCGGTGGTGAGATCGTCCGGGAGGCCGCCGGGCGTGAGGTTGAGCTGGCCGGAGACGGCGAGCAGGGTGTCGCGGAGGGATTCGAATTCGAGGCGGCGGCGGTTGAAGCGGTGGAGGAGTTGGTTGTCGGGATCGATCGCGGCGGCGGCGGGAGTTTCGTCACCCGACTGGCGATAAGTGGTCGAGAGCACAATGGCGCGCTGGAGTTTTTTCACCGACCAGCCGCCCGCGACGAAGGTGGCGCTGAGGTAGTCGAGGAGGTCGCGGTGGACCGGGGCCTCGGTGCGGACGCCGAAATCGCTGGGCGTGCGCACGAGGGCCTGGCCGAAGTGCCAGCCCCAGACGCGATTCACGAAGACGCGCGCGGTCAGCGGATTGGCGGGGCTGGCGACGGCGCGGGCGAGTTCGAGGCGGCCGCTCGTGGTGGTGGCGGCGGGCAGCTTATCGCCACCGAGGATCTCGAGGAAGCGGCGGGGGGCCTCGGGGCCTGAGTTGGAGGGATTACCGCGGAGAAAAATGGGGGAGTTGTGGGGTTTGGCTCTGTCGACGAGGGACATGGCGCGAAGGGGCGCGCCGGGCTCGGTCCAGTTGAGCGCCTCGACCTCGCGGCGCAGGCCGGAGGTTTTGTCGTCGATCGTGCGTTTGATTATTTTGGCCGTGGCGTCGTAGCCGAGGTTGGCGGGCGCGCCGCCGGCGTAGAGAATTTGGCGGATGGCTTCGTGGTCGGGGTCAGAAAAGGTGACGGGATATTCGATTTCGATCTGGCCGGTCCGCAGGGTTTGCCAGGATTTTTCGATGTCGGCGAAGACGCGGTTGTAGACGGCGGCGGCGTCTTTCAGCGAGGAGAGCGGCTTTTCCGTGAGGGCGGCGAGGATGACGGCGTTGAAGGGCGAGGCGGGTGGCGCGTCGGCCGGTAGCCGAAGGTGGGCGAGAAGTTCCGGTGGCGCGGCGAGCGCGGCGGCCGGGCCGTCGGGGGAGGAAGTTGGCGGCGTCGCGGATCGTGGGCGTTTTTCGCGGGGCGGCGCAGCGCCCAGGATTTCTGCCATGGGTGCGGCGAGCAGGGCGCGGGCGGCCTCGGCGAATTCCTTGGCGGGGAGCGCGGCGAGGGCGAACCACGGGGCGAGGACGGAATTAGCGGTGGGATCCTGGGCGCGGGCCTCGAGCCACGGCTGCCAGCGTTTGAGCATCTCGACATTTAGTTTTCTGGCGCCCGCGAAGAGGTCGAGTTTTTCGGTGGGCGGCAGGCGCGCGGCGTCGTGGGCGCCGAGGAGATAGTCGCCGGTCTGGCTGCGGATCTCGGTGAGGAATTTTTCGACCTCCTCGCGCTCCCGGACTTTTACCCGCGCCTCGGCGTCGGTTTTCTTCCGGAGAAATTCACGGTAGGCGGGAGCGGACTCATCGAGTTTGCCGAGGAGGGGTTTGACGGCGGGCTCCTCGGTGGAGGCAAAAACGCCGTGGAGCGCGTAGTAGTCGCGTGTGGGAATGGGATCGAATTTGTGATCGTGGCAGCGCGCGCAGGCGACGGTGAGACCCATGAGGCCGCGGGTGACGACGTCGATGCGGTCGTCGATGATGTCGTTTTGATTGCCGAGGAAACGGCGGCCCAGGGTGAGGAAGCCCATCGCGGCGAGGGCAGATTTGTCGTCGCCCAGCGGGAGCTGATCGGCGGCGAGTTGTTCGAGCAGAAACTGGTCGTAGGGCTCGTCGGTGTTGAAGGCGCGGATGACGTAGTCGCGGTAGGTGTGGGCGTAGGCGAAGCGGCGCTCGGCATTGCCGACGAGATAGCCCTGGGTGTCGGCGTAGCGGGCGACATCGAGCCAGTAGCGGCCCCAGCGTTCGCCGTAGCGCGGTGAGGCGAGGAGGCGGTCGACGACGGTGGCGTAGGCCTCAGGCGAATGGTCGCGGAGAAAGGCGTCGACTTCGGCGGGGGTCGGCGGGAGGCCCGTGAGATCGTAAGTGACGCGGCGGAGGAGCGTGCGCGGGTCGGCGGCGGGAGCGGGGGCGAGCTTTTGCTTTTCGAGTTTCGCGAGGACGAACGCGTCGAGCGGGGACTGAACCCACGCTTGATTTTGGACGGAGGGCGCCGCGGGTTGGGCGATGGGTTGAAAGGCCCAGTGTTGGCGGGCGCGGGTCATGTCGAGGGTGGCGGGCGTGGGCGTGGCGGTGCGCGGGTCGGGCGCGCCCATTTTTATCCACTGCTCGAGCGCGGCGATTTTTTCCGCGGAGAGCTTGCCACCGGCGCCGTCTTTCTCCGGCGGCATTTGGAGATCTTCATCGGTGTAGCGGACCGCTTGAATGAGGAGGCTTTGGTCCGGATCGCCCGCGACGAAGGCCGGGCCGGTCGCGCCGCCCCGCCGGAGCGCGTCGCGGGAATCAAGGGTGAGGCTGCCCTTGGATTTTCCTTCCCGTTCGCTGTGACATTTGTAGCAGGACTCGACGAAAATGGGGCGGATTTTGGTTTCGAAGAATTCGACCTGGTCGGGCGGGAGATCGGCGGCGGTCGCGGCGAAGGAGGCCGTGGTGGCGCCGAGCAGGAGGCCAAGGATGACGAGATGAAAGGGACGGGGCGTTGGCGCGCCGGGGGTGGAGAGCTGGATCGCCTCGCCACTGCGCTCCTCGCGATGACGGCGGAGTGGCTTCACGCAATGAGCTCCCGGACAACTTTGCCGTGCACATCGGTGAGGCGGAAATCGCGGCCGGCATGGCGGTAGGTGAGTTTCTCGTGGTCGAAGCCGAGCAGGGCGAGGATGGTCGCGTGGAGGTCGTGGACGTGGACGGGCTTTTCCACGGCTTTGAAGCCGAACTCATCCGTCGCACCGTGGACGTAGCCGCCCTTCACGCCGCCGCCGGCCAGCCACATCGTGAAGCCGTGGTGATTGTGGTCGCGGCCATTGACCTTGCCGGCGTTGGCCCCGGGGGTGGGGAGTTCGACGACGGGCGTGCGACCGAACTCGCCGCCCCAAATCACGAGGGTGTCCTCGAGCATCCCGCGTTGTTTAAGATCCTGGAGGAGCGCCCCGATGGCCTGGTCGCTCTCGCGGGCGAGGCGGCGGTGGTTTACTTCGATGTCATCGTGGCTGTCCCAGGGCTGGCCCTCGCCGTGCCAGACTTGGACGAAGCGGACGCCCTTTTCGAGCAGGCGGCGGGCGGTGAGGAGCTGGCGGCCCTGCGTGGTGTCGCCGTAGAGGGCGCGCATGGCGGCGGGCTCGCGGCTGATGGTGAAGGCGTCGGTGGCCTCGAGTTGCAAGCGATAGGCGAGCTCGTAGGATTGGATGCGCGCCTCGAGTTGGGCGTCGGGCGCGCGTTGCGCGGCGTGGCGGACGTTGAGTTTTTGCAGGAGGTCGAGTTGGGCGCGCTGCTCCGCGGGCGTGGCGGCGGGGTTGCGGATGTGCTCGATGAGCCGGTCGATGTCGGTGAACGCGGTGTTGATGTAGTTGCCCTGATAAATGCCGGGGAGAAAGGCACTCTGCCAGTTTTGCGACTCCTGGATCGGATAACCGCCGGGGCACATCGCGATGAAGCCGGGAAGATTTTGATTTTCCGAACCGAGGCCGTAGGTGACCCACGAGCCGAGGGCGGGGCGCGGGAGGCGGGCGTCGCCGCAGTTCATCAGCATGAGCGACGGCTCATGGTTCGGGACGTCGGCGTGCATCGAGCGGATGACGGCGAGGTCGTCGATGTGTTCGGCGACGTGCGGGAAGAGGTCGCTGACCTCGATGCCGCTCTGGCCGTAGGGCTTGAACGCGAAGGGCGAACGCAAGGCGGCGCCGGTCTTGCGCTCGGTCTTGAGCTCGAGGGGGATGGCCTGGCCGTGCCATTTGGTGAGGGCGGGCTTGGGGTCGAAAGTATCGACTTGGGACGGACCGCCGTTGGCGAAAATGTGGATGACGCGTTTCGCCTTGGCGGGGAAGTGCGCGGGGCGCGGGGCGAGGGGATGGTCGAAGTTGACGCGGACGCCGGCGCTGGGGGTTTCCGCGAAGAGCGGCGGGCTGGCGAGGGCGGCGAAACCGAGTGCGCCAAAACCAATGCCGCAACGATGGAGAAAATCCCGGCGGGTGAGGAAGTAATCCTCGAGTCGTGGAGCGTGATGGGACATGGGCGCGGGGAAAGACGTGGGTGGACGGAGGAGGTAACTGCGCGGGGTGCGGTGGCGGGAGCAAAGCGGAGACGGCGGTGGCGGGGAAGCTCGGAATGTCGAAGGCGGAGGCGCTGGGTTCGGCGATCGAGGCAGAAAAATTCCGGCCGGGGAATTTTCCGGCGGAGTGGGGCGGTCGGGCCAGGCGGCCGGCGGGCCAGGGGCCGGCGGGAGAAAAAATGCCGATTCGAAAAATTTCTCCTCGCCCGGCGGGCCTGAGCCGATACCACAGAGACACCGGTGGCTCGCATGAAGCGGACACTTAACAACCCCAACCCCCAGGGCGCGTTGGACTCTCTGCGAGAGAGTCGGGGGCTCCTTCGCCTCTTGAGCGGCGTGGCGGCGCTGCTGGGGGCGGTGATGTTTTCGCCGGGGGCACGGGCGAAGGAGGTGGCACTCGACGGGAGAGCGACGGCCGGGCCAACGCTCGGGGGCTGGGCGCGCCACGGGGCACTTTCGCCGGAAGATTCGGCCCTGCTCGACGACGTGGAGCGGCGGGCGGTGCGGTTTTTCACGGAGCACTCGGACCCGCTCACCGGTCTCACGCGCGACCGCGCACCGAACCACGGGGCGTCTAGTCAGGCGCCGGCGAGCGTGGCGGCGACGGGGTTTGCGCTGACGGCGTGGTGCATTGCCGAGGAGCGCGGGTGGTTGCGCGCGGGCGAGGCCCGGCGGCGCGTGGTGCAGACGCTGCGATTTGTCGCGGAGGAACACGCGCAGGAACATGGCTGGCTTTATCATTTCGTCGACGCGGTGAACGGAAAACGGGTTTGGCAATGCGAGGCCTCGACGATCGACACCGCGCTGTTGCTCCAAGGCGCCCTCCTCGCGCGGGAATATCTGCGCGACGCGGAGGTGACGGAGCTGGTCAACCGAATCTACGCGCGCATCGACTGGCGGTGGGCGCTCGACGGGGGGCGCACCCTCTCGCACGGGTGGCGGCCCGAGGGCGGATTTATTGCGAGTCGCTGGGACAGTTACGCGGAGATGATGGGACTTTATCTATTGGGCATCGGCGCGACGGCCGGGGCGTTGCCGGCGGAGACGTGGCATGCCTGGCGGCGCGAGCCGTGGGTGAGCACAGAGGGGCGGGCGTTTATCCAGTGCGGGCCGCTCTTCACGCACCAGTATGCGCATGCGTGGTTTGATTTTCGCGGGCGGCGCGACCGGTATGCGGATTACTGGCAAAACTCGGTCGAGGCGACGCTCGCGCAGCGCGAGTGGAGCGCGGCGCAGGGCGGGCGGTTTCCGTTTTGGTCCCGCGACCTGTGGGGGCTCACGGCGTCGGACAGCGCGCGCGGCTACGTGGCGTGGGGCACGCCGGTCGCGCGGGCGGACGACGCGAGCGATGGGACGCTGGTGCCGAGCGCGCCGGGCGGGTCGCTGCCGTTTGCGCCGGGCGAGTGCCTGACGTCGCTGAAACGCATGCGCGAGGTCGGCGGCGCGGGGGCCTGGGGGCGTTACGGGTTTTCGGATGCGTTCAATCCGCAGACGGGCTGGGCTTCGCCGGATGTGATTGGAATCAATGTGGGCATCACGCTCGTGATGGCGGAGAACCTGCGGAGCGGGTTCGTGTGGCGGAACTTCATGCGCGCACCGGAAGTGCGGCGCGGGATGAGGCTCGCAGAATTTTCAGAGCCGGGGCGGTTCGACGACGGGCGTCTGGCCACGGTGCCGTGAACGGCGCGCTGAGTGGCGCGTTCGGGCCCACGCCCCCTGGCGCAGCGGCTCGATCCGCACGTGCCGCAGTTCGAAGGGCGTGCCCTCGAGTTGGAAACCGACCCGGCCCGCGGCCGGCGCGCATCTGGTAATTTTGTTTTGGCGGACGCCATTGACCGTGACCTCGATGGTGTCGCTGCGGCAGACGATGTCGCAGGTGTTCCATTCGCTCGCGGGTTTTTCGCTGTCTGGCGCGTGGTGGGCGCGGAGGGCCGTGGCCTCGCCAGGAGCGCTGGTCAGGGGCTCGGCGAAGGTGGCGCCTGGCAGGTAATGGCTGGCAGGCCGGCGCGGATGGGAGAGTGATATTTGCATTTTTTTTTGAGCGACGAATCCCGGCTTGTGCCGGGGTGGGCCGCGGCGCATTTATCCGGCATGGGATTTTCGTCACCAGCCGGTTGGAGGCTGCGATCATGGGGCCGCAGCCGACTGGCGCTGGTTGGAATCGCGCTGGCCGGCCCGGTGCTTTGGGCCCAACCGCCGCCGCTTCCGCGCGCCGAGCAAATGAGACCCTTGGGGCTGGTTGGCGGGATCTCGTGGTATTCGACCGTCGATTACTACCGCGACATCAACAAGGGCGTGAACGACTTCTACGGGAACAATACCAATCCCCCGCTGCTCGTCGATACGATCGACCAGCACCGCGTCCACGAATTGCAGGCCAAAAACGAGTGGCCCGAGATTGCCAGGATGATCTCCGCAGCGGTCGAGCATTTGCAGGCGGCAGGCGCGCAGGGCATCGTCCTGTGCTCGAACACCGCGCACAAGGTCTACCCCGAGGTCGCCGCGGCGACCCGACTGCCCGTCCTGCACATCACCGATGCCACGGGCCAGGCGATCCGGCGGCAGGGCCTGAAACGCGTGGGATTGATCGGGACGATCTATACGATGGAGGACGGGTTTTACCTCGACCGGCTGCGGAAAAAATTCGGCATTGAGGCCCTGGTGCCCGAAAATGCGGCCGACCGGCTCGAATTGCACCGCATCATCCAGAAGGAGCTGGCGCTGGGCATCTTCAAACCGGTGGGCAAAAATTTCGTGCTCGCCGAGATTGAGAAACTCAAGCGCCGGGGCGTGGACGGCATCGTGCTCGG
The DNA here is from genome assembly GCA_009695305.1 of Opitutus sp. Taxonomy (GTDB): domain Bacteria; phylum Verrucomicrobiota; class Verrucomicrobiia; order Opitutales; family Opitutaceae; genus SIBG01. The sequence continues at coordinate 31,776 of SIBG01000010.1, read as the reverse complement.
TTGCACGGAATTCGCCCTGATCATCAAACCGGGCGACGTCTCGCTTCCAACCTTCGACACCTCCGCGCTCCATTCCGAGATGGCCGTGCGCTTCATCCTGGGCCGGGAGGAGAAAACGGAGGCGCCCGCCAGCGCCGGAACCAAGGGCCGGTGAAAACACGGATGGACCTCCGGGCCCCGCTCGGGCTAGTCCTGACGCCCTTCGCCGCACCAGTTCTTCGCCGCCGTCGCCGGCCAGCGCCACTCGGCGTGGAGCTGATAGTTTTCGTAGCTCGCCTGCGTCGCGAGAAAACTCACGGGCTGGCCGGCGACGGCGAGCGAGCCGTCAGCGTTGTAGTGGCAGACGGTGGCGAAGTCCGCGGCGGGGGTGGCGACCAGCTCCCACGCGGCGAGGTCGTGACCGTTGAGGAGCTCGACGGACTTTGACGGAGTCTCCGCGCGGGCGAGGGCAGCCAGGAGGGCGAGGACGGAAAGAAAACGTTTCATCGCGGCGCAGCGTGCAGGCTTGACGGAAAGCGCGCGAAGCAAAATTTCGCGTCGGTGGTTTGTCAGGCTTAGCGAAGCGAAGAATCCACGTGGATTTTCGCCACGATTTCCGCGTGCGCGGATTCTGCTGGATTCTACGCGGCGCTCAGCATGACGGGGTTCAGATTAACCCCAGCTTCATTTTTCCTTCTTCGCTGATCATGCTCTGATTCCACGGTGGGTCCCAAGTGATGCGGACGTCGGCGTCGCTCACGCCGGGGACGAGGAGAATTTTCGACTTCGCGTCTTCGGCGATCGCCGGGCCCATGCCGCAGCCGGGGGCGGTAAGGGTCATCGCGACATTGACGCGGTGGCCCGTGTTGTCGGGGAGTTGCTCGACGTCCATCGAGTAAACGAGGCCGAGATCGACGATATTGACGGGGATCTCGGGGTCGAAGACGTAGCGGAGTTGCGCCCAAATCGCCTCGGAGTCAGGCGCGCCGCCGGTCAGCGTGGCGGCCTTGACCGTCGAGGCGGCGACTTGTTCGCCGAGCGCGTCGGCGTCTTTGCCGTCGATGCGGAAGAGGCCGAAGTCCGTCTGCACGGTATAGCTGCCGCCCAGCGTCTGGTGAATCATCACCTTCGTGGCGGCGGTCAACGTGCTTTTGTCGCCAGAGGGAATCTGCGTGGCAGTGACGTCGCGGGAGAGGATACGGTCGCGGTTGGGAGTCATGGGTTGAATTTGTCGGTTGCGACCTTGCGGCGCAACTCGCCTGCGGCGAGCAAGCGGGGCGCGACGAGCGCGCCGCCGACCGGATCATTTCTTAAATTTGGATTGGATGAGCGTGCGCAGGGCGGCGTGGAGTTCGTCGCTGGCGAGGCGGTTGAGCACGTCCTCGAAAAAACCAAACGTGAGCAACTCGTCGGCGGCTTCCTTCGCAATGCCGCGGGATTGGAGATAAAATTCCTGCTCCGGATCGATGCGGCTCGTGGTGGCGCCGTGCGTGCAACGGACGTCGTTGGCCTGAATCTCGAGACCGGGGAGCGAACTGGCCTCGCAATCGTCACTCAGCATCAGGTTGCGGTTGCTCTGGTAGGCGTCGGTTTTTTGCGCATCGGGATCGACCACGATGAGACCGGAGAAAATTGTTTTCGCGCGGTCGCGCAGCGCGTTCTTGTAGAGCAGATCACTCTTCGTGTTGGGGGCCTCGTGGATTTGCAGGGTGCGCTGGTCGAACTCCTGGGCGTCGTGCGCGACGGTGAGCGCGAGCATTTCGGAAAACGCGCCGGGTGCCTGCAATTGCGAGAGCGATTCGTGGCGGGCCTGACGCGCGCCCAAGTGAAGATTGAGGGACTGCACGCGGGCGTCGCGGCGCACGATGGTCGAGTTCAGCTGGAACGACAGGGTGCGGAGGCTCCAGTCCTGCTTGCCGATGTAGGTGAGGTGCGCGCCGTGGCTCGCGTAGAGATCGTTCGCCCCGACGGCGAAGTGCGCATCGGCGTCCACGGAGGAGCCGAAGTATTCGACGACCGTGACTTTCGAATTGTCGCCGGCGACGACGAGCGTGTGCGGGAACACCGCCGCGCCCGCGCCGGCCGCATAGGAAAACACGCCGATGGGTAGTTCAACCTCGACGCCCTTCGGCACGGAGATGAACGCGCCGTCGGTGAGGAACGCCTCGTGCAGGGCGGCAAATTTGGCGGAACCGAGTCTGGCCGGTTGCGCCAGCAAGTGCTCGCGCACGCGATCGCCGTGCTGATGGAGGGCGTTTTGCAGCGTATCGACGATGACGCCGCGCTGCGCGAGATCGGCGGCGAGCGTCTCACGCGTGGCGAGGCGGCCATTCACAAAGACAAGCTTCGCGGATTTCTTGATGCCGATGGGCGCGTGGAGCGAGGCGGCGGACGCGCTGGTCGGCGGGAGCTGAAAGCCGTCGAGCGTCAGCGTGGAGCGGTTGCTGAAGCGCCACGTCTCGTCGGTGGCCGACGGCATCGGCAGCGAGGCGAAGCGCTCGAAGGCGGCGCGTTTGCGGTCGAGCCACCACGGCGGCAGCGGCGGAAGGCCGGCGAGGTGCGCGGCGAACGCTTCGGCGGTGAAGGAGCCGGTGAGAGATTTGGTTTCGGTGAGAGTGGATGCGGACATGATTCTCGGTGTCATTGCGAGGAGCGGAGCGACGAAGCAATCCAGCTAGATGGATCGCCACGCCCGCTGTGCGGGCTCGCGATGACAAAAGGGTTCAGCCGACGCTTCCTTCCATTTCCAAATCGATGAGGCGCTTTAGTTCGACGGAATATTCCATCGGGAACTGGCGGGCGAGGTCGTTGATAAAGCCGTTAACGCTGAGGCTCATCGCCTGGCCCTCGGTGAGGCCGCGCGACTGCATGTAGAAGATCTGGTCGGCGCTGACCTTCGACACGCTCGCCTCATGCTGCACGGCGTGGCGGTCGCCGCGCACGGAGATGGCGGGATAGGTGTCGGTGCGGCTGTTGGAATTGATGAGCAGCGCATCGCACTCGGTGTTGTTCTTGCAGCCCTTGAGGTGTTTCGGGATGTGGACGACGCCGCGGTAGGTGCTGCGGCCCTGGCCCACCGATATGGATTTCGCGATGATGTTCGAGGTGGTCTCGTCGGCTGCGTGGATCATTTTCGCGCCGGTGTCCTGGTGCTGGCCGTCGTTCGCGAGCGCGATCGAGAGGACTTCGCCGCGGGCCTTCCGGCCCTTCAGGACGACGCCCGGATATTTCATCGTGAGCCGGCTGCCGATGTTGCAATCGATCCACTTGATCTCGGCCTCCTCGTGCGCGACGCCGCGCTTGGTGACGAGATTGAAGACGTTGTTCGCCCAGTTCTGGACGGTGATGTATTGGATTTTCGCGCCCTTGAGTGCGACGAGTTCGACGACGGCGCTATGGAGCGTCGAAGTGGAGAATTTCGGGGCGGTGCAGCCCTCCATGTAGACCACCTCGGCGCCCTCGTCGCAGATGATCAGGGTGCGTTCGAACTGGCCGAAGTTTTCCGCGTTGATGCGGAAGTAGGCTTGGAGCGGCTGGGCGACTTTCACGCCCTTCGGCACGTAGATGAACGAACCGCCGGAAAACACGGCGCTGTTGAGCGCGGAGAACTTGTTGTCTCCGGTCGGGATGACCTTGCCGAAAAACTTGCGGAAAATCTCCGGGTGCTCCCGCAGGGCCTCGGTGGAGTTCGCGAAGATGACGCCCTGTTTCGCGACGATTTCCTTGATGTTCGAGTAGGCGGCCTCGGAGTCGAACTGGGCTTCGACGCCGGCGAGAAACTTGCGCTCCTGCTCGGGGATGCCGAGCCGCTCGAACGTGCGCTTGATGTCGGCAGGCACTTCGTCCCACGTGCGCTTCGGTTTTTGGCCCGACGCGAGGTAGTAGCGGATTTTGTCGAAATTGATGTTCTCGAGATCCTTCGTGGCCCAGTGGGTGGGCATGGGCATCGAGAGGAATTTCTTCAGCGCGTTGAGGCGGAATTCGAGAATCCACGGCGCCTCTTTTTTGACCGAGCTGATGTAGCGCACGGTTTTTTCCGAGAGGCCGGTGCCGGCGTCGAACTCGTAGGCGACCTTGTATTGAAAGTCACCCTTGGTCTGGTCGATGCCGACGACCGGATTAGCCGCGGCTTCGTCGGTGTCGGGAGCGGAGAGGGTGTCGGAAAGAGGTTTCATGGTGATCGGTTCAGTGGAGGCCGCGGAACGCTCAACGTTTAACGTTCAACACTGAACGTTGAAGTGAGCAGAGGTGGGCGGTGGTCATTGAGCGTTGAGAGTTCAGCGTTGAGGGTTGGGCGTTTAGCCGGTGGCCGCCGCCAGTTCCTTCTTCACCCAGTCGTAGCCTTTGGCCTCAAGTTCGAGGGCGAGGGATTTGTCGCCGGTCTTCACGATTTGGCCGTCCCACATGACGTGGACGTGGTCGGGGACGATGTAGTCGAGGAGGCGCTGATAGTGCGTGATCATGAGCACGCCGAGATTGGGGCTGCGCATGGTGTTGACGCCGTCGGCGACAATGCGGAGAGCGTCGATATCGAGACCGGAGTCGGTCTCGTCCATCAGCGCGAACTTGGGCTCGAGCATCGCCATCTGGAGAATCTCGCAGCGCTTTTTTTCGCCGCCGGAGAAACCGTCGTTGACGGAGCGGGAGGTGAACTTCCGGTCGATCTTGAGCAGATCCATTTTCGAGTAGAGCCGCTTGTAGTAAGCGCTGGCGTCGAGTTCCTCGCCCTCGGCCATCCGCGCCTGCTGGGCGGCGCGCAGAAAATTCGCGATGGAGACGCCGGGGATTTCACTCGGGTATTGAAACGCGAGGAAGAGGCCGGCGCGGGCGCGCTCATCGGCTTCCTGATCGAGGATGGATTTGCCGTCGAGCCGGACGTCGCCCGAGGTGATCGTATAATCGGGGTGGCCGGCGATCGCTTTGGAGAGCGTGGATTTGCCGGTGCCGTTGGGCCCCATGATGGCGTGGACTTCGCCGCTGCGGATGGTCAGCGAGAGGTCCTTGACGATTTCCTTTTCGCCGATGGCGACGTGGAGGTTGGTAATTTCGAGTTGGCTCATTGCGGAAAGTAGTGAGGAGCGGGTAGTGGGTAGAAAAACTTTCAGGAGCGGGTAGGCTGGCTACTCGCTGCTCGTTGCTCGCTGCTGCGCGTGGCTTTGCCGCGGAAGATGATTTCGACGGAGGTCGCGTCGTAGCCGCGCGGGAGGACGGCGTGGACTTTCTTGAGGAGGGCGGGCGGGAGCTCGATGTCGTGGGTCTGGCCGGACTGCTCGTCGTGGAAATGCGCGTGCGGGCTGAGGTTCGGGCAATAGCGGGTGGGGCCGCGCTCGAAGTTCACGGCGCGGACGAGCTGGCACGATACGAGCGTCTCCAGGCAGTTGTAGACGGTCGCGAGGGAGACGGTGGGAAGTTCGGATTTTACGCGGGCGAAAACTTCGTCGGCCGTGGGGTGGTCGCGCTTTTTGAGGAGCACGTCGTAAATAACCTCACGTTGCGGGGTGGAGCGCAGACCGCTGTCGGCGAGGCGTTGCGCGAGGGCGTCGGAGGGGAGGGTGGCGGAGGGGAGGGTGGCGGTGGACATCTGGTTTTGGGAGGCAGCCAATCAATTGGAATGATTCTAAGGAGCAAGTGCTATTTAGAACCATTCCAAACTATGATGGTTGAGCGCGACCGCCTCACCAAAATCTAATGGGGAGGCGGCGAACCCAAGTGCCATCCTGGCGAATCCTATCCGCCCCAGCACCAGTGCCACGGTTCGTAAGCAATGCCGTGCGGATTGCGACGCGGGTAGGAGAGTCGAAATCCGAACGCCCCGGCCCGCCGCCGCAGCCAGCGGAACGCCGCGGTCCGCGCGAAGCGCTCGTCGAGCTCGATGTTTTCCGGCGAGCCGATGTCGATCGCGCGGCCCGTGTGGTGTTCGCTGTAGCCGGGGGCCGCGACGAGCCGCAGGACGTCGGCGATGGTCTGACCGGCGGCGAGTTTGCTGCGGATGATTTGGGTCTGCCGTCGCACGCTACGGAAACCGGAGAGCGGCAGCAGCACGAGGCCATCGCAGGCGGCGGCCTCGCGCATTCTCTGCCACGCGGCGGCGGTGCGGGGGGTGAGCCGGAGGATTTTGCCGTCGTCGGGCGTGCGACCGATGGAAACCAAGCTCACGGCCTCGCGCTGCGGCCCCAAGCCGCGCCGCGCGCCATAGTCGGAGGGGATGCCGAGGGTGCGGTGGATCGCGCGGAGGCGGGTGGAACTCATCCGCCAAGTGTGCGGGCGCCAGGCGCGTCGGCAAGCGGGCAGGAGCGAGCAGTCAGTTCATCCCAGTCGTTCGGAGCCTTTAATTCTCGCTGATGCTCGGAATCAAGCGGTGAGGGAAGGCATGCGTGCTTCGCCTAATCGGTGAAGCGCGAAGGCCAGAAACTGGCTCTGGGGTTTTTTATTAGCGAGGACTAGCGGTTAAAACCTGCTCCGTATTTCTCCTCGTCTCCACCCGGCGCGGCGGCCACGTTCTCCATTGGTCTTCGTCCGTCCCGTGTCCGACTCCCCCCATCACCCAACGCCCGCGCCGTCTTCCTCAGTTACGCGCGCGAGGACACCGACGCCGCCCGCCGCATCGCGGAGGCGTTGCGCGGCTTTGGGGTCGAAGTGTGGTTCGACGAGAATGAGCTGCACGGGGGCGACACGTGGGACGAAAAGATTCGCGGCCAGATCCGCGGCTGCACGCTTTTCCTCGCGGTGATCTCCGCGCACACGCAGGCGCGCCGCGAAGGTTATTTCCGCCGGGAGTGGAAACTCGCCGTCGAGCGCACGCACGACATGGCCGCGGGCGTGCCGTTCCTCGTGCCAGTGGCCATCGACGACACCGCCGAATCGCGTGCGCTCGTGCCCGCGGAATTTCTGCGCGTGCAGTGGACCCGCCTCCCCGGTGGCCTGCCCACGCCGCAATTCATCGAGCAAATCAAACACCTCCTCGCACCGGGGAACGAAGCGGCACGGGCTTTCCAGCCCATGGGCCGCGACGACCCGGGCTCGAAAGCCCGCTCCCCGACGAACCGCGGCGTCCCGATCTGGACGTGGGTCGTAGTCGCGGCTGCGGCAATTGGCGCCGTCGCATTTTTTACGACCCGCAAATCCGAGCCACTCACCGCACCGCCGAAGACCGCGACTGAAACGAAAGCCGGGCCCGCAGCACCGATTTTGAACGACAAGTCCATTGCCGTGCTGCCCTTCACGAATCTCAGCCCAGACAAGGGAAACGCGTTCTTCGCCGACGGCATCCACGAGGACGTGCTGACCAATCTGCAAAACATCCGCGAGCTGCGCGTGGTCTCGCGCCAGTCGGTGATAGGCTACCGCGATACGACCAAGAAAATGCCTGAAATCGCGCGCGAACTCGGCGTCACCTATATTCTGGAATGCAGCGTGCGGCGAGCGGCCGACTCCGTGCGGGTGAGCGCCCAGCTGATCGACGCCCGCACCGACACCCACATCTGGTCGCCGCAGCCCTACACCCGTAAACTGACCGACGTCTTCGCCATCCAGTCCGAAATTGCCCAGGCCATCGCCAGTGCGCTCCAGACCGTGCTGTCGCCGCAGGAAAAAAATCTGATCGCACGGCGGCCGACGGAGAATCCCGCCGCTTACGATCTTTATCTCAAGTCGCGTGCGGCGAGAGGCAGCAACAAATCATTGAAAGCATCTTTTCAAGAGCGGGAGTCATTGCTCCAGTCCGCCGTAGCGCTCGATCCGGCGTTTGCGATCGCGTGGGGCGAACTGGCGGTCGTGCACGTGGAAATGAGGGTTGCCTACGTCGACACCACACCTGCCAGACTGGCGAAAGCGACGGTCGCCATCGACCGGGCGCGCGCGCTCGCGCCGGAATCGCCTGAGGTGATCCGCGCGGTCGGCGTCTATTTTGATTTTGGCCTCAGGGATCACGCTCGCGCGAGCGAGCAGTTCGAGAAGTTGCTGCGGCTCCAGCCGAACGATGCCGAGACACGCAGTCGGCTGGCCATTGTCCAGTTAATCCAAGGTCGTTGGCCCGAATACATTGCCACCCGGCGAACAGTGGCGCAGCTCGACCCGACCCATGCCGGGACCGCCCGCGTGTTGGCGTCGGCCTACCGGATGGTCCGTCGCTTTGACGAGGCGCTGGCGGAACAACGCCGCCTGGTGGCGCTGCAGCCGGACGGGCCGGAGTGGGCGTTGGAGCTTGCACGGATGACATTTCTCGCCACCGGTTCAACCCGGGACACGGATGAACTGCTCGTTCGGCTGGAAGCCCGCGATGCGTCATCGCCCGAGGTCATCGGCCTGCGAATGACCCAAGCGCTGCGACGAAACGACTACGCCGAGTTTATCCGACTGGATCGACTCCATCCCCCCACTGACCCGGAAGGTTTGCCCGATGTCACCAAGGCGACGATCGCGGCGGCGGTTTTCCGCAGCCAGGGCGATCTGGACGGCGCGCGTGCCCGACTGGGAACCATTCCCGCGACGCTGCGTGCGCGGCTTGAACTCGAGCCGGACAATAACCAGCATCTGCGGGATGCCGCACTCGTCGAGGCAATCCTGGGCAACAAGGACGAGGCGCTGCGCCGGATCGCCCGGGCAGCGGAGGATATGCCGGAGGCACACAACGCTTTCGTCGGCGTAGGGATCAGCGTGGTGCGCGCCCAAGTGGATGCCTGGAACGGTGACAAAGACCGTGCCATCGGAGAAATTGCCCGGCTGCTGCGCATTCCGGGCTCGCTGAATATCTATGAGATGAAACACGACCCGTTGTATGCCCCGCTCCGCGGCGACCCGCGGTTCGAGGCGCTGCTCAACGACCCGAAGAACAACGCGCCGCTGTTTTGAGAATTGCCGATGGGCGATTGCCAATTGAGCAACCGGAGCGACTCACTTTTCCGCTTCATCGCCCTGGTCCTGCCTCAATCGGCAATCGAAAATCGAAAATCGGCAATCATGCCCCCCTCTCCCATCACTCGCCGCGACTTCATGCTCAGGACATCCGTCCTCGCTGCCGCCCCGCTGACCGCGGGGCTGCTCAACACCGCGCTGGCCGCGGAGGTTTCGACTCCGGTTGCACCCAAGCAGGCACCGCCGCGACCACCCAAGACCACTTACCCGCATCCCTTTCTCACCCCCGCGGACAAGTTCGAGGACGTGTCCCGGGGCAATCCCAAGCCGTTCACGCTCACCGGCGACGCGCTCGTTCAAGCCCGGCTCACGCCGGAAACGTGGCGGCTGCAAATCGTGGCCGATCCGACGGTCGATGAGATCGTCAAACTACCGGCCAGCATCACCCGCTCGCTGACACTCGCGGACGGAACCGCGTTGGACCTGGCCGCGTTGATGGAACTGGGAAGAAAGCACGGGGTGAAGTTCCTCAAGGCCATGCAGTGCCTGAATATTGCCACGCCGTTGGGGCAGGGTTTGTGGGAAGGCGTGCCGCTGCGCGAGGTGCTGCGGCTCTGCGGCCGGATGACCAATGTGCGCCGCATCTATTACTGGGGATTTCACAACAACGACCCGAAGCAGAGATTCCAATCCTCGTTGAGCTACACGGCCGCGATGGAAACGCCGCCGGGTGAGCTGCCCGCCTTTCTGGCCTACCGGCTCAATGGCGCGCCGATCCCGCTGGAACGCGGCGGTCCGGTGCGGATGGTCATTCCCTGGTCGCACGGATTCAAATCCATCAAGTGGCTGCAGCAGATCGTCCTCACCAACGATTTCAAGGCGAACGACACCTACGCGATTGCCAACAACGATCCCGAATCGCACCTCAAGACGGCGGCCTATCTCGACGAGGTGAGCGGGAAAATTCCCGTTGGCCAGCCCGTGTTCGTGAGTGGCCTCGCGATCGCTGGCTGGTCGGGTTTGCAGCGGGTTGAATATTGGTTACGTCCCGCCAACGGCCAGCCCGGCGAACTTTCCGAGGATGATCCAGCGTGGCAGAACGCGCAATGGACGGAATGCCGGCTGGACGATGCGCCCACCGATTGGAGTCACATCTTCCCGGCCGGGGTGTCGGCCAGGGAGGTTCTGGGTTTCAATCCCGTGACCGGCCAGCCCGCAACCTGGCCGCTGCGCTACAGCATGGTTTCTTGGTCCGCATCGATCCGAGGCCTGGCCCCCGGCCGTTACGAAGTGCGTGCCCGTGCCGTAGATTTGAATGGCTACGCCCAGCCGGAGCCGCGGCCCATGCTGAAGACAGGCCGCAACGCGATCCAGACGCGGCGGTTTGAGGTGGGGTGATTTGGCGACTTCAAATCGGGGCATAAAGCCCCTCCCACAGCTCTCTCACAGCTCAGACATCGTCTCCACTACCCGTGGTGCTCCGCCAGCCAGCGCTCGGCGTCGATCGCGGCGGCGCAGCCCATGCCGGCAGCGGTGATCGCCTGGCGGTAGACGTGGTCGGAGCATTTCTCCTCGTCTACGCCCGACGCCGTCACCACGTTCGCTGACAGTTCACTCCGATCCGTGCCCGAATCTCCCACATCACCCACCGCCGTCTTCGTCAGCTACGCGCGCGAGGATACCGCCGCCGCTCTGCGCATCGCCGAGGCGCTGCGCAGCCATGGCGTCGAGGTGTGGTTCGACCAGAACGAATTGCGCGGCGGAGACACGTGGGACCAAAAAATCCGCCGGCAGATCGCCGACTGCACGCTCTTCCTGCCGATCATCTCGACGAACACCCAGGCGCGGAGCAAAGGCTACTTCCGGCTCGAATGGAAACTGGCGATCGAGCAAACGCACCTGATGCTGGAAGGCGTGCCGTTTCTCGCGCCCGTCGTGATCGACGACACCTCGGAGTCCGGCGCGGCCGTGCCCGCCGAATTCATGCGGGTGCAGTGGACCCGCCTGCCCGGCGCGCTTCCGACGACGCAATTTGTCGAGCAAGTGAAACGCCTGCTTGCTGCGCCGGCTGACGTGCCAGTCGTGGGGCGAGGTCGCCGAACCGCGCCGTCTTCAGCGTCGTCAACCGCGGCGGGGTCCGGCGACCCCGCCCTACAGTCCAAACGACGCTTGCCCGGCTGGGCGTGGGCCGCGCTTGCCGGCGTGGTAATTGGCGTCGTTGGATTCTTCGCCACCCGTAAATCCGCGCCTGCGTCGGTCGCCGTTGAACCAAAAACTCAAACCTCAAGACCCATGGATTTGGCAGCAGCCAAATCCACCGCGCTCGATCCGCACCGCCTCGCCGTGCTGCCGCTCGATAATTTCAGCCCGGACACCAAGGACGAATACCTCGCGGGCGGCCTGACCGAGGAGCTGACGTCCAGCCTCTCAAAAATCAGCGGACTCGAAGTCATCGCGCGCACTTCGTCCGAGCGCGCCAAGAAATCCGGCAAGAGTTTCTCCGAAATCGGCGCGGAACTTCGGGTCGGGACGCTGCTTGAGGGCAGCGTGCGCAAGGCGGGCGAGCAGTTGCGGATTACGGTGCAGTTGATCGACGTCGCGAGCCAGCGGCACCTGTGGTCGCAGGACTACGACACCGAGTTCAAGGACATCTTCAAGATGCAGCGCGACGTCGCCGAGCGCGTGGCCGCGGCGCTGAAGATTACGTTGCTCTCCGCCGGCAAGCCATCGCTCGAAAAGAAAGCGACCGAGAATCCGGAGGCCCACCGCCTTTACCTGCTCGGCCGTTTCCATTTCGCGAAGAACACCGCCGAGGGCTGGACCAACGCCCAGCGATTCTTCACCGAGGCGATCAAGGCGGATCCGGGCTACGCCTTGGCCTATTGCGGCCTGGCCGACAACCTCGGTTACCAGCCGGGGGTGATGTCGGGCAAGGAGGCGTGGACGAAGCAAAAGGAACTCGCGCAACAAGCGCTCGCCCTCGCGCCCAATCTGGCCGAAGCGCATTTTTCGCTGGGGCTGGCGCAGGTGGCTCTTTTCGAGTGGGAGCCGGGGCAGGAAAAAATGAAGCGTGCGATCGAGCTGAATCCCAACCTCGCGCTCGTCTATGATCAATACGCCTGGGTGCTGGCGATGCTCGCGCGGTTTGACGAGTCGATCGCCAACCAAAAGAAGGCGATCGCACTGGACCCGCTCTCGCCGTTGATGGCGTGCGACCTTGGCTGGTGGCTCTACCACGCGCGCCGCTACGACGAAGCGATCGCCCAAGCCCGCAAGGTGCTGGAATTGGACGGCAACTTTGCACCCGCCCATCACCTGTTGGGAAGTTGCGCCCTGTTCAAAACGGAATCGGCCGCCGCCATCGCGGCGTTGCAGAAAGCGAAGACGCTGGATAACCATCCTTTTCGCGACGCCATCCTCGGCTACGCGTATGCCGTGGCGGGCGACCGCGCCAAAGCCGAGGAAATTTTGCGCGGCTTTGAAGAAATGGAGAAACAGAAACTGCGCTTCGTTGCCCCCGGATGGCGGGTGATGGTCTATCTTGGCCTGGGCGACAAGGCGAAGGCCTTGGACTGGCTGGACAAATGCTACGAAGATATCGATGCCGCGTGCTGGTTTCTCAAGGTCGACCCGGTGAACGACATTCTCCGCGACGAACCGCGCTTCAAGGCGCTGCGCAAGAAGATCGGGTTCGAAAGATGATCTGAAACTGTGGGAGGGGCTTTACGCCCCGATTGGGTTGAGATGAAATTCCAATCGGGGCATAAAGCCCCTCTCACAGTTTGGAGTCCAGCACCCCGGCTGTCCTCATCCCAGCCATTTGGGATAAGGCACGTCGGCATTCGTGAGACCGCCAAACCAACCCCAGTCTTCGACCGCGCAGAAATATCCCGGCCATTTTTCCGACACTGAAATGAGTTTCGCGCGATACGGGTTTAGGAAAATGTAGAGGAAGACCGGCAGGCGGTCTTCCTCGGGTCTCATGCGATGTTCGTGATAGCCATCTTGCCACGCCAACCGATGTGCCCGGAGCGCGGGTGACAGCCGGCCCTTGAACAGGCGCAGACAATCGGCGAGGGAAATTTTTCCGCCCAGCGTGAAGAGCACATGAAGATGATCGGGCATCACGACCCATGTGCGGACGCTCCAGTGTCCTTCGGCTTCGAGTGTGAGGCGCTGGTGATCGAGCGCTGCGAGCAGAGCTGGCTCGCTCAATCCCGCGGCTGGGCGGTGCAGGTTGATCGTTACGAAATAGTCGAAACCGCCAGCGGACCAGCGATGTCGCCGCAGAGCACAGTAGCCTGGATTCGGTGGCAGCGGATCAGGGTTTGTCACTGTGGGAGGGGCTTTATGCCCCGATTGAATTAATGGAAATTTTTAAGTCGGGGCATAAAGCCCCTCCCACAGCTCTCTCACAGCTCAGACATCGTCTCCTCTACGCGTGGTGCTCGGCCAGCCAGCGCTCGGCGTCGATCGCGGCGGCGCAGCCCATGCCGGCAGCGGTGATCGCCTGGCGGTAGACGTGGTCGGAGCAATCGCCCGCGACGTAAACGCCGGGGACGTTCGTCTGCACCTGCGAGCCGGGCTGCGGCTTGAAGTAGCCGCCCTCGTCAACTTCGAGCGGCGGCGCGAACGGGCCTGTGTTCGGAATGTGGCCGATGGCCACGAAGATGCCTTTCACGGGCAGCACGGACTCGGCACCGGTTTTCACGTGTTTGATTTTCAGGCCGCTGACGGCGCCTTCTTTCACGCCGAGGATTTCGAGGGGGATGCTGTCCCAGACCGGTTGGATTTTTTCGTGCGAGGTCGCGCGGTCGGCCATGATCTTCGAGGCGCGGAGCGTGTCGCGACGGTGGACGAGATAAACTTTGCTCGCGAAACGCGTGAGGAAGAGCGCCTCCTCCGCGGCGCTGTCGCCACCGCCGAGCACCGCCACCTCCATTTTTTTATAGAACGCGCCGTCGCACGTCGCGCAGGTCGTCACGCCCTTGCCGCCGTAGAGTTCCTTTTCGCCGGGGATGCCGGTGAGGCGCGGCGAGGCGCCGGTGGCGATGATGACGGTCTTCGCGAGGATCGTGCGGTCAGCCGTCACGAGTTTGCGCGGCATCGAGGTGAAATCGACCGAAGTGACGAGCGCCGACTCAAACCGGGTGCCGAAGCGGGTGGCCTGCTCGCGCATGTTTTGCGTGAGCTGGAAGCCGTCCACGCCGTGCGGGAAGCCGGGGAAGTTTTCCACTTCGCTCGTCGTCGTGAGCTGGCCGCCGGGCAGGGGGCCTTCGAGGACGAGCGGATTGAGGCTGGCGCGTGCCGTGTAGATGGCGGCGGTGAGGCCAGCGCAGCCAGTGCCAATGATGACGACGTTTTCGACGGAGGGGTTGGACATGGTGGAAGTGAGCGAAAAGTGAGTTCAAGGTTCCGCCCAGCGCAACTGCGGAGATGCGACGACGCAATCCAGCTGGATCGCCACGGCGCGCTTTGCGCACCTCGCGATGACAAGCATTTTGAAAACACGTCCGAGGTATGCGCGGGGAACGCGAAGTCGAAGCGATTTCTCTCCGTGGGCTCCGCGACCTCCGCGTTTCAAGATTGGAGTCGGACCTGGAACGGGCCTAACCAGCGGAATTGAAATTCTGGCCTGGCCTCCGGCTTGCAACGCGCCCCGCCGTTCTCACTGTCGGAGCCTTCCCCGAATCATGAACCTAGCTCGCTCTTCGTTTTCACTGCTCACCCTCGCGTTGCTTCCCGCGCTCTGCGCCGAAACGGACGCCGAACTCGCCGCCCGCGCCGCGGCGTGGCATGCGCGGATCTTCACGATCGACACGCACATCGACACGCCGACGCTCAGCCTCCGCCGCCCCGACTGGGACATCGCGCAACGCCACGACCGCGCGACGGATTTTTCGCAGCTGGATTTTCCGCGGATGCGCGACGGCGGGCTGAAGGCGGGCGTCTTCGCCGTCTACGTCGATCAAGGTCCGCGCACACCGGAAGGCTACGCGGCCGTGCGCGACAACGCCCTGCGCACCTTCCGGCGCGTGCAGGCCGTGGCCGAGCGTTTCCCGGAGCAATGCGGACTGGCGCTCACCGCGGCCGACGGTCCGCGCCTCATGGCGGCGGGCAAACGCGCTCTCTACCTCAGTGTCGAGAACGGCTACGCGATCGGCCAGGACCTCACGTTGCTCAAAACTTACCACCAGCTCGGCGCGCGATTTTTTGGTTTCGTCCACAACGGCAACAACGACCTCGGCGATTCCTCGCAGCCGACCGCGGGCCCCGAGTGGCACGGCCTCAGCCCGCTCGGCCGGGACGCGGTCTAGGAATGCAACCGCCTCGGCCTCGTCATCGACGCCTCGCATTCCGCCGACACCGTGCTGCACGAACTTATCACGCTCTCGCAGACGCCGTTGATCCTCACGCACTCCGCCTGCAAGGCGATCTGTTCGCACCCGCGCAACGTCACGGACGAGCTCATGCGCGAACTCGCTGCGCACGGCGGCGTCATCCAGATGAACACGGTGAGCGAGTTCATGATTCCGGTGCCGATCAATCCCGAGTTCAATGCGGCCAAAGCCAGGCTCACCGCGAAATACGCCGGGAGCAGTCTGACGGGTGCGCAGCGAGTCGAGCGATCCCTCGCGGGCCAGAAGCTGGCGGAACAGTTCAAAATCCCGCGGGCGACGCTCGACGATTTTCTGAAGCACCTCTTTCACGCCATCGACATCGCGGGCGCCGAGCATGTTGGCATCGGCGCGGACATGGATGGCGGCGGCGTGGTCGGGCTCGAGGATGTGAGCGACTACCCGAAGATCACCCTCGCGCTGCTGAAGCATGGCGTGTCGGAGGCCGACGTGGGAAAAATCTGGGGCGGCAACACGCTGCGCCTCCTGCACGCCGCGGAGGAGCTGGCGAAGCGGCGCAACGGGCTGTAGGTCGGGCTTTACGCCCGACGTGTCGGGGCTAAACCCCGACCGACAAAATCATGGTGATGCACTCCAACGACTCCACGCTCCACGAACGGCTCTTCACGATCGACACGCACAGCGACACGCCGACGGCGAGCCTGATGCGCGCGGGGTGGGATTTCGCCGCGCGGCACGATTACGGGTTGGATCATTCGCAAATTGACCTGCCGCGGATGCGCGCCGGCGGGATGGATGCGATGGTGTTCGCGGTTTACGTGGGGCAGCTCGCGCGGACACCGGCGGGCTGGCAGGCGGCCCACGAACGGGCGGTGCGGTGTTTTGAGCGGACGCGGACGGTCGTGCAGGAAAATGCTGGCGAGTGCGGGCTGGCGCTGACGGCGGACGACGGGCTGCGGCTGAAGGCGGAAGGGAAGCGCGCGATTTACCTCAGCGTCGAGAACGCTTACTCCCTCGGGCGCGACCCGGGCCACGTGCAGACGTTCTTCGACCTCGGGGTGCGGATGCTCGGGTTGACGCACAGCCTCAATAACGACGTGGCCGACTCCTCGACCGACCCGCGTGGCGCGGAGTGGGGTGGGTTGAGTCCGCTGGGGCGGGAGGTCGTGGCGGAGTGCAACCGACTCGGCCTCGTGCTTGACGCCTCGCACGCGAGCGACGGTGCGCTTCGCGATTTGCTGGAGCATTCGCGTGCCCCCGTCGTGCTTTCGCACAGTGGCCCGCGCGCGATGGCCGACCACCCGCGCAATGTCGGCGACGAATTGCTCCGCGTGCTCGCGGCGAAAGACGGGGTGATCCAGATCAACGCGCTGCCGGTCGCGCTCGTGACCGCGCCGGACAACGGCCGCACGGCGGCGATTACCGAAGTGCTGCTCCGACACCAGCACAGCATCTTCTCCCCGGCGACAACGGCCGCGGAAGACCGCGATTACGACCGGGTGTGTCGGGAGCATCCGAACCCGCCCGTGACGCTCGACGATTTCATCCGGCACATCGAGCAGGCGGTGACGGTAGCGGGCATCGACCACGTGGGCATCGGGTGCGACCTCGATGGCGGCGGAGGCGGCTTCGCCGGCCTGCGCGACGTGGCGGACTTTCCGAACATCACGCGGGCACTGGTCGCGCGCGGGTGGAGCGAGCCGGACCTGGCGAAGCTGTGGGGCGGCAACACGCTGCGGGTGATGCAGGTCGCGGAAGCATTGCGTGCTTGATTTGGATTCTAAAAAATTCACATTCGGAAGCATGAAAACCACCGTTGACCTTCCTGAAAAAGACCTGACGGAAGCCATGAAGCACGCCAAAGCCAAGACCAAGACCGAGGCCGTGGCGCGCGCCGTGGCTGATTTCAATCAGCGGCACCGGCTGGCGGCGCTGACGCGGCACCTCGGCACCTTCAAAGACTTCATGACGCAGGCTGATCTCAAGCGGATGCGTGAGTCGGGCCGACACACCCTATGATCTTGATCGACACGAGTTGCTGGATCGAAGCGCTCCGTGAGCGCGGGGACGCCGAGGTTCGGCGACGACTGCATGCGCACGTGCTTGGCGGCCGAGCGTGCTGGTCGCCAGTGGTCCGTCTTGAGTTGTGGAACGGCGCACGTGGTGCCAGGGAAAAAAAAGCCCTGCGCGAATTTGAGCAAGTGCTGCCGGAATTGGACATGCCCGCCGAGGTCTGGGAGCTTGCCTGCGATCTGGCCCGGCGCGCACGGACCTCCGGACTCACGATCCCGGTCACCGACCTGCTGATCGTAGCCTGTGCGCGGCATCATGGCGTCGAGGTCGAATCGACGGACGCGCACTTTGCCGAGCTGGAAAAACTTTAGGGAGCGGCAAATCAATTCTCCCGGCCGGCGGCCCAGAGCAGGCCATGGGAAATGACGGCGATGAACACGGGGTCGTGCCACGTGGCATTGCCGTGGCCGAAGGTGGTGCCGAAGACGCGCGTGCCGTGGTAATCGTTCGCCCAGATCACGGGATAGGTTTTGCCATCGGCTTCGCTGACGGAGGTCGCGAGGGCCTTCGCGCCCGGCCAGAGCTTTTCGATCACGTAAAGTTCGTCCATGGGCGTCACCCATGACGCGGGGAAACCAAGCATCGCGGCGTGAGCTTTCACCACGGGCGTCACGGGATATTTGCTTTGGTGATCGTGGCGCCGGCTCGTGACGCCAAGAAACTCACGCCAGTCGTCGGCGGCCGTCACGCGATAGGTGTGCATCGCGCAGTGGATGACGATGGCGGGCACGCCGGCCCGGTGCGCCGCGGTAATTTTCCGGATGTAGACCGGATCATCGAGGTCGGCGAAGCACTCGTTGTGCACGACGACGTCATAGGGCTTGGCCCAGTCGGGGTTGTCGTAGAGCGCGATCTTCGCGTTCTTGGTGGTGCCGCCCTCGTTGACGACGGTCCAGGTGACAGCGCCGTATTTTTTTACGCCCTCGATAAACGCTTCGGCCTGGAGCGCGTAGTCATGGCAGCAACCGCCGGTGATGAGCAGAGCGCGGACGGGCTTTGAATTGGGTATGGTAGCGTCCGCGGCGTGGGTGAGGGGCGCCGTGGCCAGGGCGAGCAGCAGGGCAGAGTGGAAGAGGAGTGATTTCATGGGGAGGAGCGCGAACAACCGGGGGATGGAGGCGGTTGAGATGATTCCAGCAACCGGATTTCCTGCAAGGCAGGATCAGTTCGGAACGCTCAATTGCCGATGGCGCTGTTTGGGTTCCGCCGGCGAAACGCTCACGCGTTCCGCTACCACCCAAAGCTCCGCTTGATCTTCAGCGGTTGGTAGAGTTCGGGCGATAGTTCCTCGAGAAAGCGGCTGGGGGTTTGCATCATCACGGGGCCGCCTTTCGTGTTTACTTTTGGGAAGCAGAGGTAGAGCTCGTCTCTCGCGCGCGTGACGGCGACGTAGAAGAGGCGGCGCTCTTCCTCGACGTCGCCGGCTTCGATCGCGCGGCGCAGCGGGAAACTGCCGTCGGCGAGGCCGATCAGGAAGACGGCGGCGTATTCGAGGCCTTTGGCCTGGTGCACCGTGGTAAGCCGGAGGGCGTCGGCGTCGGGGTCGGCGGAGCGGTCGCTCGTCTCACTGTTGAGCAGCATGATCTGCGCGAGCAGTTCCTGCATGTCCTCGTAGCGGCTCGCGAAGCCGATCATCGATTTCAAGTCGTCGAGGCGGGAGAGATAATTGGAGTATTGGCCCTTGAGGTAGTCGCCATACCAGCCGTCGATCGCGATCTCGACGGCGTTGTGCGGCTTCATCGTGCGCATCACGTCGGCGACTTGCGCGAGCGAGGCGGTGAACTTGGGCCACTCTTCCTTCGCATCCTTCGGCACTTTCGACTTCACGTCGTCGGTGTCGAGGGCGTCGACGAGATTCAATTTCAGCAACTTCGCGTGATCGAGGGCGGCGGCGTGAAGCTTGGCGGCGTTCTTGTCGCCGACTTTCGGGAGGAGCACAGCGATGCGGTTCCACGCGGCGGTGTCGGAGGGGTTGTAAACGAAACGGAGCAGCGCGACGAGGTCACGGATGTGGGCCTGCTCGAAGAAGCGGACGCCGCTGGTGATCTGGTAGGGAATCTGGAGGCGCGAAAGCTCGAGTTGGATGTCGAGCGCGTGGAAATGCGCGCGGTAGAGGATGCCGATGTCGGCGAGGGCGCAGCCTTCGTCCACGAGGCCGCGGATGCGCTGCACAATGAACTGCGCCTGCTCGCGGCCATCCATCGACTGCACGAAGTAGGGTTTCTCGGAGTTGGCGCGGTGGGGGCGGAGAATTTTTTCAAAGGCCCGACCCTTCGGCTGGGCTTCGAGCACGCCGTTGGCCAGCGCCAGGATTTGCGGCGTCGAGCGGTAATTCGTCTCGATGCGGTGGATGACGGTGCCGGGATGGCGGTCGGGAAAGGTGAGGATGTTTTCGACGTTGGCGCCGCGCCACGTGTAGATGCACTGCGCGTCGTCGCCGACGGCCATCACCTGGTGGTGGGCGCCGATGAGGTCGACGATCTGCGACTGGAGGGTGTTGGTGTCCTGATATTCGTCGACGAGGACGTGGCGGAAGCGGTGCGAGAAATACGCGGCGGTCTCAGGCGATTTTTTCAGGAGCTCGAGCCAGAACTCGAGGAGATCGTCGTAGTCGACGACGTTGGCGGTGCGCTTGGCCTCGGCGTATTTTTTGGCGAAGAGCGGCGCGCGCTCGATGATTCCGTCGTGCTGGGGGAAGAAGCGCGTAATCGTTTCGTCGAGCGGCAGCTGAGTATTGCGCGCCATCGAGAGCAGCGAGTGCAGCGGGCCAGGGCGCGGGTGGGTCTTGTCCTTGAAAAAAGTGCGGTCGCTCGCCTCGACGGCGTCACGGAGGACGCCCTCGGATTCGTCGGCGTCGAGAATGGTAAACGTGCGCGGGAGCCCGATGGCCTCGCCATGCATCCGGAGCGCGCGATGGCCGATGCTGTGAAACGTGCCGCCCCAAAACCGCCCGGGCTCGACGCCGGTGAGGTCGTGGACGCGGTGGAGCATTTCCTTTGCGGCCTTGTTGGTGAACGTGAGGAGCAGGATTTCGCCGGGGCGGACGCCTTGGGAGAGGAGGTAGGCGACGCGGTAGGTGAGCGTGCGGGTCTTGCCCGAACCGGCGCCGGCGAGCACGAGGAGCGGGCCGGCGGGGGCGGTGACGGCGTTGAACTGCTCGTCGTTCAGCGACGCGCGAAAATCAATCGGCGGGACACCGGGCGGCGCGGAGGTTGGGTCGAGGGCGAAATCCATGAAGCGCGAAGAGGCTCCCGCAACGGCGCGAAGGCGCAAAGAAAAACGGCGGATCGCTCGTGGTGGCCCCGGCGAGCCAGCCCGCGCCTCGGAACGGAGGCGGGCCGAGTCGGCTCGACTCGCATCCCGCAACCGCTCAACTTCGCTCGTAACGTCTGGCCAATCGTGGCCGTCTTCGCCGCTCCGAATCATCCTCCCAGTCTAATCCTGCCACTCGATCATCCCAATGAAACTCCGACTCCTCCCTGTTGCCGTGCTCGCTCTGGCCACCGCCTTGACCCACGCCGCCGACCGCAAATTGGTGATGATCGCCGGTCCGGTGAGTCACCCCCCGCTGATGCATGAGTTCAAGGCCGGTTCCATGCTCCTGCAAAAGCGCCTCGACAACATTCCCGGATTGAAAACCGTTCTGATCACCAACGGCTGGCCGTCCAAAATGGTCGACGGGAAAAAGGTGGACGACAACTCGGTGTTCGACGGGGCCGCCGCGGTGTTCATCTATTCGGACGGCGGGGCGAATCATCCCGCGGTGCAGCAAGAACGCCTTGAAGTTCTCCGCGCGTTGATGAAAAAGGGCGTAAGCCTCGGACTGGCGCACTACGCGGTCGAGGTGTTGGCCGAAAAGGGGGGCGCCGAGTGGAAGGATTGGATCGGTGGCCACTATGAAAATAGTTTTTCCTGCAATCCGATCTGGGAGGCCGACTACAAAAGTCTGCCCGTGCACCCGATCACGCGCGGCGTGAAGCCCTTCAAGACAAAGGACGAGTGGTATTTCAACATGCGCTTCCGCGACGGAAAGTCCGGCGTGAAGGACATTCTGGTCGCAACGCCGTCCGATGCCGTCCGGGACGGTCCCTATGTTTCCCCCAAGGGGCCGTATCCGCATATCCAGGCGGCAAAGGGGCGGCCGGAGACAATGATGTGGGCCGTGGAGCGGGCGGACGGTGGGCGGGGCTTCGGTTTTACCGGCGGCCATTTTCATCTCAACTGGCAGAACGACGATCAACGCCGGCTCATGCTCAACGCGCTCGTCTGGCTTGCGAAACTCGAAGTGCCCGCTGGGGGCGTCGTCTCCGCACCGGTCAGCGACGTCGAGGCCATGCAGAATCTCGACGAGAAAAAGCAACCTGCTCCGCGTCCGGCGGCAGCACCCAAGCTCGTCCCGCCGCCGGCCAAGGCACCTTAGCGGATCGCTGGCTCCAACCGGCCGGTGCGCGCTACAGCAGCACGAGGTCGTTGCGATGGACGACCTCGAGGCGTTTGCGGGCCGGGTGGAGGGCGGCGACGACGTCGCCCTGCTGGCCGGCCAGCGCGGAAATTTCCTTGCTGGTAAACGCCGCCTCGCCGCGGGCAAAAACAATTTTGTCCGGCCCGGCGATGTTGACAATGTCACCGGCGGCAAACTCGCCCACCGTGCCGGTCACACCGACCGCGAGGAGACTACGGCCGTGTTCGCGCAGGACCGGGACGGCGCGCTCGTTGACGACGATGGTGCCGGCGGGACGCTGGAAGTAGGCGAGCCAGCGTTTTTTCGCGTCGAGCGGCAGGCCGCTCGGGACAAAGAAAGTGCCGGGGCCGCGACCGCCGAAAAGTTTCGCGAGGATTTCCGGTTCGGCGCCGCTGGCGATGAAGACGCCGCAGCCGGCGCGGGTGGCGAGTTTGGCGGCGGCGATTTTAGAAACCATGCCGCCGACCGCGGTTTCGCTCGTGGTGCCGCCGGCCATCGCCTCGATCTCGGGCGTGATTTTTTCGACGACGGGGATGATCTGCTTCGAGCCGCGGAGATCGATGAGGCCGGGCGCGGTCGAGAGGATCACGAGGTAGCTCGCTTCGACGAGCGAGGCGACCATCGCGGAAAGCGTGTCATTGTCGCCGAACTTGATCTCGGCGGCACTAACGGTGTCGTTTTCGTTGATGATCGGGATCGTGCCGTAGGCGATGAGCTGGCGGAGCGTTTCCTGCACGCCGAGATAACGCGCCCGGAGGCGGAGGTCGTCGTGCGTGAGGAGGACCTGGGCCACGGTGAGGCGGTGCGGGGCGAGGCCGGCCTGCCACGTCTGCATGAGGCGGGACTGGCCGATGGCGGCGCAGGCTTGCTTTTTCGACAGCTCTTTCGGGCGGCGCTCGAGTTTCAACGCGCCCATGCCGAGGCCGACGGCGCCGGAGGAGACGATCAGCACTTCGGTGCCGCGCGCGCGAAGCGCGGCGATCTCGGCGCAGACGGCGGCGATGCGGGCGATGTCGAGCTGGCCAACGCCGGTGGTGAGGACACCGGTGCCGAGCTTGATGACGACGCGGCGGGGAGCGGTGGAAGATTCTTTTTTCAACGCGGAGAACGGTAGGTCGGGATTTATCCCCGACACGAGGCGGGGCGACGACCGAAACGTGTCGGGCTTAAAGCCCGACCTACACCGTGAGCAGATCCTTTTCTTTGTGGGCGAGGTGATCGTTGATGCTCTTGATCGCGCTATCGGTCGCGGTCTGGATGTCCTTGTCGAGGCGCTTCGATTCGTCCTCGGGCAGCTTGGCCTTTTTCGCGACCTCATGGGCGTCGCGGCGGACGTTGCGGACGTGCACGCGACCTTCCTCGGCGAGCCGGTTGGCGGTCTTGACGAATTCCAGCCGGCGATCGCGGCTCATATCTGGCAGCGGGATGCGGATGAGTTTGCCGTCGACGATCGGGTTGAAGCCGAGGTTGGCTTCCTGAATGCCCTTCGCGATGGACTTGATGAGGCTGGCGTCCCACGGCTGGATCTGGATGAGGCGCGGATCGGGCGTGGAGATGGCGGCGCACTGCTTGAGGGGCGTCATCGTCCCATAGGCTTCGACCATCACGCCTTCGACCATCGCGGGCGTGGCCTTGCCGGTGTGGATGGAGCTGAACTCGTGGAGCGTGTGGTCCACGGCTTTTTTCATTTTGGCCTGCGTGTCGGTGAGGATGGGGTGAGACATGGGATTTTCGATGGGTGACGGGAGATTTTCGATGGCAAGCCGGAGCAGTCGGGGGCCGGTCAGTTCTTGACCAGCGTGCCGATTTTTTCGCCGAAGATGGCTTTGCGGATGGCGTGTTCGTCGCCGAGGTCGAAGACGAGGATCGGGACGTTGTTGTCCATGCAGAGGGAGAAGGCGGTTGAGTCCATCACGTTGAGCCGCTGCTTGAGCGCGTCGATGAAGGTGAGCTGGTCAAACTTGACCGCGTCGGGAAATTTTTTCGGGTCCTTGTCGTAGACGCCGTCGACTTTCGTCGCCTTGAGAATGATGTCGGCGTGCAGTTCGGAGGCGCGGAGGGCGGCGGTGGTGTCGGTCGAGAAGTAGGGGTTGCCCGTGCCGGCGACGAAGATGACCACGCGCTGTTTCTCGAGGTGGCGCATGGCGCGGCGAAGGATGAAGGGCTCGGCGATCTGGTTCATCGGGATGGCGGATTGCACGCGCGTGCTGACGCCGATTTTTTCGAGGCAATCCATCAGGGCGAGGCCGTTGATGACGGTGGCGAGCATGCCCATGTAGTCGCCGGTGGTGCGGTCGACGCCGCGTTGCTCGCCGTTGAGGCCGCGGAAAATGTTGCCGCCGCCGATGACGACGCAGACCTGCACGCCGAGGGCGTGGATTTCCTTCACCTGGGCGCAGACTTTGGTGAGGGTGTCGCCGTCGATGGCGTCGCCGAACTTGCCGCCGCGGAGCACTTCGCCCGAGAGCTTGAGGACGACGCGCTGGTATTTGGCCCGAGGATCGACGGACTTGGAATCACGCATGATGCTAAGGAAACGAGGATGGAAATTCGGCGTCAATGCCCGAGATGCACGGTGGCGGAGGTGGATGGGAGGACGTGGGCCCGCCGGAACGGCGGGCCCAGGCCATGAACGGCAGCCTCCGCCCGGAATCGGGGCGGCCGGAGGGCGGCGCGTTTTCGCGGTGGCCGAGAGGGGATTCGGCGGACGCGGCGACGCTAGCCGATAGATTTCGACGGCGTCCCGCAAAGCTGGTTTGCATCGGCGCGCACGTGTCGCCACAAACACCGGCTCTCCCCATGAAAAAACTCCCACTCGTCCTCGTGTTCGGTCTCACCCTGGCCACGGCGTTACGCGCCGAACTGAAGCTCCCCGCCATCATCGGCGACCACATGGTCCTGCAACAGCAGCAGGCCAACCCCATCTGGGGCTGGGACACGCCCGGCGCCACGGTCACCGTGACCTTCGCCGGTCAGACGCAGACCGCGACGGCCGCCGCTGACGGCAAATGGACGGTGAAGCTCGCCGCGGCGCCGGCGAACGCCACGCCGCAGACGCTGGCGATCGCCGGCTCCACGTCGCGCGAGATTCAGGACGTGCTCATCGGTGAAGTGTGGATGTGCTCCGGTCAGTCGAACATGCAGTTTGCGCTCGGCGAGACCTACACCGGCGATCTCGAGGGCGCGGGCGCGCATCGCCCAAATCTCCGCATCGTCTCGGTGCCGCAGGTTGGCACCCAGGAACTAAAAACAGATTTCAGAGGGAAGTGGGAGGTCGCCGGTCCCGCCAACGCGAAGAACTTTAGCGCCATCGGCTATATCTACGGCCGCTATCTCCACGACATCCTCAATGTGCCGGTCGGGTTGATCGACAACGCGTGGGGCGGTTCCGCCGCCGAGGCGTGGGTGCGGCGCGAGACCATCGAGCGGGATCCACGGTTCCAACTGCTCATGGCGAATACCGCCAAGAGAGAAACTAACCTGCAATCCGAGAAAGCTACAGCGGATTACGCTGCCGCCACTGAAAAGTGGAAACTCGCGGTCGAGACGGCGAAAGCCGAGGGCAAGACTCCTCCCGCCGCGCCCCAGAATCCTCTGGCGTGGCTCACCGGCAACGCCCGCCCGGGGAATATTTTTGCCGGCGTCGTCAACCCCACCCTCGGCTACGGCATCAAGGGTGTCATCTGGTATCAGGGCGAGTCCAACGCCGGCCGCGCCTACGAATACGCCGCGCTGTTTCCCTTCCTGATCGAGCAGTGGCGCCAAGAGCAGGGCCAGGGCGATTTCCCGTTCTACTGGGTCCAACTCGCCGACTACATGGCGGAAAAACCCGCGCCCGGCGAAAGTGCGTGGGCCGAGCTGCGTGAGTCGCAGACCAAGACTCTTCGCTTCCCCCACACCGGTCAGGCTGTGATCATTGATATCGGCGAGGGCCGCGACATCCACCCGCGCAACAAATACGACGTCGCCTCCCGTCTCGTGCGCTGGGCCCTCGTGAAAGACTACGGGCTGAATTTCCCCTACCGCAGTCCGGAGTATCAGAGCATGGCCATCGTGGAAAACAAAGTGACCGTCACGCTCGACTGCTTCGGCAGCAAACTCCGCGCCTTCGACGTCGCCGAGGCCCGCGGCTTTGCGATTTGCGGCGAGGACAAAGTCTGGCACTGGGCGGCCGCCAAGATCGTCGGCGCCAACCAAGTCGAAGTCTCGCATCCCGAGGTCTCGGCGCCGATCGCCGTCCGCTACGCGTGGGCGGACAATCCCGGGTGCAATCTCTTCTCGAGCGACGGCCTGCCCGTCACGCCGTTCCGCACGGACGATTTCGAGATGACCACGAAACCGAAGCCGGCCGCGACCGCCCCCTGAGGCGGCCCGCTGCCGCGGAGAGATTTTCCGCCCGCAGTTGGCCGACTCCAACGGTCGGGGAGTGGCCCGATGCGCCCGTTCGGCGCGCGAGATGAAGCTTGCACCGCCTATGCGCGGTGGCGAGAACTGGCGTGCCCTTCATCCCTGCCAGTCGGCGCGGATTTTTTTTGCCCATCCGGCGTTTTCCCTCACTCCGATTTCGACCATCACGTTTAAGTAACCTACCCCCTATTAAATCCCGCAACCTGATCGTGAGCCCTGTCCTCGTCTCGTTTCCGGCGCTGTCGTTGGCGCTGTTGTGCAGTTTTTTTCTCGCCGTGCTTTCACCGGCCCTGCGCGCCGCCGAGACCGGCGGCGTCTCCGGCTCGGTGAGCAACTCCGCCACGCGCAACCAGCTGGAGGGTGCCATGGTGTCCGTGCCGGCCCTCAACCTCACCACATTCACCAACAACGCCGGTCGCTATAATCTCCCGGGCGTGCCCGCGGGCACCCACGAGGTCGTCGTCACCTATATCGGACTCGATCCCGTGCGCCAGACCGTCGCCCTCGGTGCCGGCCAGAATCTCACCCGCGACTTCGAACTCACGACCGGCATCTACAAGCTCGAGGCGTTCAAGGTCACCGGTGAGCGCGAGGGCAATGCGGCCATGATCACCGAAAAACGCAACGCCGACAACGTTAAGGATGTGATCGCCATGGATTCCTTCGGCTACCTGCCCAACATGAGCGCCGGCGAAGTCGTCATGCGCCTCCCCGGTGTGGCCGGCAGCCCGACCGATGAAGGCCTGGCTTATCGTTTCAATATCCGCGGCATGGACCCCACGCTCAACAACGTCACCGTCGACGGCGGCTCGCTGACGTCGCTCGGCACCAACCGCAGCTTTGAGCTTCAGTCGATCACCGGCGCGATGTTCGAGGGCCTCGAGCTGATCAAGGGCCAGACCCCCGACAAGGGTGCCGACTCCCTCGGCGGCACGATCAATTTCAAATCGCGCTCCACCTTCAGCATGAAGGAAAACAGCCGGACCACCTATAATTTTGCCGCCCGTATGGCCCCGTCGTTCTTCGAGGAGACCCCGTGGCGCGCCCAGCACCGCGCGCACCCCGTGCTCAACCT
The DNA here is from genome assembly GCA_009695305.1 of Opitutus sp. Taxonomy (GTDB): domain Bacteria; phylum Verrucomicrobiota; class Verrucomicrobiia; order Opitutales; family Opitutaceae; genus SIBG01. The sequence goes on along the minus strand of SIBG01000010.1, from coordinate 4,568 downwards.
CACCCGCCAACAGGTGTTCAGCGTCTTCGGCGGCGAGCGCAACCTCGGGACCTCGGTGAATATTTTTTATTCGGAAAACGCCGTCGGCGGCTTTGAAACCATCTTTGATCGCACCAACCTGCTCAATGGTCCCGCCCCCGTCTTCAACTATCAGACGTGGGACAATATCAACAACCGCAAGCAGCAGAGCATCGCCGTCCGGACCGACTTCAAGTGGTCGTCCACGACGAAGTTTTCCCTCTCGGCCACGGAGAACGACAACTTTGAGCGGATGCGCCGGCGCGTGCGTGTGACGGCCGCCGCCTCCGGTAACAGCACCACCCAGGTGCCGAGCGCCACCACCGGCATCGTCCCTGGTGGCTTCACCAATGTGCTCACGACCGTGCGCGCGATTCCGAGCACGTCCGCCGCCGCCACGAACACGAACAACATCGACGTGCAAATGGACGGCCCGCTCAACTACTACGTCCGCATGGGTCGCGTCGATTTTACGGGCGAGCACACCTATGCCAAGTGGCTCATCGAATACACCGGCGGCGTGGCGCGCACGACACTCAACAACGGCAATGGTCGCGGTGGCACGCTCAACATGCGCCTCTTCGACCCGGCCGCGCAGGTGCCGGGCCGCGCCGTGTTCTTCGGTGGCGCCGGCTGGATCCTCGACCAAAGCCAGAACGAGCTCCATCCAAAGTTTATCCAGAACGGCGGCCCCGACTTCACCAACCCCAACAACTACCTCCCGCGCGCCACCGATGGCCTCGTGCAGAACCGCAACGAGCAGGATCAATTGCAAAAACAGTTTCGCTTCGATGCGCGCTATACGACTCCGCTCGCCGCGCCAACGTTTTTGAAGACCGGCCTCCACTGGCGCTCCCTGCAAATGGATCAATGGGGCAAGGATCGGCACCGGTGGGTGCCCAAGGCAGTCGCCGCCTACGATCCTAGCGTCCACTTCGCGCCCGATTCGAGCTACGTGAGCTACGACCTGACCCAGACCGGACGAAAGATCCCGGTCTGGCAGGCGCACATGTTTACCACCGATGGTCGCCCGACCGACCCCTCGCTCTGGAACGAGGACTTATATTACAACGAGCAGAATAAATACACTGGCACGAACGGCGTTACGGAGTCGATTGGTGCCGTCTATGCGATGGCGTCGGGCCGCTTGGGCCGCAATGGCTGGCTTGGCCGCACCGGCTACCTCGGTGGCATCCGCATGGAGCAGGTCCGCACCAAGAGCTTCGGCTGGGTGCGCGCCCGCGTGGTCAGCACGGCTGCGCAGCAACTCGCCGATCCCATCGGCTCGGCCACGCGCGACTACGCCAACACCGACCGCACGCTCTTCGGCAAGTTCGACCAGAAATTCCCGAGCATTCACGCATTTCACGACCTCACGAAAAATCTCAAGGCCCGCGTCAGCTATTCCACGAGCTATGGTCGCGCCCCGCTCGGCAACCTCCTGCCCGGCGAGAGCATCGACGAGGTCAACCAGCGTCTCACCGTGAACAACCCGGGCCTCAAGCCGCAGCAGGCGAAGAACTGGGACGCCACGCTCGAATATTATTTCGAGCCCGTCGGCAGCCTGACCTTCGGCTGGTTTCACAAGGACATCCGGGATTTCATCATCACGAACCAGGAAGCGCGCATCATTCCCGCCGGCTTGGACAACGGCTACGACGGCGACTACCAAGGCTTCACCGAGCGCACTTCGCTCAACGCCGGCACGGTGGTCGCCCAAGGTTGGGAGTTTTCCTACCAGCAGCAGCTCACCTTTCTTCCCGGCGCACTGAAGGGCCTCGCTGCCTCGTTCAACTACAGTTGGACCGACCAGCACGGCCTGCGCGATGGCACCCGCTACCTCACGCGCCGCGACATCGCGAACTTCATCCCGCACGCGGCCAACGCTTCGCTCAACTGGCGCTACCACAAATTCAGTGCCCGCGCGCTCTACAACTTCACGGGTGAAAACTGCACCTCCTTCAACGCCAACAATCCGGCGCTGAGCCAGTTCCGCTACTCGATGAAAACGCTCAACCTCGGCTTTGGCTACCAGCAGCGTGGCAACCTCGGCTTCACGCTCGATGCCTCCAACGTCCTCAACGAGCCCCAGCGCTGGTATGTCGGCTACAAGGACCGCATGCGCCGCACGACGATCAACTTCGTGACGGTAACGGCGGGCGTGAACGGTCGGTTCTGACGAGGGCGGGCGGTGCCGCGCCGCCCGACCACGGCGCGGACCCTAAAAACGGGAAGGGCGCGGGCTTTCGCCCGCGCCCAGTGTTCCCACTGACCCAAAGTTATTTTCTGGTCCGCTCAGCTTTCTTTTTCGGCGGCGGCACAATCAGGACCGGACACCTGGCCCGCCTGAGCACGCCGTGGGTGGTGCTGCCGACCAGTAAATCGTAAACCGCCGAGTGGCCGTGCGAACCCATCACGATGTAGTCGGCGGCACATTGTTGCGCTTGTTCGATGATGTGCGCGACGGGCGCCCCGTCGAGTTGGACCGTCTCCGCGGGAATGGATTCGCTTTGGAGCTGCTCCGCGATTTTCGTGAGGTTCTTGCCCGCCGTCTTGTCGCCGGCGGCGATGATCTCGGACAAGTTCTCCATCATCGGGGCGTATTCGCTCGTGATAACCGGGGGCTGGACGACGGTGAGCAACACCACCCGACCGTGGAGGGCGTGCGCGAGATTGGAAGCCGCGGTCACCACGCCGCCGCTGACTTCGGAAAAGTCAATGGGAGCGAGGATTGTTTTCATGGGTTCAATGTAGTCCGAACGACTCCCGCTCGCTACGCAGGGTTTGGCGAGACTCACGCACTTCTTGTTTGTGGCGGGTCGAGCCCAGTCGAACCGCGCGGATGAGCTGGCCGACGACCGGGGAGGGTAGGGCGCGGACGAACGCGACCCGATCGACCGCTATCGTTTCAGCCGAGGCAAGCTGGCCGCCGCCACCGCCTGGCCGACGCGCCGGGATTTTTCATCGGGCACGTGCAGGGCGATTTTCGCCGCCACTGCGGGAAACGCCCGTTGCAAAACTTCGCGGGCCCGAGCCAGCACGAGGTCGCCGCCCTGGCCGGTCGTGACGCGGCCGAGGATGAGCAGATGGCGCACGTCGTAAAAATCCGCGTAGTGGGCGATGGCGTAGCCGAAATAGACCCCGATGGTCTCGTAGATTTTCGCCGCGCGCTGGTCGCCCTTGGCCATGAGGGCTTGGACTTCCTTGAGCCGCTCTGGCAAACCCAGCTCCGGTGGCATCGCGAGACCCGCGGCCGGCAGCAGCTTGTTCACGGCTTGCTGGGAAAAATATAACGCGCCCACGCCGCGATCGCCGGACCACTCGTCGGCCGGGGCGGCGGGGTTGTAGTCCACCGGCGCAAAGGCGAGTTCGTTCAGCCAGCCCAGAATCCGGCCTTGTCGGTCCAGGTAGCCCACCGCCTCGCTCGACCCCATCGCGATGCCGAGCATGCCTGGCTGCCGGAGCGAGAGCGCGCCGGCCAGCGCGGTCACGTCGCCGTCGTTCATGACGACGACCGGCACCTGCCATTCTCGCTGGATGCGCTTGAAGATCGCCGCGGCCCGGGAGAAATCTTTTTTCGGAATGGAGCGGAGCAGGGACGCCGCGCGGATTTCATTGTCCACGATGATGCCCGCCGAGCTGCCGCCGATGGCGTCCACGCGCGGCAGGTGGGCGGCGGCCCGGTGCAGGGCGGCGGAAAGGTGATGGTAATGATACGCGGGGTTCGTCGCCTGGGTGGGAGCCCACGGTGCTTCCTCGGTGAAGACCGGCTCGCCATTCACGACGGCCGAAACCTTGTAATCGCTCGCACCCAGATCGAATCCGATGCGGCAGCCCTGGAGATGGCCGCCCGCCGCGATTTGCCCTTCCCGGTTGGCCGGAACTTTTTCCACGGTGGTCACGACCACCTGGAATTTTTTCCCGTAGGCCACCGCCATCATGGCGCCATCGAACTTCCGCGCGCCGCGCGCCGAATAGGTTTGGCGGATGAATTCGCCGATGGCCTTCGGCCCGCCGAGGTGCAGCTTCCAGCCGCCGCGCGCCCACAGCAGGAACTTCACGGTGCGCTCGACGTAGCGGAGCGTCTCGGCATCGGCGTCGGGCCGGACCATCGTTTCGAAACGCGAGAGCAAGCCGCCCTCGCGTTCGAGGCCGATGACCAGCGGCACCGCCTGACCGGAGGCGCGCGCGGCCCGGAGATAGTGGCGATTGAACACCACCGCAGGCTGAAAGCCGGGGTCAAGTGGCGCGGAAATAGTCGGCGGGGCGAATGGCGGCATGAGTTGTTTGTTTCGCAATTGTCCTCCGCTTTCAAAAGTTTTTTTGGTGTCGGCCCGCTGGAAAACACCCCGCCAGCCGCCCGCTGCGATCGAGCCCGGTTGAGCGGGTCCCGAAAACTGGGCCAGGTGGAATGTTAGTCCGCAGCGTTGGTTGATGTGATGACTGCGGTGGTGGTTGGCAAGCCCAAGCGGAGGGACGGACCGGCTTGGCGGTCCGGCCCGGAGCTTGGGCTTGGTAAAGATTTTTCCGCGACAAAGCGTTGCGGAGCG
>SIBG01000009.1 GCA_009695305.1 Opitutus sp. | reverse complement strand
TTGATGTGATGACTGCGGTGGTGGTTGGCAATCCCAAGCGGAGGGACGGACCGGCTTGGCGGTCCGGCCCGGAGCTTGGGATTGGTAAAGATTTTCCCGCGACGAAGCGTTGCGGAGAGAGATAGCCGAGCGAGCTGTGCGGCCGCTCGGCGTTATAATCGAGGCGGAAGTCCTCGATGACGACGCGGTTGGTTTTTGCCGGCCTTCGGATCGACGTTTTCGGGTCGGGCGGCGGGGATATTTATTATTGCGCTCCGAAAAGCAGCGCATCGAATCGCTCCACCATCCACCGCACTGCCGGAGAATCCGCGGTGCGAGGTCGGCCAGCGAAACTTTGCCTAAGGCGAACATGACTACCCCAACCGCAAAAAACATTTCACGCCGGGTGGTCCACCGGCCGTTGGTGCTGGCGGCGCTCGCCATCGCCTCCGCGATCCACGCGGCGTCCATTACTTACGTCGGGAAAACCACTGACCGAACCGACTTCCAGGCGCCACCCAAGATGGGGACGCTGGGTTTTTGGTTTCCCCAGTTTAACGCGCCGAGCGCGGTCTCCCACCGGCCCACGAGCGAAAACGAGCGCAATGGGCTGCCGTCCTGGGCCGGGCCGTTGGTCCATCTCAATTCGGTCGTTGATCCCAATTTCTTGAGCCGGACTTTTTCCCAGGACGGACCCTGCCGCTCGAAAGGAGGCGTGGCGACGTTCAACCTGTTTACGCTCCCCAGCGGAGAAATCGGGCGCTCGGGGATTATCCTGGATCCCCATGCCGCCGGGAACACGAGCAATTCGGTCAACCGGATCAAGCTGGGGGAGGGCACGCCCGCGTCGTTCCTCTTGCGCATCGTGGTCGATAACACCGACGGAAAACACCACGCAATCACCCGCCTCCGGGCCCGCGGCCATCATGCGGGAGTCGATCTGGAGCCGAACACTTTTCCCGTTCCCGGCGCCGCCGGTTTCAACGGCATCGCGGACGTTTACACTTTTCGCTACGATGGCTTCACTGCCGGCGATTTCATCAAGATCCAATTCAACGGCATGCCGGGAGACACGAAGAGCGACGGCCCCGGCGGCGCCAGCTTTGCCGGAATCATGTTTGATCTCGCCCGGTAGTGATAGAAGCATCTACTTGATTCAGGGCGTCCTGGACTTGATCGGGTGACTCTCCTTCGTCCGTTGAGCGGGATTCCAAAATGGCGCGCCCAGCAGTCGCGCCCTATCTTTGGTAGACGTCGGGATTGCGTTTCTCCATGTGGCGTTCGGGCTGGGCGACGATTTTGAAGCCGAATTTGTCGTAGAGGCGATGGGCGTCCTGCGTGACGAGCTGCTGGCGGCGGAGATTTTGGAGTTTCGGGTGCGTGGTGAGCAGATGCATGGCGGCTTTCGCGAGGCCGTGGCCACGGTGCGGCTCGAGCACGTAGACATCGCAGAAATAGGCGAAGGTCGTGTAATCGGAGATCACGCGGAAGAGGCCGACCTGTTCTCCGTTGGTGGTGTAGATGCCGAGGCAGAGGGAATTTTCCATTGAGCGCCGGACGACGTCGAGCGTGATGCCCTCGGCCCAGTAGCTGCGGGTGAGAAACGCGTGCACCGCGGCGGGATCGAGCCGGGCGGGATCGTCGGAGATGAGGTATCCGGCGTGGGCGAGTTCGTGGGGCATGGAATCGCGCAGGTCGGATTGTTCCCGACCTACAAATTGGCGAAGGCCGCAGCGAAGGCGGGTTTGTCGGCGGCTTTGAAGAACGACGTGCCGGCGACAAAAGTATCGGCGCCGGCGGCGCGGCATTCGGCGGCGGTGGCGAAGTCGATGCCGCCGTCGACTTCGAGCCGGAATTTCAAGCCGCGATCGCGGCGCCACGAATCGATTTGCTGGAGCTTGGGCAGCATGTCGCGGCGGAAGGGCTGGCCGCCGAAGCCGGGTTGCACCGTCATCACCAGGACAAGGTCGACGAGCGACACGAGGCGCTCGATGGCGCCGGCGGGGGTGCCGGGATTGAGCACGAGGCCGCACTGGCAGCCGAGGGCGCGGATGCGCGCGAGGGTGGCGGCGTGGTCGTAGGCGGGCTCGATGTGAATGCTGATGAGATTCGCGCCGGCCTTGGCGAACGGCTCGATGTAGCGGTGCGGCTCGGCCAGCATGAGGTGCGTGTCGAAGAAAAGTTTCGAGCCGGCGCGGCGGAGGGCGGCGAGAGTCTCCGGGCCGAAGGAAAGGTTCGGCACGAAATGGCCGTCCATGATGTCGCAATGGAGCCAGGGCAGCTTCAGGTCTTCGACGGCGCGAACGCTGGCGGCGAGGTTGGCGTGGTCGCCGGCGAGAAGGGAAGGGTTGAGGAGGGGCGCGTGCATCGGACGAACGTCCAAGTGGATTCTTCGCTTCGCGCAGAATGACAAACAAAAAGGGCGCCAGACCATGAGACCGTCCCGCTGCTCACGCCGTGGACGACGCTCCCGCGGCCCGGCGACCCGTTCGCTACGCTCAGGGCAGGCTTCTGGCGCCGGCCCGACAAATCACCACACGTCGAGGACGGCGTGGGCGATTTTGATGGCGAGCGATTCGGCGAGAAGCGGGAGCGCCTGATACTCGGACTGGAGTTGGCCGTTGTCGGTGAACGATTCGCGTTGCACACTGACCGGACGCGCTTCGAAAAAGTTTTTATTGCCGCGATTGTCGTGGAGCGTGCAGGTCGTGGCGAGGGTGAGGTTGAACTTGCGGGCGAGGCCGGTGTCGCCGTCTCGGACAGTCATCGGGTCGCGCCGGTATTCGGTGAGGACCACCTGCAGCGTGGCATCGGCGGACTCGGGGGCGTTGACGAGCGTGACGCGGGCGTCGCGGGCGAAGCTTTCGCGGAGCTGCGTGCTGACGAGGGCGCGGGCCTGCGGGAGGAGGGTTTTGTTTCCCACCGGCTCAAGATAGAGCGTGTGAAACGCGAGTTTGCCCTCCGTGCCGAGGTGGTAGTTCGCGCAGCCCGGCCAAACGACGGCGGACAGGAGGCAGACGGCCGGAACCAGGAGGCGGAGGACGGAGCGTGAAGGCGGGGAGGCGGGGCGTTGGTTGGTCATGCGCGGGCTCGAACTGGATTCTTCGCTTCGCTCAGAATGACAAAAAAAAGGCGGGCGGGACGCCGCACTCCTGACCCAGGGTGACCGAGCAGCCGCGCTCCGATTAGAAAATCCAGAAACGCTTTTTCTTCGGGGCCGCGTCGCCCTCGGCCTTGCCTTGGGTGGGGACGGGCTTACCGGCGACTTTCGCCTCCACGTCGGCGAGGCGGAGCTTGGCGCGCCTGGCGACGGCGGAGTCCGGGTAGGAAGTGATGGCCTCGTTATAGAAAATCCTGGCGGCGGTGAAATTGTTGCGTTTGTAGAAATAGAAATCGGCCATCTTCATTTTGCTCTCGGCGAGCATGGATTTCATCCCGTCGAGGCCTTTTTCGGCGGCGCCGATGTTCGCGTCGCTCGGGTAGAGGAGCATGAAGTCGGTGAAATAGGTGATGGATTCCTTGGTGGCGGCCTGATCGTAGTAGGGGCCCTCGACGAGGGTGGCGTGGGTCTGCGCGATTTTCAGGTAGGCGTCGGGGGCGAGGAGGCTCTGCGGGTAGTTATTGATCATGCGGTCGAGGGCATCGACGGCGTTTTCGGTCTGTTTGAGGGAATGGTGGCCGCGCGCGATGTTCATGAGCGAGAGCGGCGCATAGTCGCTGTAGGGCGCGTTCACGAGAATGGTCTCGAAATACTCCACGCCCCGTTCGCGGTTTTTAAAGCCGGGCAGGAGATTCCACATCATGCGGCCCCGGGCCCCGTCGAGGAGGCTGCTGGCAATGCGGTATTGTTCGCCGATGATTTCGTTGAAACGTTTGGAGTTGGGGTAGCGCCCGACGACCTGTTGAAAATCTTCAAACGCCTTGATGTAATTCTTGCGGTTGAGCTCGAGTCGCGCGGAGCGGTAGAGCGCTTCGGGGGCGTAGATGGAGTTGGGGTAGGTCTTGGCGACTTTGGCGTAGCTGCGCAGCGCGGAGCGGACACTGCCCTGGTCCTCGCTGGCGCGGGCGCTGTTCATCAGGTCGAGGGCTTTGCGACCCGCGGGGCCATCGACGCCCGCGAGGACGCCGCCTTCAACCCGCCAGCCAGTCTGGGCGGTCCACACGAGATCAGCGCGGGCGGCGGGCGACAGGAGACCGGCGACGAGAGGCAGGAGACAAAGGGCGCGCAACGCGCAGAAGGAAGGGAGACGCATCGAAAAAATATTATTACCAGCGAAGCAGTGCGCTTCCGTAGGTCAAGCCCGCCCCAAACGCCACGAGCAGGGTCAGATCGCCGGGCTGGATGCGACCGGCGCGGCGCGCCTCGTCGAGGGCAAGGGGAATGGAGGCGGCGGAGGTGTTGCCGTAGCGGTCCACGTTGACGAAGAAGCGCTCCAGCGGAAGTTCGAGATATTGGGAGATGGCCTCGATAATGCGGAGGTTGGCCTGATGGGGAATCACGAGGGAAATCTGATCCGCGCGCAGGTGGTGTTGTTCCAAAATATCCCGCGCGGCCTCGTCCATGACGCGCACGGCGAGTTTGAAGACTTCCTTGCCCTTCATCTTCATGAAATGGCTGCCCGCGGCGATGGATTCGGGGGTGGCGGGCACGCTGCTGCCACCGTTGGGGATGCAGAGCAGGTCGACACTTTCGCCCAGGGTGCCGAGGCGGGTGCCGATCAGGCCGACGTCGGGCTGGGGCGTAGTCCCGATGACGACGGCGCCGGCGCCGTCACCAAAAAGCACACAAGTGGTGCGGTCCTTCCAGTCGACGATCGTGGAAAGTTTTTCCGCACCAACCACGAGGGCCTTGCGGTAGCGGCCAGAGGCGACCATCGCGCAGGCGGTGTCGAGCGCGTAGACGAAGCCGGTGCACGCGGCGTTGACGTCAAAGCAGGCGGCGCTGGTCGGGAGGCCAAGCTTGTGCTGCATGATGCACGCGGCGGCCGGCATCGGCAGATCGGGGGTCATGGTGGCGACGATGAGCAGGTCAATCTCGGCTGGAGTGACGCCGGCGTCGTCCAGCGCCCGGCGGGCGGCCTGCACGCCCATGTCAGAAGTCGCCTCACCCGGGGCGGCAATGCGGCGTTCGCGGATGCCGCTGCGGGTGCGAATCCATTCGTCGGAGGTGTCAACCATCTTGGAAAGCTCGGCGTTGGTCAGGACGCGCTCCGGCGCGTAGGAGCCGGTGCCGAGGATGATGGTGGAGAGGGAAGGCATGCGGTCGGGCGGCGGAGGGAAAACGCGGGGCGGCTCAGCGGGCGAGGGCCTCGTTGGCGCGGGCGATGTCGGCCACGATGCGGAGGTTCATGTCGGCTTTGATGATCTCGTTGGCGGCGTGGATGGCGCTCTTGATGGCGTGGCGGGTGGAGGAGCCGTGGGCCTTGAGGATGTTGCCATTGAGCCCGAGCAGCGGTGCGCCACCGTAGCGCTCAGGGTTGATGCGCTCCTTGAGGGCGTTGAACGCCCCTTTCGAGAGGAGGGCGCCGGTGGCGCGCATGGGATTCGATTGCAGCTCCTCGCGGAGCATGTTCGAAAAAAAGTTTACGAGCGACTCCCAGCTCTTGAGCATGATGTTGCCGACGAAACCGTCGCACACGACGACATCGACGTGCTCGGCGAAGACATGGAAGCCCTCGATCGGGCCGGCGTAGTTGATGATCGGGCCGAGGCGGCGGAGCAGCTCGTTCGTCTCGGTGATGAGGGCGCTGCCCTTGCCCTCCTCAGTGCCGATGTTCATCAGGCCGACCCGGGGCTCCTTGATGCCGAGCATCACCCGGCAATAATGACTGCCAAGGATCGCGTTGTGGACGAGGTGCTCGGGCTTCGCGTCGGGGTTGGCGCCGGCGTCGATGAGCACAAAGTGGCCGCCCTCGCGGGGGCAGATCGCGGCGAGGGCCGGCCGCGCCACGCCCTCCATGGTGCGCAACCGGAGCGTGCCGCCGGCCATGAGGGCGCCGGTGTTGCCACAGCTGACGACGACGCCGGCCTCGTGATTTTTCACGAGTTCGATGGCGCGCACCATCGAAGAATCTTTCTTCCGCTTCAGGGCGTTCAGCGGCTTGTCGTCCATCGTGATGACCTCGGTGGCGTGAAAGACCGAGAGCCGTTCGCCGCGATGGAGCCCGGTGTGCAAGAGCAGGGGCTTCAGCACCGCCTCGTCCCCGACCAGCGTGATGGGGTTGAGCGCGGGATACTGGTGGAGCGCAAGTTTGACCGCGGCGATGACTTCGGCAGGGCCGAGATCGCCGCCCATCGCGTCGACTGCGATGCAACCGCTGGCGCCGGGATTGGTGACCATCGCGGGGATGGCGGGGGACTAAGCGCCGACTCAGACCTCGACGTTGAGGATCTGGCGGCCGCGATACATCCCGTTCTTGGGGTTTACGCGGTGGGGGCGAAACAGGCTGCCATCGACCGGGTCCCGAGCGAACTCGGGAGCGATGTAGGCGTTGCCCGCGCGACGGTTGGCGCTGCGGCGTTTGGACTGTTTGCGTTTCGGATTGGCCATGGGAGTGAGTGGATTTTTGAGTGCGTGCGTTTGGTTTAAAACACCCGCGGACTTGTTGAAAGGGTCGGAGTTAAGGGCGGCGTTCGGACGCGTCAAGCGCCATAATCACCGGCGGTTTTCAGAGGTAAAACCACCCCGCGAGCAATGCCGCCAGCGCGAGCCGGTAATACGCAAACACCGCCAGCCCGTGCCGCGTCAGCCACCCGACCAGAAAATGCACGCAAACCGCCGCGGTGACCGCCGCGACCACACCGCCGAGCAAGACGTGGGGCCAGCCGAACACCTCGATCATCGCGGCGCCGCTCCGGTAGCTCTTCACCACGGTGGCGCCGCTCAACGTCACGAAGCCAAGCAGAAAGCTGAATTCCGCCGCGCGGCGGGGATTGAGGCCGGCAAAGTAGCCGCCGACCATCACCATCATCGACCGGCTGGTGCCCGGCCAGATCGCCAGGCACTGGAGCAATCCGATGCCCGCGGCCTGGTGCGGCGCGAGGTCGCTCAGGCCGGCGTCATCCGGCTTCAGCACAATGTGCCGCCGTCGCCAGCGTTCGGCGAACAGCATCAGACCCGCGCCCGCGACTTGGGCGGCAATCACCGGCCCGACGGAGAAAAGATGCGCATCGATCCAATCCTTGGCGAGCAACCCGACGACGGCGACTGGTAGAAATGCGACCACGACGTTGCCGAACAATTTCAGCCCCGCCGGGTCGCGGCCGAGCACACCCAGGAGCATCGAGACCAGCTGCGTCCAGTAAAGCAGTGCCACGGCGGCGATCGCGCCGAATTGAATGACGACGTTAAACGTGTCGGCGGCGAGCTTGAGGGTCAGCGGCTGGCCGGCGGGATGCTTCGCCGAGGGCGGGCGAAACCACAACGGCCGGCCATCGCGCCCGACCAGCGGTCGGTCCGACTCCAGCCGGAGCACGCGGGTCACAATGATGAGATGGCCGGTCGACGAGATGGGCAAAAATTCGGTCACGCCCTCGACCACGCCCAGGATAATGGCGTCGGAGATGCTGAGTTCGGCGACCGGCGCGGCGGCGGGGACGATGATTTCCGGGACCCGGGCCTTGGGCTGGGCCAGCGCGCCCGCGGAAAATCCGAGCCACGCGGCGAGGAACAGAAGAGTTTTTCGCACGCGGGGTTGGTTTCAGCTTTCGCGGAGTGGCGCAATTTTATTTGCGGCGCGTGGCCGAGCCGCCTCACTCGATCCGCTCATGTCCCCGCTCACCGCCCTCACTGCTCAACTCGCCGCCGGCCGCGATCTCGTGCCGACGGAGGTCGAGGGGGCGGCGGCCGCGCTGACGGCGATCGACGTCGCGGACGAGTCGAAGGCGGATTTCTTGACCGCCCTGGCGGCGAAGGGCGAATCGGTCGCGGAGGTCGCGGCGTTTGCGGCCGCGTTTCGGGCCCGCGCCGTCAATCCCGGCGTCGAGGCTTGGGCACCTCGCGCGATCGATATCGTCGGCACCGGCGGCGATCACGCCGGCGGTTTCAATATTTCCAGCCTCGTCGTGCTCGTGCTCGCGAGCGCGGGTGTGACCGTGATGAAACACGGTAATCGTGGTATCACGTCGAAATGTGGCAGCGCGGATCTGCTCGCGGCACTGGGGGTCAAGCTCGACGCGCCACCGGAAAAAATCCGCCGGGCGCTCGACGAACTCGGCTTCGCGTTTTTCTTCGCGCCCGGCTACCATCCGGCGTTCCAGCACATCGCGCCCGTCCGCCGGGCGCTCGCGGCGCGCGGCCAGCGCACGGTCTTCAACCTCCTCGGCCCGCTGATCAACCCCGGACGTCCGGCGCACCTCCTGCTCGGCGTGTTCGCGGAACCGTGGGTGGCAAAATTCGCCGCCGCGCTCGAGACCCTCGGCGCACAGGCGGGACTCGTGGCTCACGGGGTGATCGCGCCGGGCCGCGGCATCGATGAATTGACGACGGCGACCGCCAACCGGGTGCGCGGCTTCGGCCGGTGGCGCGACCTCGATGCCGAGTGGCGCGCGGAGAATTTCGGGCTGCGGACCGCGCCCTTCGAGCACCTCCTGGGCGGAGATCTCCCGGCCAACCTCGCGATCGTCGAGGCGCTGCTGGCCGGTCGCGGCGCGGCGGGACTTGCGGACACGATTGTGCTCAACGCGGCCACCGCGATGTGGATCGTCGGGAAAGTGCCGACGGTGCGCGACGGCCTGGCCCCGGCACGCGAATTCCTGCTGGGCGGCGCGGTGCAGAAAAAAATCGCGGCAACGCGGGAATTTTATGCCACCTGAGCCTGGCCCGATGAGGAGTAGAGCGCCGAAGCAATCCGGCAGGCTCGCCCCGGCCGGCTGCGGCGGGCTGGCGAGGGCAATCCGTTGGGAATTTTGTCGCGTATGAGTCGAAAATATTTTGGCACCGATGGTGTGCGCGGGCTGTATGGCGGGCCGGTGATCAATGAAGCCTTTGCCGCGCGGCTCGGTTTCGCCGCGGCGTCATGGCTGCCGAAAAAAGGACGCGTGCTGGTTGGGCGCGATCCGCGTTACTCGGGGGCGACACTGGAGGCGGCGGTTGCGCGCGGACTGCGGGTGGGCGGAACGGAGCCGGTATCGCTGGGCGTGGTGCCGACGCCCGCGGTCTCGCGGGCGGTCCGCACGACCGGCGCGGTGCTCGGCGTCGTCATCACCGCCTCGCACAATCCGGCCGCGGACAATGGGATCAAATTTTTTGGCCCCGGCGGAGTGAAGCTGACGGACGCCGAGGAACTCCAGATCGAGCAGCGGCTGCCGGACGGCGTGACGGGCGAGGAATCACCGCTTCCGGCGCTCGACGCGTGCACTGGCTATGTCGCGGCGATGCAAGCGCTGCTGCCGGCCGGGGCCCTCGCGGGCTGGCGCGTCGTGCTCGACACCGCGAATGGGGCGACGTGCGCGACGAGCCCGGTGGTGCTGCGGGCGCTTGGCGCCGAGGTCATCGGTCTGGGCAACGCCCCCGACGGACGCAATATCAACGCCGGGGTCGGCAGCGAACACGCTGAGCAACTGGCGGCGCGCGTGCTCGCGACCGGCGCGCGGCTAGGGGTCGCACACGACGGCGACGGCGATCGCTGTGTGCTGTGCGACGAGCACGGCGGCGTGCTCGACGGGGATGAGATTCTCACGCTGCTGGCGGCGCACGCGCTGGCGCACGGACGGCTCGCGAAGCAAACGCTCGTCGTCACCATCCAGAGTAATCTCGGGGTTGACGCCGCGATCGCCGCGGCGGGCGGGCGGGTGCTGCGCACGGCCGTCGGCGACCGCTATGTGATCGAGCGGATGCTCGCCGAGGGTGCCACACTCGGCGGGGAGTCGAGCGGGCATATCATCTGTTCAGAGATTTCGCCGACGGGGGATGGCTTGGTTGCGGCGTTGAAGGTCATGGAAGTGATGCGGGCCACGGGCCGGCCACTGTCGGAGTTGCGCCGCGCGTTAAAAAAATTTCCGCAGATTACGTCGGCACTGACGGTGCGTGCGAAAAAATCGCTGGAGAGTCTTCCAGCGGTCAGGGCGGCGATTCGCGCGCTGGAAAAGGAACTCGGGGCGCGGGGCCGCGTGCTCGTGCGCTATTCTGGCACTGAGCCGAAGCTGCGTCTGCTGGTGGAGGGGCCGACCGATGGGGCCATTCGCTCCGGTCTGGCACGGCTGGAGGCGGCGGTGAGGGCGGAGTTGGAGGTGGTCTAGAGCGACTCTGGCGTTGACCGCACCGGATGCGGCGATTTCGCTCCACTTCCCCTATGCCAGACGTTCCCGTCACTTCGCTCGACCCTCGTCACCAAAAGCAGCTCGAAAATGCCCGCGTCGCGCTCGATCGCGGCAATTTTGACTATGTCGCCGAGGTCACGGCGCAAGTGCTCAAGGCCGTGCCGGGCTGTCTGCCGGTGCGCAAGCTCCAGCGCGTCGCCCAACTCCGCGCCGCCAAGGGCAAGGGCGGTTTTATGGCGAAGACGATGAGCGGATTTTCGGCCGCGCCTTTCATGTTCGGTGGCGGCAACAAGGAGCCGGCGAAAATGATGGAGACCGCGGAAACGCTGCTCGGCAAAGATCCGACGAGCGTGCCGGCGCTCAAGATGCTCGCCGAGGCGGCGGGCGGGCTCGGGTTTCCCGAGACGGTGGCTTTTGCGCTCGATGCCATCCGGGAAATCGAACCGGACAACCGCCCCAATCTGCTCGCCCTCGGCGAAGCCTGGCTCGCCGCCGCCAAGCCGGCCGAAGCGTTGAAGGTCGTCGACGAGATTCTCCGCACCAAGCTAAACGATGCCGACGCGCAAAACCTCATGCGCCGGGCCTCGGTGGCGCAAACGGTCACGCAGAACAAGTGGGACGCGAAGAGTAATTACCGTGAAAAGCTCCGCGATGAGGAGCAGGCCGTCTCGCTCGAACAGGAGAAAAAAATTGTCACGGGGGATGCCATGACGCTGCGACTCCTCGAGGAGGCGCTCGCGCGCGCCGCGAAAGAGCCGGCCAATCTCAATCACTACCGCGCGGTCGCGCAGACTTACCGGCAACTCGGCGATCTCACTCAGGCGCTGGTCTGGGTGCGCAAGGCGCGCCAGCAGCCGGCCGGCCAGGTCGACGCCGCGCTGGAGAAACAGGAATCGGAGCTGGCGGCCGCGGTGATCGAACAGCGCGTGCACGCCACCGAGACGGCGGCCACTGCGGGCGATGCCGCGGCGCAAGCGCGCCTCCCCGGCGTGCGCGCGGAACTCGCGAGTTTCAAGCTCTCCGAGTCCAAGCGCTACATCGACCGCTACCCCAATGATTTTGCCGCGCGGCATGCGTTTGCCCTGCAACTGCTGGAGTCGGGCCAGGTCGACGTGGCGATCGCGCAATTTCAACAAGCACAGAAGGGCCCGCAGGTGCGGCTCGCCGCACTGGTCGGCCTCGCCCGCTGCTTCAAGGCGAAGAAACTCTTCGACCTCGCCGTCGCGCAGCTGACCACCGCGAAGGCCGATCTCGGCCAGATGGACGACACGAAAAAGGATATCGTTTACGAACTCGGCACCTGCCTCGAACTGATGGGCCAGGCCGACCTGGCGATCTTGGAATTCAAGGCGATTTACAGTGAAGACATCGGCTTCCGTGACGTCGCGGACAAGGTCAACGCGTTCTATGCGAAGTAGGGCAGGGTCTCCGACCTGCCTTCCGACGAACCGCGACTGCTGGCAATTCGTGGGTGGGTCAAAGACCCCGCCCTACCTTCCGATCCTCTTTCACCCGATGAAAAAACTCCTGAGCATAACCCTTATTTTCGTCGTCAGCCTTGGCCTTACGACCTCCTGCTCCACGATCGCCAGCCCAGTCAAGACCCTCGATGTTTACTGGATCGATTCCGAGGGCGGTGGTTCGACGCTCATCGTGACGCCAAACGATGAATCGGTGTTGATCGACACCGGCAATCCCGGTGGCCGCGACCCAAGTCGCATTGTGGCCGTGGCGAAAGCCGCTGGGCTGGCGAAGATCGATTACGTGCTGCTGACGCATTTCCACGGTGATCATTTCGGCGGCGGGGCAGAAGTTGCGCAGCAAATCCCGGTCGGCACAATTTATCAGCGGACGATTCCGGCGGGGGATCCGGATGGGCGCGCGCAGTCTTCGTTCCAGACGCAGATCAAGGGCTGGCGGGATATTCCGGCGAAGCGCGAGACATTGACGCCCGGGATCGTGGTGCCGCTGAAGCCGGTCGCCGGTGCGCCGACGCTCGAGCTGCGCTGCATTTATGCGGATCAGAAAATCATCGCGCCGACGGCGGAGCAGATGAAGGTGACGAATCCGCTGACCGGCACCGGCACGCTGAAGGAGCCGGACCCGAGCGACAATGCGAACAGCGCGGGCTTCGTGCTGGCGTTGGGGGCCTTTCGGTTTTTTGACGGCGGCGACCTGACCTGGAATATCGAGGAAAAGGTGGTCACTCCCCATAACGTGGCGGGGGGGGTGGACGTCTATCAGACGAATCACCACGGCCAGGAGAACAGCAACAATCCACTCTTCGTGAAGAGTCTCGCGCCGACCGTGGTCGTGATGAACAACGGTCCGCGCAAAGGCGGACAGGCGGGAGCGTTTGCGGCGATCAGGGGGACCGCGTCCGTGAAAGCACTTTATCAGGTGCACAAGAGCTACCTGGCGCCGGCCGAGGCGAACGCCCCGGCGGAGTTCATCGCCAACGTCGACGATCTGCGGGGCGCCGAGGCGTTAAAATGCCCGGCCAATCTCATCAAGATGTCGGTCGCACCTGACGGGAAGAGCTACACGATCTCGATTCCGGCCAACGGGCATTCCCGAACCTATCAGACGACGGCGAAGTGAAACGGCAGGGCGTCGGTCTTGCAGCCGCCCTACGTGACGGATTTTCTCTCCGCCACCCACACGGCGAGCGCCATGAGTGCGCCGCCGACGAGGAGGCGGGGCAGGTCGGCGCTCTCGCCGAAGACGAGGAGAGAAACGGTAATGCCGAGGGGAATTTTGACGTTGTTCATCGCGGCGAGCGTGCCGGCGGCGACGCGCGTGGCGCCGAGATTCCAGAGGAAGAAACCGAGACCCGAGGCAATCACGCCAAGGTAAAGAAGAATCCAAAGCTGGGTCGCGTTGAGTGTCACGCTGGCGCCGCGAGTGAGCATGGCGGTGAGCGCGATGGCAAAGCCGCCGGCATAGAGCAGGCCGAAGACGTCGCGATCGCGCAGTGCGGTGTGCTGTGCACGGAGTCGGCGGTAGAGCACCTGGCCGAGGGCGAAGGCGAAATTGGAGAGCTGCACGAGCACGATGCCGGTAAACGTGCCGCCGACCGTGGCGGTCTTGACGACGATGCACCCGGCACCGAGGACCGCGAGAAGTGCGGCAAGGAGTGCGCGGGCGCGGAGCGTGCGGTCGAACGCATCGGCGAGCAGCGTGACGAGGATGGGTGTCGTCAGTGTGAAGAGCGCGATCTCGTAACTTTTCAGGAAACGGAAGCTCTCGTTGTAGGCGAGATACATGAGCCCGAACTGCACCGCGCCGATGCCGAGCAGCGAGAGCGCCGTCCGCGAGGCGAGTCCGCGCAGCTTCAGAAACGGAGCGAAGACAATCAGCGCCAGCCCAAGCCGCGCAGCCGAGACAAAGGTGCCGTCGAGCCCGAGCCGCTTGATGAGCCCGAAGGAGAAGGCCCAGAAAAAGGAGACGAGGAGGAGAAGAGGCATGGGCGGAGTTGGCGGACCAGTTTGATCCTCCTTGTCATTGCGAGGAGCGCCGCATCGAGGCAATCCATCATGAAGGTAGCTGGAATCGGGGTCGGCCGGCCGCGGTCCAAACTATCCTTGATCATGGTTACACGCGGAAAATCGCGCCGAGTTTCTTCCCGAGCAGCAGGCTCATGCCGACAATGGTCACGCCCAGAAACACCATCGCCCAGACGCCGAGGGCGCTGGCGAGGAACTTGCCGTCGCCGAGGAGTTGGAAGAGCTCCATGATTGCCTTGGTGATCGGATAAAACGCCGTCTTTTGCGCGAGCACGAGTGAGTCGCTTACCTCCAGCATCGCGAAGGCGAAGGCGAGCAGGCCGCCGGCGATGAGGTTGGCGGCGATGAGCGGGAGCGTGATCTTGATGACGGACTTGAGCGGCGGGCAGCCGAGGTTTTGCGCGGCTTCCTCGAGCGTCTCACTCGTCTGCTGAAAACCCGCCGCGGCGGCGCGGACGACGTAGGGCAGCCGACGGACGGAGTAGGCGATGATGAGAAGCACGGTGGGGTTTTGCACCGGGTTGAGGAACGAGAAGAATTTCCCCTCCTGCGACATCGCGAGGTAGCCGAACGCCAGCACCAGGCCGGGCACGGCGAGCGGGAGCATCGCGAGGAAGTCGAGCACTTGGCGGCCGGCGATTTTCGACCGCACGACGACGTAGGCGATCGCGATGCCGAGGACGATGTCCACGACGGTCGAGATGCTCGCGAACTTGAGACTGTTGGCGATGGCGGGGACGGTAAGATCGTGGCCGAGGGCGAGGCGGAAGTTATCGAGCGTGTAGTCGTGCGGGATGACGGTGCCATACCAGTCCGAGGAAAACGCGACGAGAATCACGCCGAGATGTGGCAGCACCGCGACGAAGATGACGCCGGCGAAGAGCACGGTGCAGAGCCACGCCGGTGCGGCGGGGAGTGCGCGCGGGCCGCCCGAGCTGGTGGCCTTGGCCATCATGGCGTAGCTGGAGCGGCCAAAGACGCCCTTGCCGATGGCGTAGAGGGCGACGGAGGCGGCGAGCATCACGGCGACGAGCGCGTAGGGGAACGGGTTGCCGCCGATGTCGCGCAGGCCATAGTAAATCTGCACGCTCGTCACGCGGGCATAGTCGAAGACGAGGGGCGTGCCGAGTTCGGTAAACGCCCAGATGAAGACGATCGTGCCGCCGGCGAAGAGGCCGGGCTGAATGAGCGGGAGCGTGATTTTCCAGAAACGGCGGAGGCCGGTGCAGCCGAGATTCTGCGCGGCCTCCTCCATGGCGGGGTCGATGTTGGCGAGGGCGGCGACGGCGTTGAGGTAGATGATGGGGTAGAGCGAGAGTGCCTCGACGACGGCGATGCCCCAGAACTGGTTCGCGGCGAACCAGTCGATGGTCGCGGCGGGCGCGAGCAGGTGGAGATGGTGGAGGAGGGCGTTGAATGCGCCGGATTGCCCGAAGATCTGCTTGATGCCGATGGCGCCGACGAAGGGCGGCAGGATCATCGGAATGAGGACGAGCGAGCCGAGGAGACCCTTGGCCGGAAACAGAAACCGGTCGCTGATGAACGCGAGCGGCAAGGCGATGAGGAGCGCGAGGATGGTGGCGGCGCAGGCGAGGAGGAAGGAGTTGACGAGACCATCGCGGTAAGTTGGGTCGGCGAGCAGTGCGCCGAGATAGGCGAGGGTGAAATGGCCGTCGGCGTCGACGAAGCCGCCTTTCAAAATCTGGAGGACGGGCCAGAGGAAAAACGCGGCGAAGAACGTGGCGGTCAGGCCGAAGACGAGGCGCGCGAAGGTCTGCGACATCGGCGCGGAGTGTGGGTGCGGCAGGCGCGCCGCGGCAAGGCGGAAGGCAGGGCGGACTTCAGTCCGCCCATGGTTGCGTGTGGGGCTAATGGCGGGCTGAAGCCCGCCCTACTTTACGCTGGCCGCCACCGCGGGTTTTACCGGACACTGCTGCAATGATGAAACAATTTCTCCCGTTCGGGTGGCTCCTTCTCGCCTTGCCGCTCCGCGCGCAGGTGACCGAGACACCGCAGACCATCGAGCCGGGAAAATTTCTGCTGCGGATGGACGCGATCACCGTCGGCGTGAACCGCGATAACACTGGGCCAAACAAATTCACGGCGCTCGGTCTCGCGTCGTCGATCCTCTCGATCGGGATGACTCAGAATGTGGATGTGCAGGTGGGCGCGCAGTTTTTCGTGCGGCAAACCTACCAGTATCGTGGGGCGAGCAGTTCGCGGTCGGGGTGGGGCGACACGTCGTTTCGGACGAAATGGACCTTCTGGCGCGACCCAGCCGCGGGCATGGCGGCAGCGGTGATTCCCTTCGTGAAGCTGCCTTCGAAGACCACGGGCATCGGCAACAACCACGTCGAGGGCGGCGTCATCGTGCCGTGGTCGCGGTCGCTCGGGTCCGATGCCGAGGCGGGGGCGATGGCGGAGTGGGATTTGGTGCGCAATGACGCCAACAACGGCTACGATTCGCGCTGGTATGCGAGCGGTTTCGTGCGGCAGCACATCGCGGGCGGCTTCGGCGCGTATGCGGAGGCGACGCTGGCGGTGTCGTCGGGGAGTTCGTCGAGTTTCGCCGGCACCGTCGGGGGTGGCGCGACGTTCGATTTCTCAAAAACCTTCCAGGTCGATTACAACATCAGTCGCGGGCTCGGCGGTCGGGCAACGGATTGGAACAACGTGCTTCGGGTGCGGTGGACGTTTTGAGGCTGCGGTAACCGTCGGAGCGGCGCGACGCTCAACGTGCCTCCCGGCGCAGGTGGCGTTCGAAGGCGGCGAGCGTTTCAGGGCTCACGTGATGCTCGATGCCCTCGGCGTCGATCTCCGCGGCATGTTCCGAAATGCCCAGCGACCGGAGAAACGCGATCACGGTGGTGTGCCGTTGCTGGCAGGCGGCCGCGAGCTGGCGGCCTTCCGCCGTGAGAAAGATCCCGCGATACGGGCGCGCCGTGACGAAGCCGGCCTGCTGCAGGCGGGCGAGCGTGCGGTTGACCGTCACGTGCGTGACGCCGAGCCGGCGGGCGAGATCGACGACCCGCGCCTCGCCGAGCGACGCGGTGAGGTCCGCGATGGCCTCGACGTAATCCTCCGCCGTCTCCGAAGCGTGCTCACGCCGGGTTTGTTGCAGACTCTCCGCCTGGAGAGCGGAGGGGCGCACGGGTTTGGCGGCGGTCCGGGAGGGCTTTTTGGGGGGCACCCGCGCATCTCAACAAACAACGGCTTGACAAGTCGAGCGGGCAAAATGTAGCCTAAGCTACAAGATGTATAAATATCTACTTCCGCGCTCCGGCCTGACCCGGGCGCCCGCGGGCGCGGGCACCGGGGCGCCGCTCGCCCCTTTATGAATGACTCGCCTCCCCTCGAATCTCCCGCCGACGCCGGCTGGCAGCGGGTCGCGACGGCCGTGAGCCTGCCCGAGGTTTACCGCTCGATCACCGTGCCGGCGGGGGCCTCGTTTTGGCGCAAGGTCCTCGCGTTCTCCGGCCCGGGCTTCCTGGTGGCGGTCGGCTACATGGACCCGGGCAACTGGGCCACCGATCTCGCGGGCGGCGCGAAGTTCGGCTACACGCTCCTCTCGGTCATCATGATTTCAAATCTGATGGCGATTTTGCTCCAGCACTTGTGCATCAAGCTGGGCGTCGCCACGGGTCGCGACCTGGCGCAGGCGTGCCGCGATCACTACTCGCGGCCGACGGTGTGGTTTCAGTGGATTCTCTGCGAATTAGCGATTGCCGCCTGCGACCTCGCGGAAGTCGTCGGTTCGGCGATCGGCCTGCAACTGCTCTTTGGCATCCCGCTCGTCTGGGGCTGTGGCATCACGGCGCTCGACGTGATGATTGTGCTGCTGCTCCAGCACCGCGGCTTTCGCTACATCGAGGCGCTCGTGATCACTCTGATCCTGACCATCGGCGGATGTTTCGCGGTCGAGCTCTTCATCGCGAAGCCGGATCTCGGTGGCGTGTTTACTGGCTTCATCCCGCGCCTCGAAGTCCTCCGCAATTCCGAGATGCTTTACGTCGCGATCGGAATTCTCGGGGCCACGGTGATGCCGCATAATCTCTATCTGCACTCCTCGATCATCCAGACGCGGAAATTTGAGCAGACACCCGCCGGCAAGGCGGAGGCGATCAAGTTCGGCACCATCGATTCGACGTTCGCGCTGATGTTCGCGCTCTTTATCAATGCCGCGATCCTGATCCTGGCGGCCGCCGCGTTTCATGGCACCGGGCACCAGCAGGTCGGCGCCATCCAGGAGGCCTATCACCTGCTCGACGGCGTGCTCGGCGTGACGTTTGCCAGCACGCTCTTCGCGCTCGCGCTCCTCGCGTCCGGGCAAAACTCCACGCTCACCGGCACGCTGGCGGGACAGATCGTGATGGAGGGATTTCTCAACCTCCGCCTGCGCCCGTGGCTGCGGCGGCTCATCACCCGCGGCATTGCGATCGTGCCGGCCGTCATCGTCATCAGTCTGTTTGGCGAGAGCAAGAGCACCGAGCTGCTCGTCGCCAGTCAGGTGTGTCTCAGCATGCAGCTCGGCTTCGCCTGCTGGCCCCTGATGCGTTTCACCGGCGACCGCGCCAAGATGGGCGAATTCGTGAACCCGGGATGGATCAAATTCCTCGGTTGGACGATCACGCTCGTCATTATCCTGCTCAACGTGAAGCTCCTCATCGACACCCTGCTCCCCGAGGCGTGGACGCAGGCGTTTTACGGCCTCATCGGTCTTTCGCCCACGGCCTGAGCGCAGCTCCCCAGCCCCATCTCATGTATAAAAAAATTCTCGTGGCTCTCGAAAACAGCCGCGCCGACGACACGCTGGTGCCGCACATCGCGGAGCTCGCGCGCCGGCTGGGTTCGGAGCTGCTCCTCGTGCATGTGGCCGATGGCTGGGCGGCGCGCAATTTCGAGCAGCTCAAGCTGGCGGAGTCGGACGAGATGAAGGCGGACCGAGGGTATCTTGAGGAAGTGGCGGGGCAGCTGCGGGCCGGCGGCCTGACGGTCAAGACGGAGCTGGCGCTCGGCAACCCGCCGACGGAAATCCTGAAAGTCGCTCAGGGGCGCGGGTGCGATTTGATCGCGATGACCTCGCACGGGCACAAGTTGTTGGGCGATTTTTTCTTCGGCAGCACGATCGCCCGGGTGCGCCATAACACTCTGATCCCGATTTTGGTGGTGCGCGCCGGCACGGGGACGATGCCGCCGTTTTCGGCCCCGCCCCCGGCCGCCTCGGCCGACTCCAGGTGAGGCTGCCGCGGCCGGGGCACGTGGGTCGCGGCACTTGAGAAATTTCTCGGCTAGTGCATTACTCTTTGCCGTGCGATTCGTCTGTCTAGCTGTGTGCCGGTGTTTTGCCCCAAATTCCCCGCGAACCATCGTTCCCACATGAGCGAAGGTTGGAAATTTGCGACCGCACCACGCGGTCCTCGCCTCCGGCGGTGGTGGCTGGCGCTGACCATGGCGGGCTTGCTCGCAGGGCGCGGAGCGGAACCGGCCGAGGCGCAGCGGGAATTGCTCGCCGGTAATTATGCCGATGTCATCGCGCGGGCGAAGGCCGGCGTGGCCGACGCGCCGGGCAACGCCGAGTGGTCCCTGCTGCTCGTGCAGGGCCTGCTCGCGGTCGGGCGCCACGCTGATGCGAGCGCCGCGATGGCCGAAGCTCGTTCCCGGGATTCGCAGAGCATTCGTCTCCGCTGGCTCGGGCGCACCGTGGCCTACGCCAACGGCCAGCCGGCGGTGGCGGAGAAGATGCTCGACGAAATCCGGCAGTCGGTCGCGGCGCGGCAGTGGATGTATCGGGACCCGGCGGAGTTGGTGGTTTTCGGCCGCGCGGCGCTGCTCCTCGGCGCCGACCCGAAGGATGTGCTTGATAAACTGTATGCCACGGCGCAGAAGGCCGACCCGAAATTGCGCGATGTCTATCTCGCGCGCGGCGAGCTGGCGCTGGAGAAGCACGATTTTGCGCTCGCGGCAAAGGCGTTTGAGGACGGCCTGAAGCAGCTGCCCGACGATCCCGATTTGCACCTCGGCCGCGCCCGCGCCTATGCGACGGGGGCCCGGGCGGCGATGCTCGAGGCGCTGGCCGCGGCGTTGAAGCTGAATCCCCGCCATGTGCCGAGCCTGCTCCTGATGGCCGACCATCACATCGATGCGGAGGACTACGGCGAGGCGGCCAAGCTCCTCGACCAGGTGATCGCGATCAATCCGGTGGAGCCAGACGCGTGGGCGGACCGCGCGGTGCTCGCCCATCTGCGCAACGACATCACGGCCGAGGCGGACGCGCGGGCCACCGCGCTCCGGGCGTGGCCGGCCAACCCGCGGGTGGACTTTCTCATCGGCCAGAAGCTTTCGCAGAAATACCGCTTTGCCGAGGGTGCCGCCTACCAGCGCCGGGCCCGGGCGTCCGATCCGACCTACCTGCCCGCGACGGCGCAACTCGCGAGCGATTTGCTCCGGCTCGGCGACGAAACCGAAGGCTGGGCGCTCGCGCAGGCAGTGCACGACAAGGATGACTACGACGTCGAGGCCTACAACCTGATCACGCTGCGCGACACGATGGCGAAATACGCGACGCTCACCCACGCCGACTTCGTCGTGCGGATGGCCGCGACCGAGGCGGCTATCTACGGCCCGCGGGTGCTGGCGCTGCTGACGCGGGCGAAAGAGACCCTCACGGCGAAGTATGGCGTCGAACTCGCGCGCCCGACCTACGTGGAAATTTTCGCCGACCAGAAGGATTTTGCGGTGCGGACCTTTGGCCTGCCCGACATTCCGGGCTTTCTCGGCGTGTGCTTCGGCCGGGTGGTCACGGCCAACGGTCCCGCTGCGGTGGGCGGCCATCCGGTGAACTGGGAGTCGGTGCTGTGGCACGAATTCTGCCACGTCGTCACGCTGCAGCTGACGAAAAACAAGATGCCGCGCTGGTTGAGTGAAGGAATTTCCGTCTATGAAGAAAGCCAGGTGGACCCCGCGCGCGGCATGCGGATAAATTCGCGCTACCGCACCATGATTCTAGGCGAGGATCTCGTTCCAGTCGGCAGCCTGAGCGCGGCGTTTCTCTCACCGAAAACCCCCGAGCACATGCAGCTGGCCTATCTGGAGTCGTCGCTGGTGGTGGAATTCATCATCAACCGCTTTGGCCACGACCATCTGCGCGGGGTGCTGCGCGATTTGCGCGATGGAGCGGAGATCAATGCCGCGCTCGCCAAAAACGTCGCGCCCTTGGCGCAATTGGAAAAAGACTTCGCGGCGTTCGCCCGCGAGCGCGCGACCCAGCTCGCGCCCAAGCTCGACTGGGAAAAACCCGCGCCGGAACTGATGCTGCCCGCGGGCACCGCGGAGCTCGCGGCGTGGGAGCAACAGCATCCCGATAATTACTGGGCGATGCTGCTGCATGCACGACAGTTCATCGAGGCGCAGAAATGGGCGGAGGCCCGGGACGTGCTCGCGCGGGTGACCGAGCTGTATCCCTCCCAGAAAGGTTCGGATTCCGCCCACCGCCCGCTCGTCGCCGCGTTGCATTCGCTCGGTGACACTGCGGCCGAGCGCGCCGCGTTGACCAGATGGGCGGCGATCGACGACGAGGCGCCCGACGCCTACCTGCGGCTCATGGAACTCGCCGCCGCCGCCCAAGACTGGCCGGCCACGGTGAAAAACGTTGAGCGCTACCTGGCGGTTAATCCACTCGTGGCGCCGCCTTATCGCTATCTTGCGCAGGCCAGCGCCGCGACGGGTGACGTGCCGGCCGCCATCGCCGCCTGGCGCACGCTGCTGCAACTCGATCCACCCGACGCCGCCGATGCACATTTTCAACTCGCCCAATTGCTGCACCGCCACGGCGACGCCGCCGAGGCCCGCCGCCAGACCCTGCTCGCACTCGAGGAAACACCGCGCTTCCGCGCTGCGCTCAAGCTGCTGCTCGAACTCCAGGGCGCGGAGGGAGCCACCGCCGGATCCAAACCCGCGCCCGCGGTCACGCGACCGTCAGAGTCGGATTTACCGCCGAAGAAATCGTGAAAAAACCTGTTCTATTTGCGGTAGTTTTTCTCGTCCTCGTCACACTGGCGGTGGCGCAGGGCCGGCGCGGCGGCGGTCGGGGTGGCAGTCGCGGGGGCGGAGGCGGAGGCGGGGGCGACTGGGGCGAGGGTGGCTGGATCGGTGAGGACGTGCGCACCGCGCGCGAAGTCTCGACGCACAGCACGGGCACGCCGGTCTGGACCAACCCGCGCGGGTTCGAAAAGGACGTGTTCACTTTTGTCCGCGTGCGGCGCGGCATGGCGAACACCGGTTACCGTTCCCGCGGTTCCTGGTCCACCGACACACCCGACAGCGATCTGAATTTTTCTTACCGGCTCCAGCAGATGACGTCGATGAAGGTGGATCCCGACGGCCGGTTCATCCAGCTTACCGATCCAGATCTTTCCGATTATCCGTTCATCTACATGGTCGAGCCCGGCAGTCTTTACTTAACCGACCCGGAAATTGTTGCATTGAGAAAATATCTGCTCAACGGCGGTTTCCTGATGCTCGACGACTTCTGGGGTGAGCGCGAGTGGGACAACGCCGCCCGCGTTTTGAAGGAAGTCCTGCCCGACCGCGCTTTTTCTGAGCTGCCGCTGACTCACGCGGTTTATCACTGCGTCTTCGAGATCAAAGCCAAGGGGCAGGTGCCGAGCATCCGGGGGTGGGAATGGAGCGGGGGCGAAACCTCTGAGCGCGGCGAGGAGTCGGCCGTGGTGCACCACCGCGCGATCTTCGACGACAAGGGCCGCATGATGGTCATCGCCACGCACAACACCGACAACGGCGATGGCTGGGAGCGCGAGGGCGAAAACGGCGAATATTTCAAGCTGTTCTCCGAGAAGATCGCCTATCCGCTTGGGATAAACATCATCTTCTATTCGCTCACGCACTGACATGAACGGGCGCCGAACAATTCTCCTGCTGGGCGCCGTCGCCGTCTTTGGGTCCGGCGTGTGTTCCGGACAATTCCGGCGGGGCGGCGGGCGGGGCGGTTATGGACCCGGCACCGAGGACGGGCCGGGTTTGATTCGGGGCGAGGGCGGCACGTTCATCAACGAGGACACCGTGAAGACCGCGCGCGAGGCGGCATCGCATAGCACGGGCACGCCGGAGTGGACCAATCCGCCGGGCTTTGAGCGGGATGTCTTCACGTTTGCCCGCGTCATTTTCAAAACGGCTACGGCTGGGACGACGCGCCCCTTCGGCCCCGGGCGTGGCATCGGCCCCTGGCTCGGCTGGTGGGTGGACTTCCCCGACGCCGATCTGAACTTCTCCTACCGGTTGCAGCAACTCACGTCCACCAGAGTCGACCCCGACGGCCGCGTGCTGAAGCTGTCGGATCCCGCGCTGACCGACTATCCGCTCATTTATATGGAGCATGCGGGGTATATTCTGCTGAGCGATCCGGAGGTTGATATTCTGCAAAAATATCTTCGCAATGGTGGCGCGCTGTTCGTGAACGATTTTTGGAGCGCCCGGGAGTGGGACGGCTTTGAGGCGCAGATGAAACGGGTGCTGCCGGGGCGGACCTGGACCGAGCTGACGACGGATCATCCGATCTTTCACTGCGTGTTCGACCTCAAGGGCCCGATGCAGCGGCTGCAGGTGCCGACGATCCAGTTTTGGAATCAGGATTTCGACCCGCGCGATCCGAACTCCCACCTTCAACGCGTCGATCGCGGCGAGGGCTCGGACAAGATGCACGTTCGCGCGTGGCTCGACGACAAACAGCGCATCATGGCCCTGGTGATCCACAACAGTGACGTCAGTGACGGCTGGGAGCGCGAGGGTGAGGACAGCGATTACTTTCACATTTTTTCCGAGAAGATCGCCTATCCGCTCGGCATCAATATCATCTTCCATCTGATGACCCACTGAGAATTTTTCAAATGAGCATCCCCATCCCGCCCGTCCTCGCCCCCTCCGCCCCGAGCTCCGCCGCCTTCGCCGCCGAGCGTGAAACCGCCGAGCACCTGCTCGCCGGCCGCGCCCGCATCGAGGCCGAGCTGGCCAAGGTCATCGTCGGCCAGCGCGACGTGATTGAGCAGATCATGGTCGCCCTCCTGGCGGGCGGCCACTGCCTGATCACCGGTGCGCCGGGCCTGGCGAAGACGCTCCTCGTAAAATCCATCGCGCAAATTTTCCACCTCGAGTTCCGACGCATCCAGTTCACGCCCGACCTCATGCCGGCCGACATCACCGGCACGGAGATTCTGCAGGACACCGGCGGGGAGCGGAAGATGACCTTCGTGCGCGGTCCGGTGTTTGCGAACATGATTCTCGCCGATGAGATCAACCGCACGCCGCCAAAGACGCAGGCCGCGTTGCTGGAGGCGATGCAGGAGCACCAAGTCACGGCGGCGGGCATCCGCCACGTGCTGGCCGAGCCGTTCTTTGTCCTCGCCACGCAAAACCCGATCGAGATGGAGGGCACCTATCCGCTCCCCGAGGCGCAGCTCGATCGTTTCATGTTCAACGTCGTGATGGACTACCTGCCCGAGGCTGAGGAAGTGCGCGTCGTGACGGAAACGACCGCCGGACGGCCCGCCGCGATCGACGCGCTCTTCACCGGTGAGGACGTGCTGCGCTTCCACGAACTCGTTCGCAAAGTTCCCGTCGCCGAGGAAATGGTCCGCTACGCGGTGCAGCTCGCGGCCGCCTCCCGCCCGCATCAAGCCGCCACCCCGGACTTCGTCAACGATTGGGTGAGCTGGGGCGCGGGCACCCGCGCCGGCCAGTTTCTCATTCTCGGCGCCAAGGCCCGCGCGCTCCTGCAAGGCCGCGCGCACGTCACGACCGGGGACATCCAGGCGCTGGCGGCTCCGGCGCTGCGCCATCGCATCCTCCTGAACTATCGCGCCGAAGCCGACGGCATCAGCGTCGAGGAAGTGATCAAACGCGTGCTCGCGACGATCCCGACTCCGGTCAAGACGGGATGAATCCATGACCGCCACCGTGCCGAGTCCCGCGCTCTCGTCGGCGAAGCTCATCGACCCAAAGGCGTTGATGAGCATTCGCAGCCTGGAGTTGCGCGCGCGGGCCGTGGTGGAGGGTTTCTGGAGCGGACTGCATCGCAGTCCCTATCACGGCTTCTCGGTCGAGTTCACCGAGTATCGTCCCTACACGCCGGGCGACGATCCGCGCTACCTCGATTGGCGGGTCTATGCGCGCAGTGACCGCTACTTCATCAAGAAATACGAGGACGAGACGAATCTTCGTTGCCAGCTCCTGGTCGACCAGAGCCGCTCGATGAACTATGGCACGCGCGGCTACACCAAGGCGCTCTACGCCGCGACCCTGGCCGCCACGCTCGCGCATTTTCTTCACCTGCAGGGCGACGCCGTCGGCCTGCTCACGTTCGACGATCAGGTGCGCGAGTTTCTCCCCGCGCGCCACCGCGCCGGCCATTTGCGCCAGCTCATGCACGCGTTGGATAAACCCTCCGCCGGCTCCGCGACCAATCTGGCGGCGCCGCTCGAGCGCATCACCGCCCTCGTCCGCCGGCGCGGGCTCGTGGCGCTGATTTCCGATTTTCTCGCCCCGCTCGATCAGCTGGAGCGAAATCTCCTTGCGCTGACCGCCTGCGGCCATGACGTCAGCGTTTTTCAGGTGCTTGATCCCGCGGAGCTCAACCTTGGGCTCGAGCAACCCGCCTTGTTTGAGGACGTGGAATCGGGGCGCACGCTCTATCTCGATCCCGCCGCCGCCCGGGCCGACTACATGGTGAAGATCAAGGCGCATGGCGAAGCGTTGAGCGCCATTTGCCGCAAGCTCGGGATCAACTGTCACCGGCTCTCGACCGATCAACCGCTCGAAATCGCGCTGTTTGGATTCCTGCAGGAGCGGATGAAACGCGGTCGCCAGTTCCGCCGCGCCACCCGTTCGGGCAACGGAGGGGTCTCATGAATTTCCTCGCGCCGCTCTTTCTGCTCGGCGGACTCGCCGTCGCGCTGCCGGTGATCTACCATCTCGTCCGGCGCACGACGCGCGAGCGGGCGACGTTCAGCTCGCTGATGTTCCTGCGGCCCACCCCACCGCGCCTGTCCCAGCGCAGCCGGCTGGAACATCTGCTGTTGCTCCTGCTCCGCTGCCTCGCCCTGGGATTGCTGGCGCTCGGTTTTTCCCGGCCGTTTTTCAAGGAGACGCCGCTCATCGATCCGACCGGGGCCCGGCCGAAACGCCTGGTCGTGCTCGTCGACGTCAGCGCCAGCATGCGGCGCGACGGCGTGTGGCCGGCCGCGCGTGAACGCGTCGAAGCGGTCCTCCGCCGCGTTGCCCCGATGGATGAACTCGCGTTGCTTACCTTCGATCGCGCGGCGACGGCGCTCGTGCCCTTCGACGAATGGAATCGGACGCCCGCCGGCGATCGGGCCGCTCTGGCCAGCGCACGGCTGGCCGCCGTGACGCCCGGCTGGGCCGGCACGCATTTGGGCAACGCCCTCATCACTGCCGCCGAGGCGCTGGCCGAGACCGATGGCAAGCGGGCCGCGGGCCCGCGCCAGATTGTCCTCGTGAGCGATCTTCAGGCGGGCAGCCGCCTCGATGCGCTGCAGGCCTACGAATGGCCGAAAGGCGTCGACCTGCTCGTCGAGCCGGTAAAGGCGCGAAACGTAACCAACGCCGGCCTGCAACTTGTCGCCGACAGCGCCGACTCGGCTGCGGCAGCCACCCCCACGGTGCGGGTGCGGGTGAGCAATTCCGCCGATTCAAAGCGCGAGCAATTCAAGGTCGGCTGGGGGCGTCCCGACGGCAGCGCCGATTTCGCGGGCCCGCCCCTCGAGGTCTACGTGCCGCCCGGCCAAAGCCGCGTCGTCGCGGTGCCCGTGCCAAAGAATTCCCCGGCTTCCGATCGCATTGTGCTGCGCGGCGATGATGAGGATTTTGACAACACCGTCTTCGTCCTCCCGCCCGCCCAGCAAAAACTCAGCGTGCTGTGGCTCGGGCGCGATGCGCCCGACGATGTGCGTCGCCCGCTTTTCTTCCTGCGCCGCGCACTGTCCGACACGCCCCGGCTCGCCGTGGCGGTCGTGGCGCGCGCGCCCACCGCCCCGCTGCTCGCCGACGAAGTCGACGCCGCGTCCGTGATCTTCGTGGCCGAATTGCTGCCGGGCGCACCGGCGAACGCCCTCCGGGAACGGATGCTAGCAGGGAAGACCGTGGTCTTCACGCCCGAGTCGGCGGCCGCCGCGCCGACGCTCGCCGCCCTGCTGGGCCGCGAGGGCGTCGCGCTGGAGGAGGCGCGGCCGGGAAATTACGCGATGTTGGCCGAGATCGATTTCAAACATCCGCTCTTTGCCCCGTTTGCGGACCCGCGGTTCAGCGACTTCACCAAGATTCACATCTGGAAATACCGGAAACTCGATCCAGCTTCGATTCCCGACGCTCGCGTCGTCGCGCGCTTCGACAGCGGGGCACCGGCGCTGGTGGAGGTTCCGCTCGGCAAAGGGCGCCTGATCATCTTGACGACGGGCTGGCAACCCGAGGACAGCCAGCTCGCGGTCTCGTCCAAATTTGTGCCGCTGCTTTACTCGCTGATCGAACTCGGCGGGGGCGTCGGCGCACCGCCGGCCCAGTGGTTTGTGGGTGACGCGGTGCCCTGGCCCGTCGGCGCCACGACGATTCGCGTGCCCGGCAGCGCCACTCCGACCCCGTGGCCGGCAGACACCAAGAGTTTCACCGCGACGGCCCAACCCGGTTTCTATGAACTAACGGTCGCGGGCCGCGCGCAACGGTTCGCCGTGAACGTTGATGCCAACGAGAGCCGCACCGCGCCGCTCGCCGCGGATGAGCTCGAGCATCTTGGGGTGCCGGTCGCGCCACCCGAGACTGACGCCGCCCGCCCGGTCGAAAACAAGCTTTTGCTCCAAGGGAGCGCGGCGGAAAACCGCCAGAAGCTTTGGCGCTGGTTTATTGCGGCGACGCTCGCCGTGTTGTTGATGGAGTCCGTGCTCGCCGGTTGGACGGCGCGCCGGCTGAACGTGAAACAAGAGGAGCCCGCATCATGAATGAAAATTTTCTCCAGGACCGGCTGCAGCGCGTAATTCGCCGTCACCAGTGGCTCGGGTTGTCGCGGAAGCTCGCGTTGGGCTGGGCCGTCGCGGCGGTCGCGGGCATGGCGCTGCTGGGGCTCGAACGCGCGACCGGTTGGACGTCGACGTTCACGCTGCCCGCACTCGCGGGCCTCGCCACCATGCTGGTGACCGCGCTGACAATCCGACATTTTGAGACGAC
This sequence comes from Opitutus sp., assembly GCA_009695305.1. Classification (GTDB taxonomy): domain Bacteria; phylum Verrucomicrobiota; class Verrucomicrobiia; order Opitutales; family Opitutaceae; genus SIBG01. The sequence goes on along the minus strand of SIBG01000009.1, from coordinate 43,303 downwards.
GCCCGATCATCGCTGGGCCGCGAACAAAATTGAAGAAGCCCATCCCGAGTTGAACGGCGTGCTGCTGACCGCGGTGCAGCAACGTCTCACCGCCGGCCGTGAGCCGGGCTACTTGCAACATCGCGTGCTGCAGGAGGCGATGACGCGCAGCCGGGAGCAGGACTGGCACAAGGTCGTCCCCACGGCGCGGCTCGCGTGGACGCACGCGGCGCACGCGGTGGCGTTAGGATGTTTTCTCGTGGCGCTGAGCGGCGTGCGGGTGACCTCGACCAGTCGCGCCCCGACTCCCTGGCTGGGTGCGGACGGAATCACGGTCACGCCCGGCGACACCAGCATCGAGCGGGGCGATAGCCTCGTGGTGCTGGCGCGTTTTGGCCGCACGTTGCCCGCGACGGTGACTCTCGTGGTGCGCGAGAACGCCGTCCCCGCGCGCACCATCCCGCTGGTCAAGAGCCTCGCCGATCCGGTCTTCGGCGGCAGTGTGCCGGAGGTCGCCAGTGATTTTACCTACCATCTCGAATACCGGGGCCAGCGCACGCGCGATTTCAAGGTGGCCGTTTATGAGCATCCGCGGCTGGTGCGCGCCGACGCCGACCTCGCGTTTCCCGGTTATACCAAGCTGCCGAAAAAGCACATCGAAGATACGCGCCGCATCAGCGCGGTCGAAGGGACGAAGCTCGACTACGCGCTGCAACTCAACAAGCCGGTCGCGTCCGCGAAGCTCGTCACTCGCGGCGTGAAGAAGACGGAGATCCCGCTGCAAGTCGTCCCCGGTCAGGCCGTGGCGAAACTGCCGGCTTTCGTGCTCGCGGCGAGCCAGGCCTACGATTTGCAACTTGTGGATGCCGATGGTCGCAAAAATAAGATCTCCGCGCCCTTCATCATCGACGTGCAACCGAACCGCCCGCCCGAGCTGCGGCTCGCCTCGCCGCGCGGTGACGTGCGGCCGTCGGCGCTCGAGGAAATCGCGTTTGAGGGCACCGTCTTCGACGATTTTGGGTCGCCGGCCTATGGCCTCGCTTATGCCGTGGCGGGTGGCGAGACGAAGTTCATCGAGCTGGGCAAGAATACGGGAGCGAAGGAAAAACGCCCGTTCAGCTATCTGCTGAAGCTGGAGGAAATCGGCGTAAAGCCGGATGACCTCGTCTCGTGGTATGCCTGGGCCGACGACCTTGGACCCGACGGCAAGCTGCGACGCACGAGCAGCGATTTATTTTTCGGCGAAGTGCGGCCGTTCGATGAAATTTTTCGCGAGAGTCAGGGCATGCAGACTGAAGAACAACAGCAGCAGCAACAGCAGTCGGGCCAGGGCAACCAGTCGCGCCGGCTCACCGAGTTGCAAAAACAAATCATCAACGCCACGTGGAAACTCCAGCGCGATGGCGCCACGCCGAAATATGCGGACGATGCCGCGGTGGTCCACGATTCGCAAAAGCAGGCGCTCGAGCAGGCCGAGGAAACGGCGGGCAACGCCCGCTCGCCGCGCGAGACCGCGCTCTGGGGCGCCGCCACGAAGGAGATGGAACTGGCGTTGGAGAAACTGGCCGGGGCGGCGAAATCCCCCGCGAACCTCGCCTCCGCACTGCCGGCCGAGCAAGCGGCCTATCAGGCGTTGCTAAAATTACAGGCGCGCGAGACGAACGTCGCGCGCAACCGCAGTCGGAGCCGCGGCCAGGGTGGGCAGGGCCAGCAGGCGAACCAGCGGCAGATCGACCAGCTCGATCTTACGCAGGCGGAAAACCGTTACGAGACCCAGCGCCAGGCGCAGGCGCCGAAGAGCACGGAGCGGCAGGAACAGTTGCAGGTGATGAACCGGCTGCAGGAGCTCGCCCGCCGTCAGCAGGATATCAATGAACGGCTCAAGGAATTGCAGACGTCTTTGCAGGAAGCGCACACGGAGCAGGAGCGCGCGGATCTCCGCCACCGCCTGAAACGCCTGCAGGAGGAGCAGCAGCAGATGCTCGCCGATGCGGACGAGGTGCGCCAGCGGATGGACCGTCCAGAAAACCAGGCGCAGATGTCGCAGGAGCGCGAGCAGCTCGAGCAGACGCGCAGCGAACTGCAAAAAGCCTCGGAGGCAGCTGCGCAGGGGTCCGTGGCGCAGGCCCTCGCCGCCGGCACCCGCGCCCAGCGCCAGCTCCAGCAAATGCGCGACGATCTGCGCAAGGAAAATTCCAGTCAGTTCGCCGACGAACTGCGCGAGATGCGCGGCGAAGCCCGCGAGCTCGCCCGCGAGCAGGAACAAATCGGCCAGAAACTCGACGAACTTGGTGGCGCCCAGCGCAAGACCCTGAGCGACACCGTCGATCGCGCGGAGCTGAGCAAAGAACTGGCGCAGCAGAAGGAACGCCTGAACAAGCTCGTTGACCGGGCCACGCAGATCTCCGAACAGGCGGAAAACACCGAGCCGCTAATCACGCGGCAGCTTTACGACAGCATTCGGAAACTAAATCAGGACGACGCCAACAGCGTGAAGGAAGCGAAACAAGAGCTGCTCAACCGTGGCATGCTGACGCGAGACCTGAACGACCGTCTGAAAAAAACCGAGGAACGGGCGAGTGGCGGAAAGGTGTTGGATCTGGCGAGCGAGATGCTGCGGTTGGGCTATCTCCCGCAGGCGGGCCAGGCCGGCCGGCGCGCGCGCGGCGAGATAGATGAACTGCGACGCGGGGTCGAGCGCGCTGCCGAAAGCGTGCTCGGCGATGACGCCGAACAGTTGAAGCTGGCCCAATCGGAGCTCGACGCTCTGACCGATCAACTGCGCCGCGAGATCGCTCAGGCGGCCGGTGATGCCGCCCCCGGGGGCGAATCACGACCCGGCGCGGCGACGGGCGATCAGCGCCAGGCCGGCACGCCGCCGCCCGAGGGCGGCAATCAGCCCGGCCAGGCCCCGGGCGAAGGTGAGCCATCCGCCGCGTCACCGGGCCGCGACGGCCAGCAGCCCGGGCCGGGTGGTCAGCCGTCCGGTCAGCGCGGCCAGCAGCCGGGCCAGCGGGGCGGGGCGGTGGCGAACAACACTCGCGGTGGCGCGCGCAACGGTCCGGGCGCGCGCGGCGGTGGCCTCAACGTTGACGATATCCTCAATGGCGGCGTCGACAATCGCGGGGCCACAGATCGCGGTGGCGTGATGGGTGGCAACTGGAATGGCGGGCCGCTGACCGGCGGAGATTTTGGGCCGTGGACCGAGCGGCTCCGCAATGTCGAGGAATTGCTCGACACCCCGGAACTGCGCAATGCCGTCGCGACCGCGCGGGAGCGCGCGCGACTGTTTCGGCGGGATGTGGCGCAGACGCGCACGAAGCCCGACTGGACGGTCGTGCGACTGCAGATTTTGAAGCCGCTGGTGGAGGTGCGCAGTCGCGTGGCGGAGGAACTGGCGCGGCACGACTCGAAGGATTCGCTCGCGCCGATCGACCGCGACCCGGTGCCGACCCGCTTCGCGGAATCGGTGCGCCGTTATTACGAGGAGCTCGGCAAGGACAAATGAAACGCGCGATGCATCATCCGTATCGTAGCTGGCCGGGTGAACGGCGGGATCGATCGGCTGGCGGCGCGCGGCCCGGCGCACCCGCGTCGGATCATCGCAAATAATGCCTGCGCTCTCTCTCACATTTTCCGGCTGGAGCTGGCTTTGGCCGGCGGTCGCGTTTTGCGCGGTGGCCGTGCTCGTGCTGGTGTGGAGCTATCGAGCGGCGGCGGCGCAGCCGCTGCGCTGGGTGTGCCTCACGCTCAAGGTCGTCGGGATCGCCGCGCTCGCCCTCTGTCTGCTGGAGCCACTCTGGCTCGGCCAGCGTCCCCGGCCCGGGGCGAATCTTTTCGCCGTCGTGGCGGACAACAGCGCCGGCCTGCAAATCCACGACCGGGGTGATCCACGCACCCGGGGTGAGGTGCTGCGCGAACTCGTCGATCCCCGCGGCGCGGGCTGGCAGTCGGCGCTCGCGGGCACCTTTGAGCTGCGCCGCTATTTGTTCGATGCGCGCCTGCAGGCCACCGCGGATTTTCACGAGCTCACGTTCGATGGCCGCGCCACCGCCCTCGGCTCCGCGCTGCACACGATGGCGGAGCGTTTCCAAGGCCGGCCGCTCGCAGGGATTTTGCTGCTGACCGATGGCAACGCCACCGATCTGCCGGGCGGCGTGCTGCCAGACCTGCGCGGGCTGCCGCCGATTTATCCCGTCGTGGTCGGCCGCACCGAGCCGGTGCGCGACATCGCGGTGCAACAGGTGCACGTGAGTCAGAGTTCATTTGAGGATGCGCCCGTTTCGATTCAGGCCGACGTGACGGCGGCGGGCTATCGCGGCCAGCCGATTGTCGCGCGACTGGTGGATCGCAACGGTCGGACGGTCCAGGAGCAGACGATCGATGCGCGCGGCGAGGGCGAGACGGTGGCCTTTCGTTTTCAACTGAAGCCGGAGCTGCCGGGCCTGTCGTTTTATCAAGTGAGCGTGGGCGCTCGCGGCGAGACGGCAGCCGGAGCCGGGGCGGCGGCGCCGACCGGCGGTGAAGCGACCTTGGCCAACAATACCCGCGTGGTCGCGGTCGATCGCGGGCAGGGGCCTTTCCGTATTCTCTATGTCTCCGGCCGGCCGAATTGGGAATTCAAGTTTCTCAATCGCGCCCTGCAGTCGGACGAGCAGGTGCAGCTCGTCGGGCTCATCCGCGTGGCGAAGCGCGAGCCGAAGTTCGATTTCCGCGGCCGGATCGGCGAAACGAGCAACCCGCTGTTCCGCGGCTTTGGCAACCAATCGCCGGAAGAGGTGCAGCGCTACGACCAGCCAGTGCTCGTGCGGCTGAACACGCGCGATGAAGTCGAGCTGCGCGCGGGGTTCCCGCAGACCCCGGAGGATCTCTACGGTTATCACGCCGTGATGGTCGACGACCTGGAGGCGGAGTTTTTCTCGCCCACGCAGGCCCAGCTGTTGCAGAAATTTGTGTCCGAGCGCGGTGGCGGTTTTCTGATGCTCGGTGGCATGGAAAGTTTTCAAGAGGGAAAATACCAGCGAACGCCGGTCGGCGACATGTTGCCGGTCTACCTTGATCGCGAAGAGACGATCGTGCCGCCCGGTCCGATGCATTTTCAGCTCGCCCGGGAAGGTTGGTTGCAGGCGTGGGCGCGGCTGCGCGACAACGAGGCCGACGAGCGCACGCGGCTCGACGGGATGCAGACCTTTGAGATCGTGAACCGCGTGCGGGCGATCAAGCCCGGCGCGACCGTCATCGCAACGTTGCGCGATGCCCAGGGAACGGAGCTGCCGGCGCTCGCGGTGCAGCGTTTTGGGCGTGGTCGCAGCGCGGCCCTGATGGTGGGCGATGTCTGGCGTTGGGGCGCGAAGGACGCCGCGGCGCACGCCGACATGGACAAGGCGTGGCGGCAACTGGCGCGCTGGCTGGTCGCCGATGTGCCGAGTCGCGTCGACTGCGCGGTCGAACCACTGCCGGCCGATGCGAATGGCGCGATGCTCGTGCAGGTGCGGGTGCGCGACGAAAAATTTCAGGCGGTGGACGACGCGACCGTGACCATCGAGGTGCAGTCGCAGATTTTTGAGGGCACGGCGGGAGCGGCGGCGACGCCCATTCGGCTCGAAGCGGAGCCCGCCCTCAGCGAGCCGGGTCTTTATCAGGCGACCTACGTGCCCCGGCAAACCGGCGGCTACAAGGCGACGGCGCTGGTAAAGAACAACGCCGGGGCCGATCTGGGTCGCGCCGAGGCCGGCTGGAGCACCGACCTCGCGGCGGAGGAATTTCGCTCGCTCACGCCCAACGTCGCGCTGTTGGCGGACCTCGCGCGCAAGACGGGCGGTGAATTGATCGCGGCGGCGGATTTGGACAAGTTTGCGCGCCGGCTGCCGCAGCAGCAGGCGCCCGTCATGGAGACGTGGACTTATCCGGCGTGGCACACACCGGCAATGTTCGCGTTCGCGCTGGCGTGTCTGCTGGCAGAGTGGGGCCTGCGGCGGTGGAAAGGGCTGCCATGAGAAACGTCGTGGCATTATTCTTCCTGGCCATGGTGAGCCTGCGCGCCGCGGAGCTGGCGGCGGAACGCGCCACGGTCATCGTGCTCGCCGGTGCGGCGGGTGAAGCGGAATTTGCGCCGGTGTTCACGAAGGCGGTGGAGACGTGGGCGGCGATCAGCGCGCAGGCCGGGGCCAGACACCTCGCGTTCGGCGGCGGGGAACCGGGCGCGGTGAGCGATCATGACCGGTTGCGGGAGGCGTTGGCGGCCGAACCGAAAGAAGGCGTGGGCGAGCTTTGGGTGGTGCTGGTCGGCCACGGGACGTTCGACGGCAAGGAGGCGAAGTTCAACCTGCGCGGTCCCGACCTGCCGGCGAGCGAACTGGCCCTCTGGTTGAAACCATTCCACCGGCCGGTGGCGGTCATCGACACGGCGTCGGCCAGCGCGCCGTTCCTGGCGAAACTTTCCGCGCCCAACCGGGTGGTCATCTCCTCGACGCGGAGCGGCTTCGAGCAGAACTATGCGAGGTTCGGAAAATATCTGGCGGAGGCGATGGCCGATCCCAAAAGCGATCTCGACAAGGACGGGCAGGTTTCGCTGCTCGAGGCGTTTCTCGGGGCGGGGCAGCGCACCAACGAATTCTATAAGACGGAGGGCCGCCTCGCGACGGAGCACGCGCTCCTCGACGACAACGGCGACGGGCTCGGCACGCCGGCCGAGTGGTTTCGCGGAGTGCGCGCCAAGAAACAGGCGAAGGACGGCGCCACGCTCGACGGCACGCGGGCGCATCAGTTTCACCTCCTGCGCAGCGTCACCGAGCAGCAACTGCCGCCGACGGTGCGGATGCGCCGCGACGAGCTGGAAATCGCGGTGGCGAAACTGCGCCTGGCCAAGCCGAAGATGGCGGAGGAGGAATATTTCCGCGAGTTGGAGAAAAAATTGCTCGAGCTCGCGACAGTCTACGAGGTGAAGTAGGGCGAGATCCCAGTGCCGCGTCGCCCGGCGCGGGAGCACAGGGAAGGCAACGGGCTCGGGCAGTCGAGCGATCCCGCCGCTCACGCCGCGGGTGCCTCCGGGGCAAAAATGGATTCGCGCGGCGGCCCGCCGCCTGCTTCAACGCTGCCATGCTCACCCGCTTTTCCGTGGCCCCGCTGCACACCATGACGCGTTCGCTGGCCGCGGTCGCCATGGGCCGGGCGGCGCCCGACCTCGTGATTACCGGCGCGCGGCTGCTCTCGACCTACACCGAGCGAATCCATCCGGGGCGCGAGCTTTGGATCAAGGCTGGACGGATCGCAGTGGTGAAACCAGCGGGTGCGTTCAAACGCGCGAAATTGCCGGGCGCGCGGACAAGGATCTACGACGCGCGCGGCGGCATTTTGGCCCCGGGGCTGGTGGACCCGCATGTGCACATTGAGAGCAGCATGATGACGGCGTGCGCGTTTGCCGAGGCGGCGTTGCTGAATGGCACGACGACGGTGTTTTGCGACAGCCACGAGATCGGGAACGTGTGCGACGTCGCCGGCATTGAGTGGATGTTGGCGGATGCGCGCCAGGCGCCGCTGTCGGTTTTTCTCACGGTGCCGAGCACGGTGCCGGCGACGAATGCGCAGCTCGAAACCGCCGGGGGCGATCTTACGCCGGCCAAGATCGGGCGGATCTTCGACCGCTGGCCCGAGGCGAAGGCGCTCGGCGAGAAGATGGACTACATTTCCGTCGCCATGGGCGATGCGCGGAGCCACGCGATCCTCGCGGAGGCACTGAAGCGCGGCCGACCCGTGTGCGGGCACATCTATGGGCGCGAGTTTGTCGCGGCGGGCGCCGCGAGCGGCGTGAGCGACACCCACGAAGCCATCGACCGGGAGATCAGTAACGATTTTCTTGAGAATGGCGTGTGGGTGTTTCTGCGCGGCGGTAATCCGACGACGCCTTGGCATTCGCTGCCGCAGGCGATCAAGGCGGTGACCGAGCTGGGTGCGAACCCGAAGCGGGTGTGCGTCTGCACCGATGATCGCGATGCGGACGATTTGTTTTTATTCGGGATGGATTGGGTCGTGCGGCAGGCCGTCGCGGCCGGCTTGAAGACGACCACGGCGTGGAGCCTGGGTTCGCTGCATCCCGCGACGCGCTATGCGTTGGACGGTGATTTCGGCGGGCTCGCTCCGCCGCGCCGCGCCGACGTCGTCTTGCTCAACGACGCGCTCGAGGTGCAGAACACTTGGTTCGGCGGCGAGTTGGTCGTCGCGGGGCGGAAGATCACCTCACTCCTCGATCGCGCGCTCAGCCGGCGCTACCGCTATCCGCGTGCGGCCTACCAGACGGTGAAACTGCCGCGGCGGGTGACGCTGACGCCCAAACTGCCGGTCGCAGCAGTGACGGCGAATGTGATTCGCTTCATCCCGCCCGGCATCGTGACGGCGCGTGACCGCGTGGCTCTCGCGCCGGCGGCCGCCTGGGCGGATCACTTTACGCGGCACGAGCTGTGTTTCCTCACCGTGGTCGAGCGTCACGGAAAAAACGGCGGAGTGGCGCATGGCTTGTTGCGCGACTTCGGCCTGCGGGACGGCGCGGTCGCGAGCAGCGTGGGCCATGATGCCCACAACGTGGTGCTCGCCGGCACGAATGAGCACGACATGCAACGGGCGCTGGCCGCGGTGAAAAAACTTCGCGGCGGCGTCTGCGTGGTCCAGAGAGGAAAAGTCCTCGCCAGTGTGGCGCTGCCGATTGCGGGTTTGCTATCCGATCGGCGGGCCCCGGTGGTGGCGAAAGAAACGACCGCGCTCAAGCGCGCCTGGGTGAAGCTGGGCTGCCGCGTGCCGTATATGGGCTTTAACCTCCTGCCGCTCTCGGTGATCCCTGAGTTGCGGCTGACGGACAAGGGGCTCGTTGACGTGATCGCGATGAAGATCGTGCCGTTGTTTGAAGTGCAGGGTCGGAAGACTTGATCTACCGAAACGGCCAGATTTTGAAGAATTCGAGGAAGAAAATCACCGCCACGGCATAGCCGGCGACGGTCATTTTTTTGGAATCGCCCAGCGCCAGGGCGAGCAGCGCGGCGCAGATCAGGCCCAGGCCGATGCCGTCGGCGATGCTAAACGTGAGGGGAATCGCCAGGATCGTCAGCACCGCCGGCGCGGCGACAGTGAAGTCCTTCAGGTCGATATCCACGACCGACTGCATCATGAACACGCCCACAATGACGAGGGCGGGCGCCGTGGCCGCTGCGGGGATAATCAAAATCAGCGGTGTCAGAAACAACGCCAAGAGCATCAGCGCCGCCGTCGTGGTCGTCGTGAGCCCGGTGCGGCCGCCGGCTTCGACGCCGGAGGCCGACTCGATGTAGCTGACGACCGTCGAAGTGCCGGCGAGCGCGCTGAGAATCGTCGCGATCGAATCGGCGAGCAGGGCGCGGCCGGCTCGGGGCAGCGTGCCGTCGGCGCGAAGGAAGCCGGCGCGTTTCGTCACGCCGATGAGCGTGCCGATGTTATCAAACAGATCGACGAGCAGCAGCGTGAGGATGAGGGGCAGCGCGAGGAAGATGGCGTTGGAGCTCGTGAGAAAATGAAACGTGAGCTTGAACATCACGGGTGCGGGCGAAGCCGGGAGGGAGAAGAAACTCGCCGGCAGTTGGGTGACTCTCGCGCCGCCGCCGGCCGGGACGAAAATCCCGGCGACCGTGAGCACTGCGATGCTGATCACGATCGCCCCCGGCACCCGCCGGGCGACGAGGATCGCGGTGAGGGCGACGCCCGCGAGACAGAGCGCGACCGGCCCGGAGGTGAAGCTCCCGTGGGAGACAAACGTCGCGGGATTGGCGACGATCACGCCGCCATTCTTGAGCCCGATGAAGGCGATGAAGAGCCCGATGCCGCACGTGACGGCGATTTTCAGGGAGTGGGGAATGGCCGCGATGATTTTCTCCCGCACGCCGGTGACGGAGAGGAGGAGGAAAATCACGCCGTTGACGAAGACCATTCCGAGGGCCTCCGTCCACGGCACCCCGCGGCCGAGACAAATGGTGAACGTGAAGAACGCGTTGATGCCCATGCCCGGCGCGAGCGCGATGGGATAGTTGGTGAGGAGCGCCATCAGGAGCGTGGCGACCGCGGCGGTGAGCGCGGTGACCGTGACCAGGGCGCCTTTGTCCATGCCGGTGTTGGCGAGGATGGCCGGATTAACCGCCAGGATATAGGCCATCGCCGCAAACGTCGTGAGACCGGCCTGAAGTTCGCGTCCGACGGTGGTGTTATTTTCCGAGAGTTTGAAGAGACGTTGCAGCATAAAGGTTCAGTGGCTTTAGCGCGGTGGGAGCGAAGAGCGGAGGCGCGGCGAAAATGGGGGCCGACAATGGGCGCTCATTTTTTGGCCGCGCCCGGCAGGGCGGTCGCGTATCGGTCCCAGTCGGCGATGAGCGCATGGACGACGCGACTGCCGACCTGATACGCCGCTTCGAGCGAAGGCAGATAGGCCGGGTAGAGTCCGTCTTCATCGTCGTTCAGTGCCTCCACGGTGGTGGCGCCGGGCCATGGCATGTCGAAATCACTCGCCGTGCGCAGCACGAGCACGCGTTTGGCGTCGACCTTGCCGGCGCGGTCGAGATTCGTGAGCGAACGCAGCGTGCCGCTGTCCTCCATCGCAGTGGTGACGTAATTGGCCCGGCCGTCGGTGTAATAGTCAACCCAGGCGTTGGCCCACTGGTTGAGCAGTCGGCCCGACCAGTAGGTGGAGGAGGCGAGATTGGCGCCGATGAGCACGAAGGGCGGGCGCTGGGCATTCGGCTGGCCGGGGTATTTGGCGCGGCGCTGGCGCATCTTGTCGGAGTCGGCGAGCGGAGTGTCTCGCGTGAGCTCGTAAGCCCAGCGCACGAGGCCTGGGTCCAGCTGATAGACGTTGCCGGCGGCGAAGTCCGTGGCCGGATGGGGCTTTTCGTAGGGACGTTTTTTGCCGAGGGGAAAATAACCGGTCGGCCAGTCGGCGGGATCGATGCCCGCGATGCCGGCCACGAGCCAGTAACTGCGGCGCAGGTCGAAGCGCGGATCCAGGCCCAGGGCCATGATGGACGCCGCGGCGTTGGTGTTGCCGACGCCGGTGAGGATCGCGATCACCGAGCCGTCGGCCTTGGCCTGCACATCATGCAGCGCGGCGGGGAGTGGAATGGTCCGGTCGAGCTGCTCACGCTCGCGCCAGAAGCGGAGTTCGCCGGTCGCGCTGCCGCCGCCGGCCGGTTCGAACATCACGACGATGACGACTTTAGGCTGGAATACTTCCGCGCCGGCGGCGGCGAAGCCCATCAGGCCAAGGAAAACGGCGGTGGCGCGAGCGATCATCGAGAAAGAAGCGAAAACGTTAAGCCCGGCTTGTGCCGTGCGAGTGGGTCAAGCATCTTGGCCGCTCTCCCGCGTGCGATGATAATCGACAGCCACGTCCACCTCTATCCTTCGGAACTCAACGCCGACCCCGCGGGGTGGGCGGCGGCGCACGGCGAGGGGCAGTGGGTCGCGCTGAGCACGCGGCGGCGAGCGGACGGGCGGGCGGTGCAGGCTTTCCCCAGCGTGGGCGAACTGCTGCGCGAGATGGATCGCGCGGAGGTGGCGCGGGCGGTTTTGCTGGGATGGTATTGGGAGAAACCGGAATCGTGTGCCTGGCAAAATCGATTTTATGCCGAGTGTGTCCGGGCCCAGCCGCAGCGGCTGGCGGCCTTCGCCGCGTTGCAGCCACTCGCCGGCAGGGCGGCGACGCTGGAGGAGATGACCCGGGCGCAGGGCGAGGGCCTGATTGGAGTCGGGGAACTCTCGCCGCACTCGCAAGGCTACGGGGTGGATGATCCCGTGTTTCGCGCGGTGCTGGAGCAGGCGGGCCAGTGGAAGCTGCCCGTGAATCTCCATGTGACGGATCCCGAGGGCCGCGCCTATCCAGGTCGCGTCGAGACGCCGCTGGCGGATTTTGTGCGGCTCGCGCGCGAGCATCCTACGACGACCTTCGTGCTCGCGCACTGGGGCGGAATGCTGCCGCGGCGTGAGGCGGGCGCGAACAAGTTGGAAAATATTTATTTTGATACCGCCGCGTCGCCGTTGCTCTACGGCGCGGACGTATGGAGGAAATTTCTCGAGTTGGTGCCGGCGAAGCGCGTCTTGTTCGGTTCGGATTATCCGCTCAACCTCTATCCGAAGCTCGACGCGGAGCCGACCATGGGGCGTTTGATCGCCGAGGCGAAAGCGAACGGGGTGAGCGAGGCCGTGTTGGGCGGAAATGCGGAGCGCCTGTTCTGGCAGTAGCAGCCTGCCAGCAGGCTGCTCCTACGTGCGACCCAACGCCCAGTTCACGGCCGGACTCTGCGGATGGTTCACAATGATTTGCAGGCCCGTGCTCAGGCCGGACGGCAGGGCGACGGGCACGGTGAGCACCGGCAATCCACCGAGGCTGGCGGGCGCGGTGAGCGCGAGGAGGCGACTGCGGCTGGCGAGCGTGCAGTCGGCTTTGGTTAACGCCGGACAGGGTGTAGCGGGCAGGACGAGAAAATCGTAGGTGAGAAAAAAGTTCGTCCAGAGCAATCGCATGGCGGTCAGGCCAGTTGGCGCCGAGTCGATCTGGGCGGGTGTGAATGAGTGCACCCGGTTCAGTCGCTGCCACACGACTGGATCATAACGCGAGCGGAAGCGCTCGGCCCAAGTCTGATGCACCGCCCACGCTTCGAGGGCGACGACGGTATGATAGGTATCCGACGCACTGGAAAACCCGTGGAGCAAATCATCCCGCACCGTGGCCTCGGCCGGCGTCGTGAAGCGGGCGGCGGCGTCACGGCAGGCGGTCGCAACCTCGGCGTCGAGGCCGGGCAGCTCCAGGTAACAGCCGCGGGGTTCGCGTTCGCAGGTGCGCAGTCCGATAAGTGCGGCGATCGCGGTGCGCATGTCCTCCGCGTTGGCGGTGAACCAGCCGGCGGTATCAAAACTCGGCGCGAGCGGAAACGCATCGGCGATCCACTGGTCGCGCGCCGTAAGTCGAAAACCAAAGAGCCCGCAAAACGCCGCGGGCACGCGCACCGACCCGCCCGTATCGGTGCCGAGCGCGAGCGGGGCGATGCCCGCCGCCACGACGGCGGCGGAGCCGCTGCTCGATCCGCCCGTGGTCCGGCCTGGAAAGCGCGGATGCTCGCAGTCGCCATAGTGCGGATTCTCGCCGGTGATGCCGTAGGCAAATTCGTGGAGCTGCGTCTTGCCCGCCAGGACGGCGCCGGCGGCAGTCATGGCGCGAAGGAGATGGCTGTCGCGCGCCGGGGTCGAACGCGCCTCCGGGAGAAACGTGGAGCCGGCGAACGTGGGCCGGCCGGCCACATCGAAGAGGTCCTTGGCGAAGTAGGGCACGCCGCCGAGCAACCCGGTGCGTCCGGCCGTGGTGAAGCTGGCGGCGAGTTCTGCTTCCGCGGCCAGGCACGCGATCGCCGCCCGTTGCTGCGCCGGTGGCAGCTGCGTGCGCACCCGCCGCAACAATTCACGGGCGGCTGCGGTGGGGGAAAATTGCTGCCACTCGGCGAAACGCATGCCGCGGATATTTCAGAGGCGGGACTATGACGCAACCCTGCGGGTTTGGTGCTCGCCGCGCGGGCGACAGGATTTTCATCATGGGGGCGTGAGTCTTCTGCGTGTCACCCTGGTTGCGACTGTCGCCGTTTTGTCCGCGGCGGGTTGCTCGCGCCCGGCACTGGTCGAACCTCCGACCAAGGCGGGGTTGCGCGCGGTCTCACTGCAAACCGACTGGTTTCCCCAAGCAGAGCACGGCGGTTTTTATCAGGCGCTGGCCCGGGGGTATTATGCGGAAGCGGGACTGACGGTGGACATCCGGTCCGGCGGACCGGGGGCCGCGATCAAGGTGCCCGTGGCAAAAGGCACCGCTGATTTCGGGATGAATCGCAGCGACGATGTGATGCTGGCCGCCGCGCGGGGGCTGCCGCTGCTTATCGTCGCCGCTACGTTTCAGCACGACCCGCAGGCGCTGATGGTGCACGACGGAAGCCCGGTGCGTTCGTTCCCAGACCTGCAAGGCCGCACCGTCACGGCGGCCGTCGGCATGGCATGGATCCCCTTCATTCAAAAAAAATACGGCATCAAATTCGACCTGCGGCCGCTGAACTACGGGGTGGCTGGCTTCCTCGTGGATAAGTCGACCGTGCAGCAGTGCTTCATTACCAATGAACCGTTCTACGTGCAGCAACGCGGCCTGAAGGTGCGGACGCTGCTGCTGGCGGACTCGGGCTACGACGTGTATCAAACCATCATCTGCCGTCGGGAGCTGGCGCGCACGGAGCCGGCGCTGGTGCGCGCATTTGTCACGGCCACGCTGCGCGGCTGGCGGGACTACCTCGACGGCGATCCCGCGCCCGCCCATGCGATGATCCTGGAGCGAAATTCGCAGATGACGCGCGAACAGCTCGAATTCTCGCGCGGCGAACTGATCGCGCATTCGTTCGCGACGGGCGATCGCGCCAAAGGCGAGGATCTCGGCCAGCTTTCCTTGGCACGATTGGGGCGGGAGATGGCGGTGCTGATGGAGCTGAAAATCCTGGATGCGCCGGTGGCGCTACCGTCGATCGTGACGACGGAGTTTCTGCCGCCGGGTTTGCGCTAAAAAACTTTGCGTCCGCGCGCCAAAGCGTGACGCTCGGCCCACGATGAATCCTGAAGCCCGCCTCGCTGAACTTGGCCTCACGCTCCCGACCCCTCCCGCCGCTGCCGGCAGCTACGTGCCCACGGTGCGCACGGGCAACCTGCTTTATTGCGCTGGCACCGTCTGCCTATGCAACGGGCAGATGACCCACACTGGCCAGGTCGGGAAGGAGCAAACCGTCGAGACCGCCAAGAAATCCGCCGAGGTGTGTGCCCTCAACACGCTCGCCAACATCAAGGCCGCGCTCGGCTCGCTCGACCGTGTTGCCCGGATCGTGTTCGTGAGCGGCTTCGTCAACGCGGTGGATAATTTCGCGGACAGCCCGGCGGTGATCAACGGCGCGAGCGACCTGTTCGTGAAAGTTTTTGGCGACGCGGGCAAGCACGCCCGCGCCGCCGTCGCCGTCAACGGCCTCCCGCGCGGCTCGACGACCGAGGTGCAAGTGGTGGTGGAAGTAAAGGAGTGACGTAGCGGAAACGCCCGCTGCTTTTTGGGAGGGAACGAAGACCGCGGAGCGCGGAATGCCTGATCGGACCACGGCTCCTTTCCCGGCGCGTTTTTTGGTTAAAATCTAAGCGAGGGACCGGCGTCTTAGCCCGGTCCCGGCTCAGGCTTCTTCGTCTTGGCCTGGAGTTTGTTCAAGGCTTCAGCGGTCTTGATCGCGTAGTCGATGGCCCGCTCCAACGCGTCGGGCTTGAGATCCCGCTTCACGATGAAATCAGCGGCGCCGCCTTCCATGGCGGCGAGATCGGTTTCTTCGTGCGTGTCCCCGGTGAGCAAGATGATCGGGGTGGGGCAGAGCTTCGCCTTGGCCTCGCGCAGCAACTCCAAGCCGTTGCCATCGCCCAGGCGGTAATCCAGCAGACACAGCGCATATCCACCGCTCAACAGGCGTTGCAGCCCGCCGGCGTAGTCGGCAACGTGCTCCAACGCATACGGCTCGCCGGAAAATTTTTCCACGAGCATGCCCATCAGCTGAGCGACCAACGGATCATCATCGATCAAAAGGATTTTTTCATGGCGTTCATAGAGAGGGCTCGGCGAGGGTCACGATGGCGTTTAGGCGGACGGGCGTGGCAGAAATCTTACGCGCAGCTCGGTGACGGTAGCAATTCTGGAAAAATCTTCGTTGAAGGTGATGAGCGTTGCCTGCTGGTGCCGTGCCACGCCGATTGTCCTCGGTTCCGGTCAGGATGGAGCGAACCGTCCCTGCCCACCACGTTTTGATCGTCGCACTGTTTTTTGCGGGAAAAACGGAGACGGCGTCGCGGCGAAGGGCGCTCACTCGACGGAGGTTTTAAGAACAAAAGACGGACCATCGGTCGCCTGCCAGATTCGTTTAGAATTTCGGTCGCGTCGTTGCTGAAATCACCCGGAAACCAGGCTCAGCCGAGCTGCTTCACCAGCACCTTCGCGTTGCGGCCGCTGTCTTCGTAGAGTTTCAGACGGGAATCGGGCAGGACGTCTTTCGTCGTCTCCTCAAAACCGCAAACGTTGCTGAAGAAACCGAAGCTCTGCGTGGAGAGCGCGATGACCGTGGCCGCGCCCCGCTCCTTCGCCATCAAGCAGGCATACTCCACCATTTTCTTACCGATACCCCGGTTGTGATAAAACGGCATGACATAGAGCGAGCCGACCTCGGCGAGCTGCGCCTTGCCGGGATAGAAGTAGAGGGTGACGCAGGCGATGATGTTCTCGTCGATTTCGAACACGTAAAACTGGTCGATATTTTTCTCGATGGCCTGTTGGGTGCGGTGGATGAGCTCCTCGCGGCGGACGGCGGCGCGGGTGAGGTTGTAGATCAGGCGGACGTCGCTTTTGCGCGCCTGGCGGATCTGCTGGTAGTCGTTGCCGTAGACCAGCGAACCCACGCCATCACTGGAGAAAATCTCGTTGAGCAGGCCGTCGAAAACGCGGCCGTCGAGAATGTGGACCCGCGGGGTCCCGGTCTCGATCGCCTTGACGGCGTGCTCGGCCTTGCTGCGGCCGGCCTCCGCGATCGACTCGGGGCGCTCAGACAGAATTTTCTTCACGGCCTCCACGGAGATTTCGCGGCGGACCTTGCCATCGATCTCGAGGCCGTCCGTCGGGCCGAGGTAGATGACTTTGGTGGCGTGCAGCGCCTCGGCGAGTTCGGCGGCGAGCAGGTCGGAGTTGACGCGGAGGGATTTGCCGTCCGGGCCGAAGCCGATGGGCGAGACGACGGGCACGACCGAACGTTCGATGAGTTCGCCGAGGAAATCTTTGTCGATGCGCTCGACTTTGCCGGTGAACTGCTGGTCAACGCCCTTGATGATGCCGGTCGGGAGGGCGCGAATGGCGTTGGTGGTCGCGCATTTCATCGCGTTTTGTGTGAGGCCCTCGACAAGGGCGTGCGAGACGCGGGACGAGGCGCGAATGGCGAGATCAAGCGTGGCGGCGTCGGTCACACCGGTGCCGTCGGTGTTGGTGATCGGAATGTTCCGCGTGGTGGACAGCTCCTGAATCTGCAGGCCGATGCCGTGGACGAGGACGACCTTGATCGCGAGCGAGCGGAGGACAGCGATGTCGACGAGGAGATTGCTGAAATTTTCGTCGGCGACGATGGCACCGTCGATCGCGATGATAAAGATCTGGCCTTGGAAACGCGGAACGTAGGTCAGGATGCCACGCAGATCGGTGGGCTTGATCGTCGTCGCGATGGCGGAGGGGCCGGAGGAGGGAGTGGAGGGAGCGGTGCCGTTGCTCATCGTTGTTTGGGCGCGCAGTTCTCGACGATGCAGCGCGGCGCGTCAATGCACTTGCAGCGTCCACGCGCGAGAGGTGTTTCGCCCGGCGAGTGTGATGTGATAGCGGCCGGGCTTGAGCGCGCCGGGGGGGACGGTGAGGAGGATGATGTTTTCCCGCGTGCGGGTGAGAAGGCCCCCGGTGAGGCGCTCAAAGTCGGGCGTGATAAGAATCTCGCCGCCCTTCACGTAGAGCTCGGCGCCGGCGAGTTGCTCCTTATTATCGGGCAGGGTGCAGGTGAATTGAATGGCGTAGGGGAGAATCGCGCTGGCGCTGGGCGCGGCGGAGACGCGGAGAATTTCCGCGGGGAGCAGCGGCTGCTGGACCAGGGTGCGAAGGAGATCGGCGGGCAGGCCGCCGGTGGCGGAGGTGGTGGGCGCGGCGGACGCGGCAGGGAGCGGGTCGGCGGGGCGCTGGGCGCCGAGGGTGATGCGCTGGTAGCCAGCGCCCAGGAGGCGGATGACGTTGGCGCGATCCTGCAGGTCCGCGTAGGGCTGGAAGGCCGGGCCGGGCCGACGGTAATGCAGCGTGAGATAAGTGTAGGGGATGATGACGACGAGAATCGCAACGGCGATCCACTTCATCGGCCAGGGCGAACGGTCTTGAGGCGCGGGAGGCATGCGGGAGGACGATTAACCGCGGGCGGGCGGCGGCTCGCAAATAAAATTGCTCCGGCCGGTGCGAGATGTTTCGTTGGCCGGCTGCATGAAACTCTGGTCCCAGTATTTTATCCCGACACTGAAGGAAAGTCCGTCGGACGCCGAAATCGCCTCGCACAAGCTGCTCATCCGGGCGGGCCTCGTGCGCAGGCTTGGGGGCGGGCTCTACACGTTCCTGCCCCTCGGGTTGCGGGTGATGCAGAAGCTCACGCAAATCTGCCGCGAAGAAATCGAGCGCGGCGGCGGCATCGAACTGGCGATGCCGTTCCTCCATCCGGTGGAGAACTGGCAGCAGGGACCGCGGTGGACGGCGGCGAGGGAGATCATGTTTCGCGCGGACAGCGCCGGCGACGGGAAGCGCGGGGGACGGGAGCCGGACTATGTGCTCGGGCCGACGCACGAGGAGGTCATCACGCCGCTGGTCAAGGCCGAGATCACGAGCTACCGCGACCTGCCAAAGAATTTTTTCCAAATCGGCACGAAGTTTCGCAATGAAATCCGCCCGCGCTACGGCCTGATGCGGGCGAAGGAGTTCGTGATGATGGATGCCTACTCGTTTGACGTGGACGACGACCGCGCGATCCAGAGCTACCTCGCGATGAAGGCGGCCTACGAGGCGTTCTTCAAACGCATCGGCGCGCACGCGATCGCGGTCGAGGCCGACACGGGCGTGATGGGCGGAAGTTTCTCCCACGAATTCATGGTGCCGGCCGAGGTCGGCGACGACGATGTGATCTACTGTGACGCGAGCGGCTATGCGGCGAATCGGGAAAAGGCGACGAGCGGTCTGGTGCCCGCCGACCTGACAGACGCCGCGCCCGAGGGTGCGACCGAAAAATTTGCGACGCCGGGTATCGTGACGATTGCAGCGCTCGAAGCCGCGCCTTACGCGGTGGCGGCGGACCAGCAGTTCAAGACTCTGGTCTTCATCGGTGATGGAAAACCATTCCTCGTCGTGCTGCGGGGCAGCGATGAACTCGAGGAAGCGAAACTCGGTGCACTGGGTTTTACGCTTTTCCGTCAAGCGACGGTGGAGGAGATCGAACCGGTGATGGGGGCGAAGCCCGGCAGTCTCGGCGCGGTCAGGGGCACGATCAAGAGTCCGGAGGCGCTCGCGGGAATTTTTGCCGATCAGGCGATCCGGCTCATCGGGAATGGCACGACTGGCGCAAACCAGGACGGTTTCCACCTGCGCCACGTGAACGTGGCGCGCGATCTCGCGATCACGAAGTTCGGCGATTTCCGCCGGGTGCGTCCGGGCGAGCCGTGTCCCAAGTCGGGTCAGCCGTTGCAAGTGCGCCGGGGCATCGAGGTCGGGCACATTTTCAAGCTTGGCACGAAATACTCCGAGAAGTTTGGCGCCGTCTACACTGACGACCAAAAGCAATCGCACCCGATGGTGATGGGCTGCTACGGCATCGGCGTGAGTCGCACGATGCAGGCGGTGATCGAGCAGGGCCACGACGCGGATGGGATCGTCTGGCCGTGGAACGCCGCGCCGTTTCAGGTGCTTATCTGCGTGCTCGATCCGCAACTGCCCGAGGCGATCGAGTTGGCGAAAAAACTCGCCACCGCCGCCGAACGCGCCGGGGCGGATGTGCTCGTGGATGATCGCGCGGAGCGGCCGGGCGTGAAATTCAAGGACGCCGATCTCATCGGCATCCCGCTGCGCCTCACGATCGGGGGCAAGGGGCTGAAGGAAGGAATTTTTGAGCTGAAGTGGCGCGCGCAGAAAGACGTCGCGAAAATTCCGCTCGCCGAGGCCGAGGGGCGCGTCGCGGCGGCGGTCGCGGAGGCGCAGGCGAAGGCGGCGGGTTGACTCCGCGGGCCGCGAGCCACTGCTACCGCTTCGATTGCTGGAGTTGGCTCAGCGCGGCCAGATCGCGCCGGGCCGGTTCGTAGGCGGGATTGATCCAGAGCGAGCGTTCGAGGCGGTCGCGGGCGGCTGCGGGTTGGTTCAAATTCGCGAGCAGCACCCCGAGTTCGCCGCACGCCGCCCAGTCCCACGGCGTGAGCCGGAGCACGGTTTCAAGTTCGCCGCGCGCTTCTTCGAGGCGGTTTTGGCTGACGTAGATTCGGGCGAGGTCATGATGGCCATCGACGTAGGCGGGGTTGAGGCGCACGGCATCCTGCAGGTGGCCGATGGCCGCGGGGAGGCGCTGGCGCCACAACTCGACCGCGGCGGCGTTGCGATGGACGGTGGGATTACGCGGTTCCAGGCGCAGCGTGGTTTCGACGAGGCTCCAGGCCTCGTCGAAGCGTTGATGGCGCAAGGCGAGAATGCTGAGCTGGGAGTAGGCGTTGACGTAATCGGGTTGGAGTTCAAGGGCGCGGCGGAATTGAGCGGCGACGTCGGCCTCGGGGCGGCCGGCGGAGTGCAGCGCGACGGCGAGCAGGTAGCGGACGGTGCCGTTGTCCTCGCCGACCGCGATGCTGTGCTCGTAGAGTCGGGTGCTATTTTCCCAAGCGCGCACCTGCCGCTGGGTCAGGACGAAACACGCGCCGAGTGCGAGGAGGCTCACGAGCACGAGCGGCAGGCGAAGCGGCGGCCGCCGGGCGGCGATTTCGGCTCCAGCCCAGATGAGAATGGTGAAGACACCGAGGAGTGGCACATAACCGTAGCGGTCGGCCATCGCCTGGGCGCCGGACTGCACGAGGCCGATGACCGGCACGAGGGTGCCGAGAAACCACAGCCAGCCAAACGCGAGCCACCGGTGCGCAGTCCGTTGCCGCCAGACGAGCCAGCTAACGCCAATGAGCAGCGCGCAGGCGCCCGCCGTGCGCGAAGCCGGCCAAAGTCCGGGGTGCGCATAGAAGGCGGACAGGGATTCCGGCCACGCGGCCTTGGCGAGATAGCGGACATAGGAGACGACCGCATTGGAGAGTCGCATCACGACAGAGAAGCGCCGGCCATAGTCCACGGCGCCGCCAGAATCCTGCGCGAGGAAAGTCACCACACTCAGTCCGGCCCCGAGCGCGAAGAGCGGAATTTTCTCCCCGAAGAGCGGGCGCCAGCTCCGATCCGGCCAACGGTGTAACGGCCAGAAATCGAGCAGCAGCAGGGTGCACGGGAAGGTGACGATCATCGGCTTGCAGAGGAGACCAAGGGTGAAGCAAATGAACAGCACCGCGTAGCGGGCGACGGAGGGCGCGCGGACGTAACGCACGTAGGCGCCGAGGCCGAGCAGCCAGAAAAATGTGCAGAGAAGATTTTTCCGCTCGGAGATCCACGCGACTGACTCGACGCTAAGCGGATGGAGCGCGAAAAATGCGGCGACGAGGGCCGACCGCCACGTCGTGCCGGTGAGCGCACGCCAGACGAGAAACACCAGCACGGCGTTGAGCGCATGCCACAGGAGGTTCTCCCAATGCATCGGCGCCGGCTGCACGCCGAAAAGCTCACAATCCAGGATGTGAGACAGGGTGGTGAGCGGGTGCCACATGGAGCTGTGCGCCGCGGTGCCGGCCCACACGACGGCGGCAGGGCGCACGCCCTGATTTACGAGTGGGTTGGTTTCGACGTAAGCGTCGTCGTCGAGGTTGACGAAGCCGCAGCGACCAACCCCCCAGTAGGCCGTGACGGTGGTGGCGAGGAGCAGCACGATGATCAACGGCGCCCGCCACGGACTCGCGGGTGCGGCTGGCGATGTCAATTCGCGCCGATGGTCCTGATCGATGGAGGGTTTCATTGCCAGCGGGCCGGGTCAAAAAAAGAGCGAAACATCCGGGCCGAAAATTCCCGGCCTTGCCCCGGAGCGCAAGCCCATCGTCGTCGACGGGCGCGGGCGGCGGAGCGAAACGAAGTCTTGAAAACCAGTGGCGGAACTCTTCAGCGTTGGGGCACGGAGTTGCTCGTTGGCGCGAAGCCCGTTCCCTCCTCCGCACGTTGACGACCACCCGCTCCCACACTCTGCCGCAGCACGAGACCCACACGTTATTGGCCACCGATGGGGCCTGGCGCGTCGTGGTCCTCAACGATCCGGTGAATCTCATGTCCTACGTTGTGCTGGTGTTCAAAAAAGTCTTCGGCTTCGACGAGGCCACGGCCCGCCAGCACATGCTCGAGGTCCACGAGCAGGGCCGCTCCATCGTCTGGAGCGGACTGCGGGAGAAGGCCGAGGCCTATGCGTTCACGCTGCAACAGTGGCATCTCACCACCGTGCTGGAGACCGATGAAGCGCATTGAAGTAAAACTGAGCCTGCCCGTCGTCGCGCCGCTGCTCGACGTCATCCGGGAGCTGGCCGACGGCCTGCGCAAGAATCTGGCGGCACCGTCCACCTTGACGGAGCTGGACGACGATTTCCGCGATGCGTGGGTGGGGGAGCTGGTGAGTTCGCAGAATGACGATGTGCACACGTTGCTCGCGCTGTTCGACGGGAATTTTTTTTCGGAAGGAGTGGTCGCATTTGACGAGGAGAACGCGGAGCCGATCATGCGGGCCTGCGCGGCGGTGCGGCTGCGGCTGCGCGAGTGCTATCTCAAACCGCTGGGTGACGAGACGCTCGAGACCGGTGACCTCGACTTGACCTCGCTCGCCGAGCCGCTGCGCAAGGCGTTTATGTGTTACCTATTCCTGGCGACTGTGCAGGAGCTGATCATCCAGCATCTGGACGAGAGCATCCTGGGCCATTGACACTTTGGCCGTCGATCCGCGCATCCTGCTAAATCTTCGCGCCGGCTAACAGAAAGCGGATGAAGTAGTAGATGTCGTAGAGGAATTCGCCCGTCAGCAGACCGTGGCGGAGGCGCCGGTAGTAAAAGGACGGATTGGTCAGGACCATTTTCCGATAGGCGAGTTTGTAGAACCGCTCAATCGTGTCCCACGACAACGTCGGGTGCCGGTAAAGCCGCTGGGGATTGTAGACGTTGTATTTGTCCCAGTCGAATTCGTTCAGGAGCCCCTTGGCCTTCAGTTCGGAATACATGGGCGTCCCGGGAAACGGGACCGAGATGCTGATCTTCAGGACGTCAGTCTTCAGCTCGCGGCCAAGCGCGATGGTCTTGGCCATCGATTCCTCGGTGTCCTGGAGCAGTCCGACCATGAAAAAGCCGAAGACATCGATGCCCGCCTTTCGCGCCATCGCGACGGTCCCCCGGGCGGCTTCGACGGTGGCGCGTCCGCCTTTCCCAAATTCCTTTAGCACGCGATCGTCTCCTGACTCGAACCCGAAGGCGACTTTGTAGCAGTCGGCGCGGCGCATCAGGTCGAACATCTCCTGGTCGCCCGAGTCGACCCGGATGCCGTTGGCGCAGCTCCAGGCGATATCGAGCTGCTCGCGGATGATGCCCTCGCAAATCTCCTTCACGCGAGGGACATCGGTGGTGAAAATGTCGTCGACGATGAAAAATTCGCGAAAGCCATGGCGGCGACTGTATTTCATTCGCTGTGGGTCCGATACCCCGAAGCTTGCTTCGGCTTGGTTGGACGGACGGGTTTAAGCGCGAATTGCATTATGGTCGGATGAGTTTGCGGCGGTCTTGTCAAATGCCCCGGGGCTTGCCCCGGGGATTTTTACTTCGTCGATGACACGGGCGACCGACTTCTTGCGGAAACCGCGTCCAACCGTGTTCTTGGAGCCGCAATAATTGCAGGAGAAGACACGGCCCCGCGTTGTTTCAAAGAACGCGACGGGCTGGCGGCGCGCGATCAGCCGCGACCAATAACGCTCATATTGGGGCAGATTGAACTCGTCCCAGCTCGGGTAGGGCAGGTCGTCGAGGTCTTTGAGCCAGGCGTTGGGAAAGTTTTTGACGATGTGCCCGCCGCCGTCCCGTCGCACGATCCCCAGAATCCCGGCGGGATCCCGGCCGTTGGCGATTTGGGCGAGGGTAAAATCGCCCTCACCGAAGCAGACAAAGTCGAAGCCCGCCTCTTCGAGGGCGAGTTCGGGCAGCGCCGAGCAATGCGCCCCGCCGCCGACGGTCACGATGGCGGGTGAAATCTCCTTGACCGCCCGCGCAATCGTCCGGATCTGCGAGAAGAGTGGCGTGGTGCCAGTGAGTCCGACGATATCGGGTTTCCATGTTCTAATTCGCTCTTGAATGAGGGGGAGGTTGAAATCCTCGTAACAGAGATCCATCACCTGCACCAGGTGTCCCGACTCCTTGAGTTTGGGAATGATGGTGGCGAGGGAAAGAACCGGATAAAACGGCACACCGAAGCGAGCCATCGTGCTCGAGTAGGTTACCTTGTAAGAAGGGTTGATTAGGAGGACTCGTGCCATGGCGGAAAAGTCAGTGGAATTTCAGCCCGCCCACGCGTTCGGCGCCGTCCCAGCGACTGCGGCGGGCGGAGTCGAGCTGGATGCCCCGTTGGCGCGCGACGCTGCGGCGGCCAGGGCGAAACGCAAGGCTTCCGTGCCACGGCCCCTTCGCCCCGGTGCGACCGGCATCATGATTGGCATTTGACGGCGGCCGGATGCGACTTACGGTGACCGCCGACACCCTGCAGTGTTCGAGGTGCTTTCAATAACTGCTCTTTGCCTTAGAATTATTACGGGAGCCAAAACCGTCGCGGAAGATGCTAGGCCGTAAATCGGAAAGCAGACGCTGCGGAGGAGGCGCCCACCTTAACCTAAAAAGGTCCTGAGCCTTTGGGCATACGGCACAGGCAGGGTGTCACTTCATTTTTCCCATGAACCCGACGTATTACTACATCCTCCACATTTTTTCGCTGTTCGTGCTGACGGCACACACGTTCATGGCGTTTTCGAATCCGGCACCGGAGAACCGGAAAAAAACCATGATGATCATCGGCAGTGACGGCCTGCTCGTCCTGATCAGCGGGTTTGGCCTGCTGGCGAAACTCCATCCGGGAACGTTTCCGGGCTGGGCCATCGTCAAGCTGGTCTGCTGGCTGGGTCTCATGGCGCTGGGCGGCATCGTCTATCGCCGTCCCCAGCTGCGCGGCGCGCTCGCCTTCACGGCGCTCAGCCTTTTGTTGGTTGCCGTCGTGATGGTCTACGTGCGGCCGTTCTGACGGCGAACGTCGGGCTATGACTGGATCGCTTTGCGGCCTGTGGGTGGACGACACGGGACGCGTTCACACGACGGTCGCCATGCCCGACGGCCAACGCGAGGAGAGCGTCGAGAGTTTCCGGCCCTTCGCATGGCTGAACGACACGCCGCCCGAGGCCAATCTCGTCGGCGTGAACATCGAGCGACTGCACGGGCCGGGGCCGTTCGACCGGCTCGCGCATGCCGACGATCTCGGAGTTTTCGATGCTTTCATCAAGCAGGCCAAAGCGACGGTGAACGCGGACGCGATTCGTCCGCTCGAAAGCCAGTTTCTGCTCCAACATCGCCAGCGGCTTTACCGCGAGCTGAGCTTTGCCCAACTCCGCCGCGGCCAGCTCGACATTGAGACGGCCTCGGCTGATGGGAGCTTTTCCGATGCGGCGCGACCCGGCGATCGCGTGTTGGCGATCGGACTGCGGGTGGGCGGGGAAAGCCGCTTGTTGCTGCTTGACGAGATGACCGACGCGGCGGAGAAAAAACTGCTCGAGCGTTTCGGCGTCGAATTGCGCGACGCGGATCCCGACGTAATCGAGGGGCATAATATCTTCAAGTTCGACCTCGATTACCTCCGGCAACGCTGCCGGCTGCACAAGGTGCCCTGCGCGTGGGGTCGCTACGGACAGCGCGCGACGTTTCGCAATTCCCGCCTGAAAGTCGCCGAACGCTGGATCGAGTTCCCGCGGTGCGATCTGCCGGGCCGGGCGATCGTCGATACCTATCTGCTCGTGCAGCTCTACGACATCACGACGCGCGAGCTGACCTCGTATGGCCTGAAGGACGTCGCGGTCTATCTCGGCATCACGGACGAGGGCAGCGCGGAACGAACCTACCTCGCGGGCAATAAAATTGCGGAAACGTTCGTGCAGGACCGCGCGCGTTTCTGCGCCTACCTGCAGGATGATCTGCGCGAAACGGCGGGTCTCGCCGACCAATTGCTCCCGACCTATTTCGAGCAAACGCGGACCTTTCCCACGATGCTGCAGGAGGCCACGCTGCGCGGCGCGACCTCCAAGATCGACCTGCTTTTCCTCGAGGAATATTACCACGCGCGGCAGGCTTGTCCGCTGCCGCCCGAAGTGCAGCCGTTTGAGGGCGGCTACACGCGGAGTTTTCAGGAAGGCGTTTTCAAACATGTGCTGCACTTCGATGTCGCCTCGCTCTACCCGAGCCTGCTGCTGCACATTGCGCGCAATCCGAAGAACGACACGCTCGGGGTCTTCATCCCGCTGCTCCGCCGGCTGCGCGAGTATCGGCTAAAATTCAAGCTGCTCGCCCGCAGTGCGCCGACCGGGGCCGCCCGGGATGAGGCGCAGGCGCGGCAGGCGAATTTCAAGATCCTCATCAACTCGTTCTACGGTTACCTTGGTTTCTCGGGTGCCCGCTTCGGCGATGGCGAACTCGCGGCCGAGGTTACGCGGCGGGGCCGCGAATTGCTCCAGCAGTTAATCGACGAATTTACGAAACACGGTTGCACGATCCTGGAAGCCGACACGGACGGGATTTATCTTTCGTCAGAGAAGTTTTTTGCGCAACCGGAGGAACTGCTCGGACTGGTCGCGCCGATTTTACCCACCGGAATCGAACTCGAATACGACGGTCGTTACACCGCGATGTGGTGCTACAAGGCGAAGAACTACGCACTCTATGATGGGAAGAAGCTCACGTTGCGCGGCAGCGCACTCCGCTCGCGCGGCATCGAGCCCTATCTGAAAAAACTCAGCGACCGGCTCATCACGTTTTTGGTCGGCGCGTCGGAAGAATCGCCGCGACCATTGCTGGAAGACTATCGCCGGCGTCTACCGACCCGAGAGGTGCCGGTGGCGGAGCTGGCGAAGAGTGAGACGCTAAACCAGGATCCCGCATCCTACGAGCGGCTGATCGCCGCGGGGGGCAAGCCGCGCCGCGCGTCCGCCGAGGTCGCGTTGCAGCTGACGCCCCGCCCGCGGATGGGTGAGCGGGTGAGCTACTACATTACCGCGAAGGCGAAGGGAAAAACCAGTGACTGGCAGCGAGCCCGGGCGCTCGCGCTTTACGACGCGGTCAGCGCGCCCTATGATCCGAATTACTATGCGGACAAACTCGACGACTGGGTGGAGCGCTATGGGACTTTTCTCGGGGTGAAGCCGCGAGGCGACGGGCAGGGGGAGTTGCTCTAGGCGAGCGCCACCGCTGGTTCCTATTTTTTCGGTTCGATCAGGATCTGCTTGAGCAGAACGGTGGCGGGCGCGAGTTCGCGCTGACCCGCGGGAAATCCATTCACGCTGAGCACGTAGGCTACGATATCGGTGCAGACCTGGCGACTGATCGTGCCGGGAGAATCCGTGGGCATCGTCCGCCGCGTGACATCGACGAGGTGGCCCACGGACTTGCCGGTCCACTTCTTGAGGAAGACCTGATCCACCAGCGGCAAGGCATCGTCGATCCCCCGCAGGGCTTCGCCGTGGCATTCGGCGCAGTCAGCCAGGTAGGCCTTCTGGCCGCGGGCGGCTTGCGCGGTGGTATAGACGCCGGCCCAAATCGAACCGGGCGCCGCCGCGGCCACTGCGGCCACCGCGGCCAGAGCGAGAAGCAGGACTGAGGTTCTTCTCATTTGGTGGGATTTAGGCGCGCACAAAATGTCGCCGCGTTCCGGTCAGCGGAAGCGCGGCGGCGCGAGGCCGAGGGCGGTGGCTGACGGTTAGCTCCACCGCAGATCCGTGCGCGAAATCGGGAATTGCCGGACCCGTTTGCCGCAGGCGGCGAAGATCGCGTTGCAGAGCGCGGGCGCGACGGGCGGAATGGCGGGCTCGCCGAGGCCGGTCGTGGGATTGTTCGAGCTCAGGAAGTGCACCTCGACCTTGCCGGGGGCGTCGGGCATCCGGATCATCGGGTAGTCGTTGAAATTGCCCTGCACCATCCGGCCGCGCTCCAAGTTGAGTTCCTGGAACATGGCGGTGCCGATACCGTCGATGATGGACCCTTGCACCTGGTTTTCCGCGCCGCTGAGGTTGACGATTTGCTGACCGACATCGCAGACGCAGACGAACCGATCGACTTTCAACTCACCTTGCTTCGACACGGTGACCTCCGCCACCTGCGCGATGTAGCCGCTGTGGCTGAAGTGAAACGAGATGCCCTGACCCTGACCGCGCGGAAACTTCTTGGGATTCCAGCCGGCTTTTGCGGCGACGAGTTTCACGACTGCAGTCATGCGGGCGGCGTCGTAATTGCCGCTCATTTTTTGGGCGAGCAATTCCAGGCGGAGTTCGAGCGGGTCGCGGCCGCCGGCGTGGGCGAGTTCGTCGATGAAACACTGCATGACGAACGAGAACACGTTGTTATTCGGCGCCCGCCACGGGCCCATCGGGATATTGCACTCGATCACGCTGATCTCGTTGAGGAAGTTGGGCAGGAATTTGGAGGGGAACTGCTCGGCATCGAGGTTGCCACCGGTGCCGGCACGCAGCGCAGGGGCCGCGCCGCCCCGTCCGGCCTGCACTGACCCGAAGGCGATGAAGTGATTTTTCCAGCCGACGATCTTCCCGGCGGCATCGATTCCACCCTTGAGGAAATGGAATCCGCCCGCGCGGTATTGGTCGTGGCGCAGATCGTCTTCCCGGCTCCACGTGAGCTTGACCGGGGCACTGACTTTTTGCGCGATGGCCGCCACCTCGAGGATATAGTCGTTGCTGAGGCGCCGGCCGAAGCCGCCGCCGCTGCGGGTCAGGTGAACGATGACTTTCTCTTTCGGCACACCAAACTGACTCACAATCGCACTCTGGCCACCACCGGGATTTTGCGAAGGGGCCCAAAGCTCGAAGCCGCCGTCCTTAAACCACGCGGTGCAGTTCTGCGGCTCGATGCTGGCATGCGAGATGAACGGATAACTGTAGGCGGCCTCGACCGTCTTGGCGGCGCCCGCGAGCGCGGTGGTCACATCGCCGTCCTGGTGGACGGTTGAGGCGCCGGGTTGCTTGGAGAGTTCCAGGGCCTTGGCGGTGAAAGCATCCCAGCTGTCATTGGCGGCCTTGCCCTCGTCCCAGGTGACCTTGAGTTGCTTGCGGGCGCTGAACGCGGCCCAAGTGGAGTCGGCGACGATGGCGACGCCCGGCATGAGGCCGCCGAGGTTGGCGGTGCCTTCGATGATGAACGCGTCCTTTACGCCGGGGAGCGCCTTGATGGCGTCGACGTTGGCGCTGACAACCTTGCCGCCGAACACCGGACATTTCTCGTAGACGGCGTAGAGCATCCCAGGGAGTTTCGTGTCCATGCCGAAGAGCGGCTGGCCGGTGACGACCTTCGGGTTGTCCACTCCGCCGATGCGCGTGCCGAGCAGCTTGAAATCTTTCGGGTCTTTTAGCTTAACGTCCGCGGCGGCCGGCACGGGGAGGGTGGACGCCTTGGCGACAAGTTCGCCGAATTTGAGCGTGCGTTTGGTTGCGGCGTGATGCACGGCGCTGCCGGCGGCGGAGCATTCGCCCGCGGGGACGCCCCAAGTCTGGGCAGCGGCCTCGACGAGCATCGTGCGCGCAGTCGCGCCGAGCTTGTGAAACTCGTTGTAATTGTTCGGCGTGGAGCGGCTCCCGCCGGCGCTCTGACCGCCGTAGGCGGCATCGAGGTCGCCCTGAACAACGACGACGTCCTTCCAGTTTACCTCGAGCTCCTCGGCGATGATCATCGGCAGCGAGGTTTTAACGCCCTGGCCGATTTCAGGCTGCTTGGAGACGAGCGTGACCACGCCGTTCGGCGCGATCCGGATGAAGGCGTTCGGCTTGAACTCGGCCCCCGCCGCGGGCTTGACGACTTCCGCGGCCGACGCCGAACCGGCTGATTTGAGATAATAGCCGAGCACGAGTCCGCCACCGGCGAAGGCGGAGAATTTCAGGAAGTCGCGGCGGTCGACCGGGCGAGAGAGAGACGGCGTGTTCATTTGCCACCTCCATGGCCCGCGGTGGTGAGTCCGGCGGCGAGCTTGATGCCGGCGCGGATGCGAAGATAGGTGGCGCAGCGGCAGAGGTTGCCGTCCATCGCATCGTCAATGTCCTGATCGGTCGGCTTGGGATTCTCCTTGAGGAGCGCAGCGGCGGTCATGATCTGGCCGGGCTGACAGTAGCCGCATTGCGCGACGTCGAGTTCGCACCATGCTTGCTGTAGCGGATGCGAACCGTCGGCGGAAAGGCCCTCGATGGTGACGACCGCCTTGCGGCCGACCGTCGAGACGGAGGTCATGCAACTGCGGGTCGGCACCCCGTTGAGGTGGACGGTGCAGGCGCCGCATTTGCCCACGCCACAGCCGAACTTGGTGCCGACGAGGTCGAGATTATCGCGCAGCACCCACATCAGGGGAGTGTCGGAAGCCACGTCCACGGTGCGGGACTGGCCGTTTACGTTGAGGGTGTATTTGCTCATAAGGAGGAGGGGAAGACGACCGGCGAGACGGGGAGGAACCAACGACGTGACGGACGGTAATAAAAACTCTCGCGCGGTCAACGCATGAACCGCGGCCTTGGTCCGCGCGCCGGCCCGTGAGCTTCCTACGATTTGCTGCGGCGGGCGACCCAGTCGGCAATCGCGACATTGTCGCCCGCCAGCCGCCAGAGGAGATGCAGAAATTCGCCGGGCTGGATGTTGTGCTGCGCGAAGAACGCGCGATCGCCGCCGCAGCCATACATGAGCGAGGCGGGCAGTTCGCCGCGGAGTTTGGCGCGAGCTTTCGGCAGCAAGCGCGGGAGCCACGTGAAGCCGCGGAGTGCGTCCGTCTTCGCCGGGAGCTTCGTGGCGTCGAGGACGATCGTGGAGGGGCAGCCGTGTTGGACGTTGAGGAAGTAATCGCGCCGCACGAGCTCGATGCTGAGGGCGCTGTCCGGGCCGGGTTCACCGTAGTTGTTGCGATCCTCGGCGTAGTCGTAGAGATGCTGCGCGGTGGCCCCATTGGCGGCGAGAAACGCGAGCTCGTCCGCCGAGAAAAAATTGGCGGCCCCGCGTTGGCCGGCGGCATAGCGCGCCACCGCTTGATCGTAGAGGGCGCGGAACTGTTGGGCGAAATCGTAGTGTTTCATCGAACCAAACGATGGCGCAAAAAATCTGGCGCGCCAGCGCGTCAGTCGGCCGGTCGAAAGTCGATCAGGCGCTTGAAGCGATCAACTTGATCGACGACGACGTCGAGGCGGCCGTTGAGGGCGAAGCGTTGCTTGGTGCGACGGCCCACCAGCGCGGAATTGTCGTCCGCCAGCGCGTAACGGTCGTCGCCCAATTTGAGCGCGGAGATGAAGCCGAAGGTCATCGACTCGACGAGTTCGATGAAGAAGCCGTTGGCCCGCACATCGGTGATGACGGCGGCAAACCTGGTCTTCGGCTTCTTGGCCACTTCGCGCTCGAAGAACTCGAGCAGTTTTATCTTCACGCTTTCCCGCTCGGCTTCGGCACTGGCGATTTCGGTGAGACTGATGTGCTCGCCGAGCCGCTCGATGCGCGCGAGCTCGTGACCAGCGCCGCGGCCGCCGACCGCGGACTGGCCGCCGTGTTTCACGAGATAGTGTTCGAAGACGCGATG
This sequence comes from Opitutus sp., assembly GCA_009695305.1. Taxonomy (GTDB): domain Bacteria; phylum Verrucomicrobiota; class Verrucomicrobiia; order Opitutales; family Opitutaceae; genus SIBG01. The sequence goes on along the minus strand of SIBG01000009.1, from coordinate 11,714 downwards.
CACGACGAGGTCGGCGTAGCGGCGGATCGGGGAGGTGAAATGCGTGTAGTCTTTCTTGTTGAGACCGTAGTGGCCGTCGGGCGTGGCGCGATAGGCGGCTTTCTTCAGGCTGCGGAGGAGCTGCGTGCGGAGAGTGTAGCCTTGCGGATGCGTGCTCAGGGTCTGAAGCAGGCGGACGATCTCCGCGCGCACCGTCAGGTCGCCGACCTCGATGCCGAACGTCCCGAGCAAACCGCGGAGTTCCTCGAGTTTTTCCGCATCGGGATCGTCGTGCACCCGGTAGAGCGACGGCAGCGAATGCGTGCGCGTCAGCCGCGCGACGGCCTCGTTGGCCGCGAGCATAAACTCCTCGATGAGCTGGTGGCTTTCGTCGTGGTGAATTTTTTCGAGGCGGTCGGCATAGCCCTGCTCGTCGACAAAGATTTTGGTCTCGGGCATGTCGAGATCGAGGCTGCCGTGCGCCATGCGATCCTTGCGGAGGCGACTGGCGATTTTCCAGAGCGCGCGGCACCAGGTCTGCAAGTCGTGCAGCTCGGCGTCGGTGAGATCGCGAAGGGCGCGGCCGGTGGAGCCGGTCTGGTGTTTCGCAGGGAGGGGCAGCGCGCGAATCTTGGCGAGATCGTCCTCAAACATGAACGCGTAGGCCTGTTTGTAAGTGAGGCGCTTGCGGCTGCGGATGACGGTGTTCGCGTAGGTGGTCTCCTTGAGCCGGCCGTTTTTCGCGAACGTCAGGAAGACGGCCTTGCACAACCGGTCCTGGGCCTCGACGAGCGAACAGAGGCCGTTGGAAAGTTTTTCCGGCAGCATCGGGATGACCACGCCGACGAGGTAGGTCGAGTTGCCGCGGCGTTGCGCCTCGCGATCGAGGGCGGTGGCGGGATGCACGTAGGTCGAGACGTCGGCGATATGGATGCCGACCCGCACTTCGCCGTCGGCGAGCGGCTCGTAGGAGAGGGCGTCGTCGAAATCCTTCGCGTCGTCGGGATCAATCGTGAACACTGTGCGTTCGCGATAGTCGAGCCGACCGGGTAGCTCGGAGGGGAGCACGCGGTCGGGAATGGCCGCGGCCTCGCGCTCGACGTCGGCGGGAAATTCTTTCGCGAGATCGTATTTGAGAAAAATTCCGAGCAACTCCGCCCGCGGCTCATGGGTGCGGCCGAGTCGCGCCGTCACCGTGCCCGTGAGCGGCTCCTGGCGGCGTTTCCACTCGCCCAGCTTGACGACGACCTTGTCACCTTCCTTCGGAGTGGGGGACACGCCGCTCTTCGCGGGTTCTGCAACCGAAATTTCGTAGCTGAAACGCGGATCGTCCGGCTGGACGACAAACCCGCGGCGGCCACGGCGGAGATCGCCGACGATGGTGGCGCGCTCGCGCTCGAGCACCCGCACCACGCCGCCGATTTTCTCGCCAAGACGGCGGCCCTTCCGGCCGGGAAATTCGCGCGCGAGCACGCGATCGCCGGGGAGGGCGACGCCCGTGTCTTCCGGGAAAACCTGCAAGGCGGGCTCAGCGGGTTCACCCGGCACGGCTTCGCGCACGACAAAGGCCGAGCCGCCGGCGCGAAACTGGATGCGGCCGATCAATTCGTCGCTCCGGAGCTTCGGCGTCGGGGCGGCGCTGCGCTGCTCAGGCTCACGGCGGGGCGCCGGTGCGGGCGGCGGGGTGGACTTGCCTGATTTGCCGGGCTGGCGGGGCGAACGGTTGCGGCTGTCGGCGGCGGGCGGGACGGGTGCGACCGGTTGAGCGGCGCCGAGGCCGCGTTTGGTCGGCGTGAAAATTTTCCGAGGACCAGCCGAGGGCGGCGACTGGTCGACGACCGCCCGCGAAGTGACGCGACCGTTGCCGGCGCGCACGAACTGGCCGCTCTTGATCACCTGCCGCACCTCGTGGGCGAGCATGGCGCGTTCTTTTTTGGTCAGGCCGAGTCGGCGCGAGAGTTCAAATTCGTTGCCGGGAGAATATTTTGGCTCGCGGAGCAGGGCGAGCAGGCGGTCACGGAGAGTCATGTAGGAGTGGCGGGCGGAGGCGCGAGAGCCGTGCTTTGGGATTGGCCTTAACAAACCCGGCTGTTTAACGTCGGGCGATGAAAATCGTCCACGCGACGAGCGAGCTATTTCCCTATATGAAGACGGGCGGCCTCGCGGACGCCGTCGGCGCGCTCACGGCGGCACTCGCGGACAACGGCCATGAGGTGTCCGTCTTTCTCCCGGGCTATCGCGCGGCGCTCGAGCACCCCGACGCCGCGTCGGCCGAGCGGAAACTCCGCCTGAAGATTGAGATGGGCGACCAGTTTCTTTCGGGTGACGTGCGCGTTTTTTCGCCGCGAAAGAACCTGAAAATATACCTCATCTGCCGCGAGGAATTCTTCGATCGCCGCACCCCCTACGGCAACGGCGACCGGGACTTCGAGGACAACGCCGAGCGCTTCATTTTTTTCTGCAAGGGCGTGGTCGAAACACTCCGGCTGGGCGATCTGCGGGCTGACGTCGTCCACAGCCACGACTGGCAGGCGGCGCTGCTGCCGCTGTTGCTGCGGGACGCGGAGCGCCGGCACGGGGTGACGCTTTCGCTCAAGACCGTTTTCACGATTCATAACATCGCCTATCAGGGCCTGTTTCCCGCGCCGGCGTTTGCGCGCACGAACTTGCCGGATGAACTCAACAACATCGACGGGCTCGAATATTACTCGCAGATCAACCTAATGAAGGGCGGCATCCTGTTTGCCGACCGCGTGACCACGGTCAGTCCGCGCTATGCGAAGGAAATCCAGACGCCGGAGTTTGGCTGCGGCCTCGACGGCGTGGTGCAGACGCGCGTCGAGGATCTGGTGGGCCTGCTCAACGGCGTGGATACCGCGATCTGGAATCCAGCGGTCGATGCCGCCCTGCCGGCGCGCTACTCACCCGCCAACATGACGGGCAAGCAAACGTGCCGCGCCGAATTGCTGAAGCGCTGCGGGTTTGCGGTGAATTTCAAGGGCCCCGTCTTCGGCATGGTCTGTCGCTTCACCCCGCAAAAAGGCGTGGACCTCGTGCTGGCCAACCGCGATCTGTTTCTCGCGTCCGAGTGCCGGCTCGTGGTGTTGGGCTCGGGCGACAAGCGCATCGAGCAGGAACTCCACGCCCTGACCGTCGAGGCGCCGCAAAAAATTGCGCTCAGCGCGCGACTCGACGAGGCGATGAGCCACCTGATCGAAGCCGGCAGCGATTTCTTCGTCATGCCCTCGCTGTTTGAACCGTGCGGGCTGAACCAGATGTATTCACAGGTCTATGGGACGGTGCCGGTCGTCAGCCGGGTGGGCGGACTGGCCGACACGGTGACCGATGCGGATGAGCGACCCGCCGACGGCACCGGCCTGATGTGCGAACCGAACGCCGCGAGCCTGCGCGATGCATTGCAACGCGCGCTCGCGCTGTTCGCCGACAAGCCCCGCTACGCCGCCGTGCAGCGGCGCGGCATGGCCCACGACTTCAGCTGGAAAATCGCCGCGGCGGGCTACGAGAAGCTTTATCAGGATTCGCTGTAGGTCAGGCCGCCCGGGATAAAGCGCCGCGCCACTTGCAATCGGCCTCGCGGGCGCTTGCCTCTGGTGCGTGGAAATTTTCCTCCCGCTTCTTTGGTTTTGGCAGCGTCTGCATCGGCCGGACATCCGTCCACGATTGATGGTCGATCCCGCGACCGTCCCCGCGGAAGCACTCGCAGCGTTCAAACAATTGCGTGGAGGCCCGCCCGCATGAGAGTCGTCATCGCCGGAGCTTCGGGGTTGATCGGTGGCGCACTGGGGCCGGCCCTGGTCGCCGCCGGGCATGAGGTGCGGTGCCTCGTGCGTCGCGCCCCCACGAGCGCCGACGAGATTTTCTGGAATCCTGCGGTCCGCGAACTCGACGCCGGACAACTGGAGGGAGCGGATGCCATCGTGAATCTCGCGGGCGAAAATGTCGGCACAGGGCGCTGGACGGCGGGACGGCGGGAGAAGATCTTTCGGAGCCGGGTCGATACGACCCTCACCCTGGTCACGGGCTTCGCGAAGCTGGCGCGCAAGCCGGCGGTGTTCGTCAGTGCCTCGGCGGTTGGATTCTATGGCTCACGCGGCGACGAGCAACTGACTGAGGCGAACGGAATCGGGCAGGGGTTTTTGCCGGAAGTGTGCCTCGCGTGGGAGACGCACGCCGAGGGAGCCGCGCGCATGGGCATTCGCACGGTAACGACGCGATTCGGCGTCGTGCTGTCGCGCGATGGTGGCGCGCTGGCGAAAATGCTGCCGATTTTCCGAATTGGAGTCGGTGGTCGGCTCGGCGACGGACGGCAGTGGATGAGTTGGGTGAGTCTCGCTGATGCGATTGGCGCGATTGGTCACGTGCTGACGGACCGACGTTGCAGCGGGCCAGTGAATGTGGTCGCGCCCGCCGCCGTGACGAACGTGGAGTTCACGGCGACTTTGGCGCGGGTGTTGCGGCGGCCGGCGCTGGCGGCAGTGCCGGCGTGGGGGTTGCGGGCGGTTTTCGGCCAGATGGCGGAGGAGACGGTGCTCGCGAGCACGCGGGCGCAGCCGGTGCGGCTGGGCGAGACAGGCTTCGTGTTTCAGCACGAGACGCTGGAGGCGGCTTTACGGCAGACGCTGGGCCGGGAGAGCTGATTTCGAGGGCAAACTCTAGGCTTTTCAAACGGCGCGGGAGGGCTACTTTGGTCAGTTCCTATGCAGAAAACCTTTGTTATCTTTAAGCCCGATTGTATGGAAAAGCGCCTCGTCGGCGCCGTGCTCAGCCGCTTCGAAGCCGCCAGCTTCGACGTAATTGGGTGCAAAATGACGCGCCTCTCGCCGGCGCTTTTGCGTGAGCACTACGCGCACGTGGCCGACAAGCCGTTTTATCCCGAGATCGAGGCGTTCATGAGTTCGCGCCCAGTCATCATGGTGGCGCTTCAAGGCAAGGACATCGTGCAGCGAGTGCGCGACCTGCTGGGACCGACCGATTCGCGCAAGGCCGCGAAGGGCACGATCCGGGGCGACTTTGGCACCGAGATGATGAAGAACGTCATCCATGCCTCGGACAGCGTGGAGAACGCGAAGGCCGAGCTGGCGCGCTTCTTCAAGGCTGAAGAGCTCTACGCGGGCTAAGGCGAATTATTTCTGGTTGACGGCGGTTTTTTCGAGAAAAACGAAGCTTCAGCGAACGAGGCGTGGCGCCGCCGCTGTGGTTGGGGAATGATCCCGATCGCCCGACGCGGGGCGGACGTGACCGCGAGAGTCGTCAGCCCTTGGCAGGGCGCGCCCGTCGTTTCCGTTGCCCGGAGATTTCCCGCTTTTTTTCGGCGGCGCAGCAGACATGATAGGAGAGCAGATATTTCAATTCGCCGAGGGTGAGCCCATGCACCCACTTCGTCCTTTGACGAATGCCCAGCAGGCGCAGATCGCACAACGGGCAACTGCCTGGATTCGAGCGGTCGACGGGACAGCGCTTCGACAAACCGATGGCTTGGCGTTCCAGCCGCCGACGGCGAATGACCGGGGCGACAGGCTTCGTCGTTTTCATTCGCGATGGGTCCGATACCCCGAAGCTTGCTTCGGCTTGGTTGGACGGACGGGTTTAAGCGCGAATTGCATTATGGTCGGATGAGTTTGCGGCGGTCTTGTCAAATGCCCCGGGGCTTGCCCCGGGGATTTTTACTTTTTGGAATTAAGAAAGACGGAAAGGTGTCAGAGCCGGTCGCCGGCCATGAAAGGGGAATCCCGTGACGAGTGGAGTATGCAATAAATCCGCCGCTTCGGCTCCGCACATCTTGCGAAAAGAAAGCGCGGTTCTTGTCCGTCCGGCGAATTTTCCACCGGGGATCGAGCAAGCCAATCAGGTCGGCTCAGGGGGGTGCAGAATCTGGGTTTCGCGGGGCGGCTCCGCCGCCTAGGTTCCGAGCAATTCAAGACGAAAATTTTCGGCGGACGATCGCTCGGGTCCACGAATAAGGATGCGACCTGGCTCGGGGCGCCAAGATCCGACCTGCCGGTGTCGTGTGCGTTGACGCCGCTCGACGGCCCGCCACGTTGGCGCGGTGGAAATGCTGCGACAATTTGCGATCCTGACGGTCACCGCGGCGGGCGGCGGATTTTGGATCTGGTGGCTCGCGGGACGGCCGCGATTGGGACGGAACGCGACCTGGCTGTGGTGTGGCCTCGCCGGTTACGCCGTCCACGCCCTGCTGCTGCAGGGGCTGGTTTATCTGAATGTGCCGCTTCGCGTAAGCGCGCCGTGGGCCTTTGGCGTGGTCGCCGTGGGAGCGTTGCTGGGTCTGGTGCGTGGGTGGCGGGAGTGGCGCACTTTCCCGGTGGGACGGTGGTGGGAAATTGGCCTGGTGATCGCCGCCGGGCTGGCCAGTGCCGCTGGCAGGGGGCGAGTCTGCGCGGAATCGGCGCCGAGCGCTATGTGGGGCGCGGCACGATCGACCAGGTGAACTACGTCCTCACGGCGCAGTTTCTCGTTGAGCAGCCGTATTCCACCGGATTTCGCGAGATCGGGTTGCGTCCATGGCTCTACAAGGCGGTCGATGCGAAGGAGCAGCGTTTGACGCAGTGCATCGCGCTCGGGGCGGGGGCGGTCGTGGGTCGCTCTGATGCGCAACGGGCGTGGGGCGCATCGGCGCTGTTTTATGTGGCGGTGCTCGGCATGGCGATCGCGGCGACGGCGCGGGGAGTGGCTCGATCAGTGCGCCGTGGGCGGCATTGGCGGGCACGTGGGCGGCGGCGACGCCAGCGGTGGCCACCGTGCTACTCAATGGATTCTATTCTCAGCTCAGCACGCTATGGGTGTTTCCTGCTTTGGTGGGTCTCGGTCGCGCCGGCGCGTTGCCGTGGCGGGCCCAGGTGGTGCTGACCGGGACGATGCTCGGCTGGCTGCTAGGTGCCTACACGGAATTTTTTCCTCTGGCGTGGCGACCGCGGGTCTGTTGCTGCTGCGAGGCAACGGGGCGCGGCGCACACGCGTCGTCGGACTGGCGGCGGCGGTGGGAATCTGCGTGGCGCTGACGGCGAGTTACCTTCCGGCGGGAGTGCGTTTCTGGGTGGCGCAGTCGGGTAACGCCGGTCGCGCGGATTATTTGGCGGTCTGGGCAACTGACGGCGGGATCTGGCTCGGCTGGGGGCGGAATTTTGCGCTTACGCAGACGCGTTGGGATGCATGGGCTGGGGTCGGCTTGCTTGGAGCGCTCCTCGCTTCGTGGTGGCTCCCGCGGCGACGGCGGGAATGGCTTTGGTCGGGACTCGCGGCAGCGACGGCGTTGTTTGCGTGGCTGGCGATGCAGCCGCGCTTGCCAGTCTACGCGAGCCACAAGCTCGCCTTGGGCTTTGCGCCGTTGTGCGTCATGGCGGCGGCCATCGGCATCGCGGCTGCCTGGCGGCGATTGCCGGCGGGGTGGCGGTGGGTGCCGGTGGGCATGGCGGCCCTGTTGGCGAGTGGTTCCGCCCTGGGATCGTGGGTGATGCACCGTCAGCTGGTCGCCGACGTGCGCGGAGCCCAAGCCGATGACTGGAATAAGATCTGGGCGGCCCGCGACCGGGTGGAAGCGCAGCCCGGCCGCACGTGGTTGGTGGCGGAGGGCAACTCCTACGTGGGCGCGTGGCTGTGTTTTTTCGCGCGTGGGGCGAACGTCTACTACGATCTCGGCTCCATCTCTGATCGACGCGTCCCCAGTGGACGGGCGGCGTTTCGGCAAGTGCCGGCCGGCGTGTCGATGTGGTGGCTCGATCTGGAACGCGCGGGGCCGGTTCAGGGTTTTGAACCGACGCCGGTCCTCGTGTTCATCGAGCCGCTGCAGACGATGGCGGGGTGGGCGGAGGTTATTCGGGTCGTCGGTCGAGAAACCGAACTCACGTTGGAGCGCAGCAGCGATTTCGGCGCCGCGGAGCGCACCTGGTTTCTTGAGCTGGGACTGGCTCCGCTCGACGGCTTGGCAGCTGCACGCGTGGAATTCATCGAGCAGCGCACGGGCATGGTTCAGGTCGCGGAAGTGCGGTCGCCCACGCTGACGACGTTTAGGATCGCGGCCACCTCCGGGTCTAATCGCTACACGCTGCGGGTGTCGCCGGTGACGCCGGTCCCGGCCGCACGCGGACTCCTGTTGGTGCAGAGCGTCAGTTTGGAGAGCCGCTTATTGCGCTTCGGGGTGGAGGCCAAATGAACCGCCGCGGACGGTCGCCTTCATCGCCGGCGCGACGGCCCTTGTCGCGGCCGGAGTCATCCGCGGCAGGCGGAGATTAATTCACGGAAGCTAAAACCGTGAGGCGCAAAGTTCGCGCTGCTGATCAAGAAAGCCGGCGGAAACATCGCCGGTTTCCGGATCACGGCACGTCGTAGACTTCGAGCAGCGCCGTGCCGCCTGCCGTGCCGGTCGCCGGGGTGACTTCCACGCTGTAATTTCCGGGTGTCAGCGTGGCGATCAGAGCGGCGTCCTTCGAAGTCGGCGGCAGCGCGAAGGCTCCGGTTGCGACGAACGCCGCCGTGAGATCAATCGTGCCGCCCCAGTTATCGTTGGTCCCGATGCTAACCGAGGCGCCATTGAAGAGCTCGACTTTCGGGTCAGCCATCACGCCCCCGACGTTGAACGGCGGGATCCCGAGGGTTGGTCCGATGGCACGGATCAGCACGGTCTTGTTGGCCCCGCCGCCAACCACGAACCCCAGCGTGACTTTGGTGCTGACGTTCTTGATGACAGAAAAATTAATCAATCGGGGGGTGGTCGCGTTGAAGCTGGTCGCCGGAGTGGCGTCATAGACCTCGGCGATGACGGTGCCGATGCCAGCGGGCGCGCCGGGCCCCGCGGAAATTTTCACGGAGTTATCGCGGGAGGTGATGTTGGCGGCGACAGCGGCGTCGCGCGAGGTGGCGCCAGTGTAGGCAAACGCTCCAACGGCGGCCATGGCGGTCGCGGTGGCGGGCGAGCCACCCCAGTCGTCGTTGCCGCCGGTTTTCGTTGGGCCGGCGAACAGCTCGAGCTGTGGGTCGGCGAGCGTGCCAGGGACGCCGAGCGCGCCGAGTGAGGGGCCGGCGGCGCGGATGACGAGCGGCTTCGCGTTGGTCGCGCTGGCGCCGTTGACGACGTAGCCGAGCGTGAACGTGTCGCCGGCCGTGGTGAGCGGAGCGAGCACGGAGAGGTTGATCAACCGCCCGGGGTTGGTGATTACCGGCACGGGCGCATTGACGGTGAGGGCGACCTCGCTGGAGGTGACGGCACCCACAGAGTTGGTGACGATGACCCGGTAATTGGCCGCATCGCTGATTTGCGCATCAGTGATCGTGTAGGTCGCGCTGGTGGCACCGGTAATCGTCGCGCCGTTTCGCTGCCACTGGTAGCCGGGGGTGGTGCCGGTGACCTGCACGGAAAAAATCGCGTTCTGACCGACGGTGACGGTTTGGGTGGCCGGCTGGCTGGTGATGACGATGGCGGACACGACGATGGTGTTGACCGTCAGTGCGACCTCGGCGGACGTGACAGAGCCGGCGGAATTGGTGACGATGACCTTGTAGTTACCGGCGGCGCTGGCCGGGGCGGACGTGATCGCGTAGCTTGGGCTGTTCGCGCCGGAAATGGTCACGCCGTTTTTCTGCCACTGATAAGTCGGGAGAGGGTTGCCCGTGGCTTGCACGGTAAACGTCACATTTTGCCCGAGATTGATCGTCTGGGCGTTGGGCTGGCTGACGATCACCACCGGAGTGACCACCGCGGCGCTCACGGTGAGGCCGACTTCGTTCGAGGACTGCGAGGTGCCCGAGCTCGTGAGGACGACCTTGTAGAGCCCGCCGTCGGAAGCCTGCGCGGCGTTGAGGGTGTAGTCGGCCCCAGTGGCGCCAGAAATATTGGTGCCGTTCTTTTGCCACTGATAGGTCGGCACGGGACTGCCCGAAGCATCGATGGACAACGTGGCGCTCTGGCCGGCCGTGACGGTCAGGTCGGTCGGTTGAGTTAGAATGATGATCGATGGAATGAAAACCGCCGCGGAATAGACCTGGAGTTGCGCCGCGCTGGTGGTGAGCGACACGCCGCCGCTGCTGATGACGGCGGCGTAATAAGTGCGATCGTCGGCGAGCTGCGGGGAAGCCAGCGTGTAGTTCGCGCTGGTCGCGCCCGAAATATTCACGCCATTTTTCTGCCACTGATAGGTCGGCGCCGGCGTGCCAGTGGCGTTCACGCTGAACGTCGTGCTCTGGCCGACATGGACGATTTGAATCAACGGCTGGGTCTGGATTTGCACACTCGCCGTTGAACTGCTGGCAACACCCTTGCGGATGGTCTGGTTTTTCGTGTCGGCCACGTAGAGGTTGCCGGCGGTGTCCGCGGTGAGGCTGTAGGGCTGGCTGAAGCGGGCGGCGTTGCCCGTGCCGTCGGTGCCACTGGCGGCGCCCGGCGCACCGGCTAGCGTGGTGACGAGGCCGGACGGGGAGATTTTGCGCACGACGTTGTTGCCCTTGTCCGCGACATAGAGATTGCCGGAAGCATCGACGCTGAGGCCGATGGGAGTGTTAAAGCGGGCGTTCTTTCCGAGGCCGTCAGAATTGCCGGCGCTGTTCTTGGTCGGGGTGCCAGCCGAACCGGCCAACGTCGTGACGACGCCGGCGGGGGTGATTTTGCGGATCGTGTGGTTGTTCGTGTCGGCCACGTAGACATTGCCCACGCTGTCGACGGCGATCCCGCGCGGATTATTAAATGAGGCCGCGGTGCTCGTGCCATCGGCGCTGCCGGAGGAGGCGTTGGGGTTGGTCGACCCGGCAAAGACACTCACGTTGCCGGCGGGGGTGATCTTGCGGACTTGATTGATGCCCGAGTCGGCCACGTAGAGATTGCCGGCAGTATCCACGGCGACGCTGTCGGGAGAGTTGAGGGCGATGCTACTACCGGTCGCAGCATCCTTCAGCGCCATGGTGGTCACGATTCCCGTCGGCGATAATTTTCGGATCGAGTTGTTTAGCGTGTCGGCGACAAAGAGATTGTCGTTGATGTCGATGGCTAGGCCGGTGGATCCGATGTTGTCGATGTTGGCTTTGCCGAAGGAAAACTGTGCGGCGCTGCCGGCGCCATCTGCGGTGCCGCCGTTTCCGGCCACTCCCGTGTCAGGATCAACCGCGATCCCGGCGAAGGTTGTCACGACTCCGGCCGGGGTGATCTTACGGATGGTGTTGTTGCCCGAGTCGGCGACGAAGAGGTTGCCCTTGGTGTCAACCGCGAGGCCGCTGGGGTTAAGAAAGCGCGCCGCGGTGCCGCTGCCGTCCGCGTAGCCGGAGGCGCCGGCCTGCCCGGCTAGGGTGGTTACGGCGAGGGGCACACTGGAACTTTGCGCCCACATCGAAGCTAGGGCGACGGTTAGAGCGCCAGCCGTCAGCAGCCGGCGGGCAAGTCGAAAGCGTCGACGATCAGTGATAAAGCCGGCGGCGGTGGATGGAGAGTGCATGTCGATCAATGGAAGTGGGTGGTCGGTTGAGCAGGGGAGAACGAGGAGCGGCCGGAGGCCGCGCGGGACGACGGGAAGAAAATTGGCTCGCGCGCTCGTGGTGGAAGCCCCGTGACAGACCTCGAGTTGGACCGGTTGGACGATTTCACCCCCTGACCTCGCGCTCGACCCGGGGTTTGGGCAATAAAAAATCCCGTTCTTTGTGAAAAAAACGGGTCAAAATTGGTGCCCACACGGAGCACCATTACGCCCTGCTCTCCTCTGAAGAAGTTGCGATTCATT
>SIBG01000087.1 GCA_009695305.1 Opitutus sp. | reverse complement strand
GAAAAATCTTTACCAATCCCAAGCTCCGGGCCGGACCGCCAAGCCGGTCCGTCCCTCCGCTTGGGCTTGCCAACCACCACCGCAGTCATCACATCAAACAACGCTGCGGACTAACATTCCACCTGGCCCAGTTTTCGGGACCCACTCAGCGGCAAGATCATTCGGTTCGCCCGGTTTCGGGTTTGGGAATCGTTCTCGTTCTCGTTCTCGTTCTCGTAATCGTTCTCCGGTCTAAGCCGACTCAGAATGCCGAAGAGAACGAGAACGATTACGAGAAAGAGAAAGATTGGCGGGCCGCGAAGCCCGGCGTTGCGCGCGGCGCCGCCACCCGCCTACACTGCCACCCATGAATTTTGTCGCCCGGCTGACTGCGATCGTGCTCGCGGGCGCGTCCGTCGTCACGCTGACCGCTGCCGAGGTGCCGCGCACCTATCGCGATGCCACACCGGTGTGGCCCGCGCACGTGACGCCGCCGGCCGGAGCGCCCAACGTGCTCGTGATTGTGTGGGACGATGTCGGCTTCGGACAGTTCGGGTGCTACGGGTCGCCGCTCGCCACGCCGAACATCGACCGGCTCGCGCGCGGCGGGATTCGCTACAATAATTTCCACGTGCGCTCCGTCTGCTCGCCCACGCGCGCGGCGCTGCTCTCGGGGCGCAACCCCCACGCTGTCGGCGTCGCGACCATCGCGGAATATTCCAACGGCTTCCCGAACAGCCGCGGCGGCATCCGGCCCGACGCGGGCACGCTCGCACAGTATCTGCACGCCGGCGGCTACACCACCTTTGCCCTCGGCAAGTGGCACCTCGCGCCGATGGCCGACGCCAGCCCCGCTGGCGGCACGCCGCACTGGCCCACCGGCCGCGGCTTCGACCATTTCTACGGCTACATCGGCGGCGACATGAACCAGTTTGCGCCGGAGATTTTTCAGGACCGCGAACGCGTGAAGGCCACCGCGCCGCGTCCGAACGGCGAACCGTATTTCCTGGACGCCGATGTCACCGACCGCGCCATCGACTATCTCGCGGAGCAACGCGCGACCGCGCCCGAGCGGCCGTTCTTCATGTATCTCGCCTACTGCGCCGGCCACGCCCCGCATCAGGCGCTGCCCGCGACGCTGGCGAAGTGGCGCGGGAAGTTCGACGCCGGCTGGGACACCGTGCGCGCGGCGACGTTGGAGAAACAAAAGCAACTCGGCCTCGTCCCGCGCGCCACCGAGCTCCCGCCGCCCAACCCCGGGGTGAAACCGTGGGCGGAGCTGTCCGCCGACGAGCGCCGGCTCTACGCGCGCTACTACGAGTGCTTCGCCGCCTGCATGGAGCAGACCGACCGCGAGATGGGCCGGCTCCTCGACTGGCTCGCGCGCACGGGCGAAATGGAAAACACGCTGATCCTCCTCGTGTCTGACAACGGCGCGAGCCCCGAGGGCGGGGCCGAGGGCATCTGGAACGAGATGCGGCTCTTCACCACCAGCCAGCACGGCACGCTCGCCGCCGGCCTCGCGCACTACGACGAACTTGGCGGCCCCCTCACCTACCCGACCTATCCCATCGGCTGGACGCAGGCGGGCAACACGCCGTTCAAGCGCACGAAGGGCACCGTCCACGAAGGCGGCATCCGCACGCCGCTCATCGCACACTGGCCCGCGCGCATCACCGACGCCGGTGCGATCCGCCCACAGTTTCACGACGTAACCGACTTGTTGCCGACCGTGCTCGAAGTCGCGGGCGTCGCGGCGCCGGCAACGTTCGAAGGCCACCCGCAGCCACCGCTCGCCGGCACGAGTTTCACTTACACGTGGCCAAAACCATCCGCCGCCACACCGACGACGCATCGCACGCAGTATTTCGAAATCTACGGCCACCGCGCCGTCTGGCACGAGGGCTGGAAACTTGTCGCCTGGCACCCGAGCGGCGCGCTGTTCGAAAACGACCGGTGGGAACTCTACGACACCGCGACCGATTTCAACGAGTCGCACGATCTCGCCAAGGCGCGCCCCGAAAAAATCGCCGAGCTGCGCGCGATCTGGGAGCGCGAGGCCCAGGCGAACGACGTCTATCCGCTCGACGACCGCTTCCTCGAGCGCGACATGCTGCGTCCACCGGAAAATCTCGCGCGCACCCACCTGGTCTATCACCCGCCGCTCTCCGGCCTGCACAAGTTCACCGCGCCCGAGCGCCGCAATCGGTCGATGACGATCACGGTCGCGCTCGACCGCACCGCGATCGATGCCACGGGCGACGGTGTGCTCGTCGCGCACGGCGGCCGCTTCGCCGGCTACGCGCTCTACCTGTTGAAAAACCGGCTCGTGTTTCACTACAACTACGCCGGCGAGGAACGCACGACCGTCACGAGCGAGGAGCCACTGCCCGCCGGCGCGCATTCCGTGCGCGCGGAATTTGTGCTCACGAAAAACGGCGACGCGAATGTCACGCTCTCGCTCGACGGTCGCGTGCTCGGCCGTGGCCACGTGCCGCACGCCATGCCCGGCAACATCAGCCATGAGACGCTCGATTTCGGCTGTGATCTCTACACGCCGGTGAGCGAAGACTATGCGGCACCCTTCGCCTTTCGCGGCCAGATCAACGAAGTCGTGATCGACACCGCGCCGCCGCTCTAGCGCATCACGCGATCCGCGAAATCGAGATACTGGGCCCAGTCGTCGGGCGTGATGTCGTGTTTGCCGGTGCGCACGTGATAAGCGAGCGCGTCGCCGAGCGCGGGATGATTCACGGCGGGCCACGCGGCGACGCCGAGGCCTTTTTTCCCAAACAAGGCGTAAACCGGCTCGGCGGCCTTGAGCGCGAGAAATTCGCCGCGCGGATCGGCCCAGGCGTCGCCCTCGGCGCTGGCGACGTGCAAGGGGCGCGGCGCGATGAGCGCCAGCAGTTCGTGCTGGTCGAATGGCAGCGCGTCTTCACGGGCGTTGTAGGCGCGAAACGCGCGCGCAAACCAGAACGGGAACGAGGCGTTGATGCGCTCCACGGTCTCGCCGAAGTTGCGCTTGCTGAGCGCCGCACCGCCGCAGCCGGAGTCGTTGGAAATCACGAGCGCGAACCGTTCGTCCTGCGCGCTCGCCCAGAGCGCCGCCTTGCCGAGCCGGGAATGGCCGTGCACCGCGACGCGCTTGCCGTCGATTTCCGGATCGCTTTGGAGCACGTCAAGGGCGCGGCTCAGGCCCCACGCCCAGATGCCGAGGGCACCCCACTCGTCGGGTTTGCGCTCCTCGGTCGCGCGCGTGCCGAATAGCGCGGCCACGTCCTTCGCGAGCCCCTCACTCCGGTCTTCGCAGAGTTCGTCGTAGCAAACGGTCGCGGTGGCATAGCCGCGGGCGACGACCGTCTCGACATTCCAGCGCTGGGCCTGCACCCCGCGGGTGCGCTCGGTGGCGTGATGGTCCACGACTCCGAAATCGTCCCGCTGGTCGACGCGCGCCGTCGTGAGCGTGATGCCGGGATCGGCGTTCACGCAATTGTTGCCAAAGTAATTCAACCCGAGAAACGCCGGCCACGGGGCATGCGCGCCCGCCCCGCCGGGCGGCTGGTAAACGAGCAGGTGCATCTGCGGCCCGTCCTTCTTCTCCGTGAACCAGACGGTGATTTCCTTGCGCACGGCCTTGCCGCCCAGGGCAGCGCGGTCGACCGAGGTCACCGCCCAGTGCATGCCGGCGGGGCGCCCGCCCGGCGTGCGGCCAAACATCTCGCGCGAGAAAATTTCCAGCAACTCCGGCCGGCGTTGCGTGCGCCAGGCCGCCGCATCGCGCACGGGCGTGCCGTCCGCCGACACGAGCGGGTTCGGCAAGGTGTAAGGCAGCACCTTGCTTTCGTCGTAGTTGAAGCCGGGGCGATCGGCGGCGGAGAGGGGTGCAACGGTGCCGGCGAGGACCGCCAGCACGGAGGAAAGCAAACGCGGCGTCATGCCCGCAGACTGGCACGAGAGGCGACGCGCGCAAGCCCGGGGCGTTTTCTTCTTCGGTGGCACGCGGGGATCGGATTGATCCGTGGCCGGAGGGCGGCAAGATCATTCGGTTGGGAACTGTGGGAGCGGCTTTACGCCGCGATGGTTTTCGGGTTCACCGGAATCGCGGCGTAAAACCGCTCCCACAGCGCAGGCGGGCGGGAGAAAATCTCGCTCCGGTCGAAACTCAAATCTTCGCCGACCTTGGACTACGGAATCTAAACGCGGAGCGCGCGGAGGCGGAAGGCCTTTCTCCGCGCTCCGCGACCTCCGCGTTTCAAAATTCTGAGTTCGAAGAATAGTTGACTGAAGCGACGTCGGGGAACTTGAACCCATTTCGTGAAACGTTATGGCTTCACGCATGACACCGACCTACTCCATCAAAGAAGCGCAGAAAAGATTCCCTGCGCTTGTGCGCCGTGTTGAGCAAGGCCGGTTCGCGAGGATCAAGCGTCGGGGAAAACCCGCGGTGTTGGTCATCGGCACGGGACAACTCAAGGTCATGATGGAAACGGCGGAGATTCTTGCCGACCCCGATGCCATGAAAGCCATTCGGGATGCAGAAGGCGGCAAGGTCGAGAAATGGTATTCGCCAGCGGATTTGCTGGATTGAGTCGGATTCAGGCGGTTCGAGGTGGAACGTGCTCCCCCGTCACTTCACCGGCTTCAAACGCGTGTCCGCAAAGTCGAGCACGCGCCCCCAGTCCTCATCCGTCACATCGTGCTTGCCGGTGCGATTGTGATAGCCGATCGCATCGCCGGCCACCGGTGTGCCGACCCGCGGCATCGCCCCGACCCCGAGTCCCTGCAATCCGAAGAGCTGGTAAACCGGTTCCGCTCCCTTCGCACCGAGAAATTCGCCCTTCGGATCGCTCCACTGGTCGCCCTCGGCGCTCGCCACGTAGAGCGGGCGCGGGGCGACGAGCGCGAGCAGCTCGTGTTGATCAAAGGGCAGCGCGGCCTCGTGGTCGTTGTAGCGGCGGAAATTTTTTGCGAACCAGTGCGGAAACCTCGCGTTGATGAGACCCACCGTCTCCCCATAGATCCGCTGGCTCAACGCCGCGCCGCCGCAGCCGCTCTCATTGGAAACCAGCAGCGCGAAACGCTCGTCCTGCGCCGCCGCCCACACCGCGGCCTTGCCGAGCCGGGAGTGGCCGTGCACCGCCACGCGCCGGGCATCGAACTCCGCATCGCTGGCGATGACATCGAGCGCCCGGCTAAGGCCCCACGCCCACACGCCAATGGCCCCCCACGCATCGCCGGCGCGCTCTTCCGCGCCGCCGGTCGCGAGCAGCGCGGGCACGTTTTCCTTCAGGCCGTCCCCGCGATCGGGGCAGAGGTCGTGATACCACGCTGTCGCGGTCGCGTAACCGCGCGCGATGACGGTCTCGATCTGCCACTTCGAGGCGTGCACGCCACGTTGTTCGGAGGTCACCGGCGTGCCCGCGGGGGCGGGCCGGTAGCGGTCCGCCTCGTAAAACACGAACGGCCGCGCGAGTGAGATCGCGGGATCGGCGTGCACGGCGTGGTTGCCAAAAAAATTCAGCCCGAGAAACACCGGCCACGGCGCGTGCGCGGCCGCGTCTCCCGCCGGCTGATAAATGAGCAGGTGCATCTGTGGGCCATCGCGTTTTTCGGAAAACCAAATCGTGATCTCTTGGCGCACCGCTTTGCCGCCGAGCGCCGCGCGATCGACCGACGTCACTTCCCAATGCATCTTCGCCGGCCGGCCGGACGGCGTGCGACCGTATTCCTGCGTCGCGAAGAGCTCGAGCAACTCCGGCCGACGCTTCGCGCGCCACGTGGCGGCATCGCGCACGCGCGTGCCATCGGTGCAGAGGAGCGGATCAGGCAGCGTGTAGGGCGGCACCTTGCTCTCATCCAGATTGGCGGGAGCCGGGGCCGGGGCGGCGGGCAGGGCAAGACTGGCGAGGCAGGCCGCCAGCAGAGGTGAAAGCAGGCGCGGGGTCATGCGCGGAGTTTCGCCCGCCGGTCGGTGAGTGCAAGCCAGTCGGGAGCGCGCCGCACCCGGTTGGTAGTTTCGGCTTCAGCCGGTCCGAGGCTGGCCCGCCACTGAAAGGTTCGCCCATTCCGCCTGAAGGCGAAACTCCGAGCGCCACCAAAAGAAACGCGCCGTGCTCCGCCGGCCCGTCGCAAATTTTCGCGCTCGGCAACCCCCTTCGTCCCACTACCGTCGCGCGGCCCAATGAAATTCTTACCCTGCGGCCTCGCCCTCGCGCTCCTCCCGGCGCTTGCCACCCGGGCCGAGGTCTCGCTCGCGCCCCTCTTCACCGATCACGCGGTGCTGCAGCGCGACCAGCCGGTGCCCGTCTGGGGCCGCGCCGATGCCGGGGAAAAAGTCGCCGTCACCTTCCGCGGCCAGACGCGGGAGGCTGTCGCAGGCGCGGACGGAAGGTGGATTGTCTTTCTCGATAAATTGCCAGCGAGTGCGGAGGGCGCCGACCTCACGGTGGCGGGCAGGAACACGCTCGCGCTCCACGACCTCGTCGTGGGCGAAGTGTGGCTCTGCTCCGGCCAGTCGAACATGGAGTTTACCGTCGGTCGCGCGGCGAACGCCGCCGCGGAAATCGCCGCGGCGGATTTTCCCCTCATCCGCCACGTGCGCATTGCGCACACCGTGGCGGCCGCCCCCGCCGACACCGTAAAAACCAGCGGCTGGCTGCCCGCCACGCCGGCGACGACGGGCGGATTCACGGCCGTCGGGTATTTTTTTGCCCGCGACATTTTCAAGAAACTCGGCGTGCCCGTCGGCCTCGTGCACAGCTCGTGGGGCGGCACGCCCGTCGAATCGTGGATCAGTCCGGTGGCACTCGCGAGCAACCCGGCGTTCAAGGCGTGCGGGGACCGCTGGGCCCAAATGCTCGCGGAATTTCCCCTCGCGAAGTCGCAATACGACGCCCAACTCGCGGCCTGGACCGCCGAGGAGACCGCCGCCAAAGCCCACGCCGCGAAGCCCGCGCCGCGGCCCACGGTCAAAGGCCCGGTGAAGAACTCCCCGCCGACTCACGCCGCCTGGCTCAAGCTGCATCCGAAGCCCCCCGCGCCGCGCGGCCCCGGCGATCCGTGGACCCCCACCGGGCTCTTCAACGGCATGATCAATCCACTCCTCCCCTACGCGCTCCGCGGTGCGCTCTGGTATCAGGGCGAGAGCAATGCCGAGCGCGCCGGCGAATATCGCGCGCTCTTCGCCGCGCTGATCACCGCGTGGCGCACACATTTTGGGCAGCGCGATCTCGCGTTCTACTGGGTCAGCCTCGCGAACTACACGGTGCCGACCGATGCGAGCGGCACGTCCTACGCCTTCCTCCGCGAGGCGCAGACACAGACGCTCGCGCTGCCCCACACCGGTCAGGCCCTCGCGATCGACCTCGGCCAACCCGACGACATCCACCCGACGAACAAGCAGGACGTCGGCCGCCGCCTCGCGCTCCTCGCCCAGCACCGGCTCTACGGTATTACCGGCGATGACACCGGTCCGACCTTGTCCGGCGTCACCCGCGAAGGCGCGGCGCTGCGGGTGAAACTCGCGCACGCGGACGGCCTCGTCGCCCACGACAAGCCGGTGCAAGCGCTCGAACTCGCGGGGGCGGACAAGAAGTTTTTTCCGGCCGCCGGGAAAATCGAACGCGACACGCTGCTCGTCTCCGCGCCCGAGGTGCGGGAGCCCGTCGCCGTGCGCTACGCGTGGAAGAATTCGCCCGAGGCCAATCTCTACAACGGCGCGGGGTTGCCGGCGGTGCCGTTTCGCTCGGACAAGTGGTAGGGCGGATGGAGCGGGTTGCCCTCAACGCGCTTTTTTATTCGCGAGCGTTTTCGAACCAGCGGCTTGGGGACAAGCCGCTCCACCTCGGAGATCTGCTTCAAGGGCGGCGCGTGAAGGATAACGCGCCCTACCCTCGGAAACCTCACGGCAGCTCGTAGATTTCGATCAACGCGGCGCCGGTGGTGTTGCCGACTCCGCTGACTTGCACGGTGTAGGCGCCGGGAGAGACCGGAAGCGTGAGCGAGGCATCATTGCTGCCGACCTCGAGCGCAAAGGCCCCGACAGCGTTGAACACCGTGCCAATTGCCGCGGCGTTGGCGATGATCGCCGCACTGGCCGCGTTGCCGAGACCGGCGACATTGGTAAAGCTCCAGTTGTCGTTCGTCGCCACCAAGCTGCCGGCGCCATTGTAGATGCTCACGACCGGATCGGCGAGCACGCCGGGCACGCTGAACTGGCTCAGCGCCGGGCCGATGCCGCGCACGAGCAACTGCTTCGCGGCGCTGCCCGTGATAACAAAGCCGCTGATAAACGCGCCGTCGCCAACGTTGACGTTGCCGCGCGTCGAGATGTTGACGAGGCGCGACGTCGTCGAGCTGTCGGCATCGTAGATTTCGGCGAGCGCTACGCCGCCGGTTTGCCCCGCGCCGGTCGAAGTAGAGCCGGCGGCATCGACCACTTGCATCGAGTAGGTGCCAGGCGCGAGCACGACGACGATCGCGGTGTCGGTGGCGGAGTTGGCGCTGAAGGGAAACGCGCCGGTGCGGCTGATCGCCTCCGAAACGGCCGCGAGTCCGCCATTGGCGGTCCAGCTGTTATTCTCGAGGAGGAGTCGGCCACTCTGGTCGTAGAGTTGGAGGCGCGGCGTCGACAACACGCCGGTAACGCCGAAGGCCCCAAGACTCGGACCGACGCCGCGGAGGAGCAGCGTCCGCGGGGTCGTGCCGGTGATCGCGAATCCGGTGATGAGCGGATTGGCCGTCGTCACGCGGGCGCGGGCGGAGAGATTGACGAGGCGCGCGGAATTATCGACCGGGGTCGTGGTGTTGGTCGTGAGGCCGGTGGCAGTGCCGGTGCTGCCCGCCACCGTGCCGGTGCCGGTGCCGAGGTTGCCGCTCTCGGCCGCAATGAGGCCGGTGAGCGAATCGACGGTGAGGCCACCGACGATTTGCGGCGTCGCCGTGGCGCCCGCCGGGCCGACCCCGGGGACCGCGGTGAAATTTAGTTCGCGCACGGCTTCGATCACGCTGGTGGAGGTGCCGGAGGACGAGGGCACGAGGCTACGGGCGCGGACGTAGAACAGTCCGCTCGCCGGGAGCGACAAGCCGGTGAGCTGCCAGTTACTGTTGCCGCTCACCCGGGTGCCCTGGCCCAGGCGCGTCCACGTAAAGGAATCGGAGGAAAGTTCCAAGATGACGCCGGCGATTTCTGGCGCGGTGCCGGCGCGGGCGAGGACCACGGAGGTGCGGGTCGCCGCGAGGGTCTGCGCCGCGGGCGCCGTCGCCGTGAGGCGCACGAGGCCGTTGCGCACGAGGCCGCCGACGCGGGTGAAGCTGCCGCCCGCCACCACGCGCCCGTCAGACTGGAGCGCGAGCGCGGAGACCGCGCCATCGGGCGCGGGGTTGAAGGTCGGATCGGCCGTGCCGTTGGCGTTGAGGCGCGCGAGGCGACTGATGGCGGTGCCGGCGACCGTCGTGAACGTTCCGCCGACGACGATGCGGCCATCGGCCTGAACCGCGACCGCCGCGATGGGGCCGTTGAAGGCGGGGTTGAGGAAGCTGCTGTCGGCGCTGCCGTCGGCGTTGAAACGCAGGAGCGCGGGCTGGTTCGTCGTAACCAGGATGCGGCCATCCGCCTGCAACGCGAGGCCGATGGGCGGCAGGAAAATGGCGGGGCTGAACGCGGCATCGCGCGTGCCGTCGGCATTGAAACGCGCGAGGAGGGCGCCCGTCGTGCTCACGCCTGCCGGCGACCCGGCGACGATGATTTTTCCGTCGGGTTGAAGCGCGAGCGCCTTGACCGCACCAATGCCCGCGGGCACGAACGCCGCATCGAGCGTCCCATCCGCGTTGAAGCGCGCGAGGGCATTCCGCGTGGCGCCGGCAATGTTCGTGAAGGCCCCGGCCACGACGGTCTTGCCGTCGGGCTGGAGGAGGAGGGCGTTGACCGCGCCATTGGGATTCGGCTGGAAGCTGGTGCTGATGGCGCCGTCGTCACTGACGAGGGCGAGGTTGCGGCTGGCGACGCCGCCGAGGTTGTTGAACGCGCCACCGAGGAGCATGGTGCTGTTGGGCTCGAGGGCGGTGAACTGGCCACCGGCGATCACGGAGCCGTCAGCGAAGGCGGCAAGGGCATTGACCGCGCCGTTGGCATTGGGATCGAAGGCGGTGTCGAGTGAGCCGTCGCCGTTGACGCGGGCGAGGTGGTTGCGGGCGGTCGCGGCGGCCGCGCCGTTGGGCTGGAGCGTGGTGAACGCGCCGCCCAGAAGCACGCGACTGTCGGGCTGCACCGCGATCGCGGTGACGAGATTGTTGGCGAACGGATTGAAATTGGAATCGAGCGTGCCGTCGGGGTTGAGCCGCGCGACGTAGTAGCGGACGGTGGGAGTGGCGGAGCCATTGGGCGCGAACGTGGTGAACCCGCCGCCAAGGAGGACCTTGCCGTCGGCCGCGAACGCCATGGCGAGGACGCTGGAACTGGCGTTCGGATTGTAGGCGGTGTCGACCGTGCCGTCGTCGTTAAGGCGCGCGATGTTATTGCGCGTCGTCGTCGCGGTGGCGCCGTTGGGCTGGAACGCGGTGAACGTGCCACCCACCACGAGTTTGCCGTCGGTTTGGCGGAGGAGCGCCGAGACGACGCCGTTGGCGTTCGGGATGTAGGTGGTGTCGAGGGTGCCGCTGCTATTGAGGCGGGCGAGGTAGCTGCGGGCGGTGGCCACCGAACTGATGGTGACGACCGTCGTGGTGGTCGTGCCGCTGACGGTGTTGATAGTGGTGGTGGTCGTGCCGCCACCGGTATTCGTCACCGTATTGGTGCTGTTCGCCACGTTGGGCGTCGTGGTCGTGGTCGTCGTGGTCGTGGTGGTGAGGACGTTGGGATTGAGGGTGGTGAAGGCACCGCCGATGACGATTCTGCCATCCGGCTGGAGCACGACGGCGTTGACGCGGCCGTTGGTGTCGGGATCGAAGGTGAAGTCGACCGTGCCGTCCGCGTTAAGGCGGGTGAGATTGTTGCGCGGAAGCCCGCCGACGGTGGTGAAGCTGCCGGCCACGAGGATGCGACCATCGGGCTGGACCACGATGGCGGTGACCGGGCCATTGGGGTTTGGGCCGAAGTTGGGCTCGATCACGCCGGCGGCGCTGAAGCGCACGAGGTTGCCGCCGGGCGTGCCCGTCGCCGTCGAGAAGGTGCCGCCGACGATCACGCGGCCGTCCGGCTGCACCGCGACGGCGTTGACGGAGCCGGTGATGCGTGAACTGGCCGGGGGATTAAAAGCTGCCCGGAGCGTGCCGTTGGAGTTAAGCCAGCCGAGACCGCCACCCTGCGGGATGACGCGCGCGCCTTCGGCCCGGAGTAAGATGGCGTTAATGGGACCATCGGCGCTGAGAGAGGTGGAGAAAGAGGCGTCGGGCGTGCCCTCGGCGTTGAGGCGCGCGATGTTGGTGGTCGTGGTGCCGGCGAGGTTGGTGAAGGCCCCCGCCACGAGCAGGCGGAAGTCGCTCTGGAGCGCGAGCGCGTTGATCTGAGCCCCGGCCGAGCCGCCCGCGCCGGGCTGGAAGACGTTGTCGAGCGTGCCGTCCGCATTGATCCGCGCATAGTGATTGCGCCGGACCCGAGCGGCGGAGCCCACCGGCTGCAGCGAAATAAAGCCGCCGCCGACCAGCGCTTTTCCATCCGGCTGCACGAGGAGCGAGTCAACGCGGTTGCCGTTGATTTCGTTGAGGTCGAGGTTGAACGAAGGCTCGACGGTGCCGTCGGTATTGAGCCGCGCCGTGTATTTGCGGACGGTGTAGGTGGTGGCGGCATTGGGTGTAAAGGTGGTGAACTGGCCGCCCACCAGCACCCGGCCGTCCGCCTGCAGCGCGAGGGCGAGCACGGCGTTATCCGGGTTCGGATTGTAGGCGGTGTCGAGCGTGCCATCGGCGTTGAAGCGCGCGAGCCAGTTGCGCGCATCCGTGGTGGTGGCGTTGTGGGCGCGCAGTTGCGTGAAGAGACCGCCGATCAAAATCTTTCCGTCGGCTTGCACCAGGAGGGCGGAGACCTGGGCGTTGATGCTTGGATCGAAGGCGGTGTCGAGCGTGCCATCGGCGTTGAAGCGCGCGAGGTTGTTGCGCGCCATCGCAGGGCTGGACGAGTTCACCACGGTCGTCGTGACGTTGTCCGCGAGCGAGATCGAAGTGGTGGTGGTAATATTGCCGGCCGTCTTGGAACTCGAGCCCGCTTTGTCGGACGTGACGGTCGGCGCCGTCGTCGTCGTAACCGTGAGATCGGCCTCAGGGGTGACGGTATTGAACGCGCCAGCGAGCAGGATCTTGCCATCGGGCTGGACGGCGATCGCAACGACGTTGCCGTTCGTGTTCGGGTGGAACGCGGCGTCGAGCGAGCCGTCGGGGTTGAGGCGCGCGGCATTGGTGCGCGTTTTCACGGCGGTGGCGCCGATGGCCTGAAACGTCGTGAAGCTGCCGCCGAGGAGGATCTTGCCGTCGGCCTGCAGCGCGAGCGCGCCAACCTGGTCATTGAGGTTCGGGTTGAATTCGGAATCGATCGTGCCGGACGGGTTGAGCCGCGCGAGATAGTTGCGCGTTTCGCCGCCCACGGTGTTGAACGAGCCACCGACGATGATTTTTTGCGTCGCGGGTTCGATGACGATCGCGAGCACGCGGCCGTTGAAATTGGGATTAAACGTGGCGTCGACGGAGCCGTCGGCGTTGAGCCGCGCGAGGCGGTTGTGCGTCACGCCGCCGAGGCTCGTGAAGGAGCCGCCGATCACCACCTTCCCGTCCCGCTGCACGGCCGAGGCGAGCGGGCGGCCGCTGCTGTCAACATCGAGCGTGGTATCGAGGGAGCCGTCGGGGTTGAGCCGCGCGAGCCGGTTGCGCACCGCGGTGTTCGTCAGGCCAATCGTGCGGATGCCGGTGAAATTTCCCCCGATGATGAATTTGCCATCGGGCTGGAGGGCGAACGCCGCCACGGTTTGGTTCGCCGAACTGCTGATCGTCGTATCAACCGAACCGTCCACATTGAAGCGGGCGAAATTCGACTGGCCGGCCGTCGTGGCGCCAGACCACACCGCGGTGAAGCTGCCGCCGGCGAGGATCCGGCCGTCCGGCTGGATCGCGAGCGCGAGCACGCTGGCGGAGGCATTGGCGTTGAACGCGGAGTCGAGCGAGCCGTTGGCGTTGAGCCGCGCGAGGCGGCTGCGGGCGAGGGCGGTGCCGGTGGGTGACAGCGCGGCGAAATCGCCCCCGAGGACGATCTTGCCGTCGCGCTGGACCGCGAGGGCGGTGACGCGGTTGTCGAGGTTGGGATTGAACTCGGAATCGACGGTGCCGTCCGGGTTGAGCCGCGCGAGGCGGTTGCGCCCGGTCGTGCCCATCGTGGTGAAGCCGCCCCCGACCACCATCTTGCCATCGGCGTGCAGGGCGAGGGCGAACACGAGATTGTTGGCGTTGGGGTTGTAGGCGGCATCGAGCGAGCCATCGGCGTTGAGCCGCGCGAGGCGGTTGCGCGCGGAGGTGCCGACCGTGGTGAAGCCGCCGCCCACGACGATCCGGCCGTCGGCCTGGAGCGCAAGGGCGTTGACCTGCGGCGTGAACCCGCCGCCGATGTTCGGGTTAAACGCCGCGTCGAGCGTGCCGTCGGCGTTCAGGCGGACGAGGCGGTTGCGGGTCGCCGCCGCCGCGGCGCCGTTCGGCTGCACGGTGGTGAAGTCGCCGCCCACGAGAATTTTTCCGTCGGCCTGCAGCAGCAGGGCGCGCACGGGGCCGTTGGGCTTGGGATCGAAAGAAAAGTCGACCGTGCCATCGGTATTCAGCCGCGCCAGATTATCGCGGAAAACGACGACCCCGCCGGGCTGCAGCTGGGCGAACTGGCCGGCGACGATCAATTTGCCGTCGGGCTGGAGCGCGAGCGCATAGACGTTGCCATCGACACTGGGGTCGAAACCGTCGGCGGCGGACGGGGTGTTGAGCTGCGCGAACGCGGCGGTCGCAGCGGCCAGCAAGGTGGTGCTCAGGAGCCGCCATGGGCGGACGGCGGACAGAAAAAACGAAGCGGTGGGCATAAAGGGGGACGAATAAGAAATCACGGGCGCGGCGTGCGCAAGACGGATAACAGCCATCCGCCCGGGGCGGGTTCCGTCTAAAACAAGTTGTGAATAACTCGGGGTGGCGGTCCCGGGTGGCCCGCGCGCCCATTAAGACGCAGATTCTGCCACCCCGCCGCCAAAGTTTTTCCGCGTTGGCTCATCTTTCGATTCATGCAGTCTATCACCATCCTCATGAAAACCCTCCGCCGCCTCCTCGCTGGGGCCCTTGCCCCCGCACTTCTCTCCGCCGCGTTCGCGGTCTCCCTCCCGGCCAAGTCCACCATCACCGCGGTCACCGTCTACACCGATCGCGCCATCGCCACGCGCACCGCCGCCCTCGACCTCACCACGACCGGCGTGACCGAGGTGACCTTCGATAAACTCCCCAACACGCTCCTCGACCAGTCGCTCCAAGTCTCCGGCCGCGGCGCCGCGGCCGTCACCATCCTCGATGTGACGGCCCGCGCCGCCTACGTGGACTTCACGCCCAACGATCGCGTGAAAGCCCTGGAGGACGAGCTCCGCACCCTCGCCAAACAAAAACGCGCCCTCGACGACCGGTCCGCCATCTTCGCGCTGCAAGACAAGACCCTCACGAAACTTGAATCCGCCGCCACCGCCCCACCCACCAAGGACGGCGCCCCCCGCCTCACGATCGAAGAGTCCGCGAAACTCCTCACGTTTCTCGATGAGCAACGCGGCAAACTCGCCGCCGAAAATCAGGCCCTCGCCACCCAACTCGAAGACCTCGCCGCCAAGATCGAAGCCGCCCAGCGCTCGCTCAACCAACTCCGCGGGGCCGGGGGCCGCAGCTACAAGACCGTGACCGTGCGCCTCGACGCCGCCACCGCGGGTGCGCTCGACCTCGCGCTCACCTACACCGTGCCCGGCGCGAGCTGGACGCCGAGCTACGACGCCCGCGTGAACTCCAACGAAAAATCCATCGCCCTCGCCTACCACGGCATCGTCCGGCAGAACACCGGCGAAGACTGGAAGAATGTCGCGCTCACGCTCTCGACCGCGCGCCCCAGCCTCGGCGGTGCGGCACCGGCCCTCGTCGCGTGGGGGCTGGACGTCTTCGTGCCGCGGCCGATGCCGGTGGCGATGGATATGCGCCGTGAAAGGGCCGACAAGTCCGTCATGCTCGCCGCCCCCGCGATGAACATGCAGGCCTTCACGACCAATGCTTCGGCCGCCGACGCGCCCGCCGAGAAAGACGCCGGGTTTGCCACCGCCACCATCGACCACGCTGCGACTAGCGCCTCCTTCAAAGTCACCGCCCCCGCCAGCGTGCCAAGCGACAACTCGCCGCAGAAAATCCCCGTCACCACCGCCGCGCTCGCCGCGAATCCCGAATACCTGACCACGCCAAAGCTCCAGCCGGCGGCGTTTCTCACCGCGAAGGTCGTCAACACCTCCGACTTCCCGCTGCTCGCCGGCGCGATGAATGTGTTTCTCGACGGCACCTTCGTCGCCACCAGCGCGCTCCGCACCGTGATGCCCGGTGAAAAATTCGACCTCGCCCTCGGCGCCGACGAGGGAATCGCCGTGAAACACAAGCGCGTGCAGCGTTTCACCGAGGACACCGGCCTCACCAACAGCGGCAAGCGCCTCACCTACGAATATCTCCTCACGATCCAGAACAACAAGAAGACCGCCGTGCGCGTGATCGTCGCCGACCAGTTGCCCGTCTCGCGCAACGAAAAGATCGTCGTGAAGCAACTCGCCCCCGACGCGAAGGAAGTGAAGCCCACACCCGAAGGCGCGCTGAAGTGGACCCTGGAGCTGAAGCCCGCCGAGAAACGCGAAATCACGCTGAAGTTCTCCATCGACCACCCGAACGACGTGCAGGTCGCCGGCCTCGAGCCGTGAGTTCGTTGTCGGGCGGGGTCGCCGACCCCGCCGAAAAAACCCGCGCCCGCCATCGCGCGTGACCAAGAACTTTCCGACTGAACCAGACGGCGGGGTCAGGCGACCCCGCCCTCCAACGGAATTTCCGGTGCGCGACCATCTCCACCGTTTGCGCACAGTCTGGGCCCACGACCCGATCTATTTCATCACGTGCTGCACTGCGCGACGCCGAAAGATTCTCGCGACCGATCCTGCCGCCAAAATCATTTTGACTGCGTGGCGCGAGGCGGCCGATGTCCACGGCTGGGTAGTCGGACGCCATGTTGTCATGCCCGACCATGTGCATTTTTTCGCCCGGCCGCAGCATGAAGCAAAGCCCGTCGCCGCCTTCATGCGCGATTGGAAGAAGTGGACAGCGCGGCAAATCATCGCCGCCACCGGCACCGTGTCGCCGCTCTGGCAGCCGGAATTCTTCGACCACGTTCTGCGCGCACCGCGCAGCTACTCCGAAAAATGGGACTACGTGCGCGCCAATCCCGTGCGCGCCGGCCTCGCCGCGACACCCGAAGCCTGGCCGCACGCCGGCGAAGGCGCCGACCTGATGTGGTAAGCGACGGATTGTTGTAGGGCGGGGTCGCCGACCCCGCCGAAAAAAACCCGCGCCCGCCATCGCGCGTGAGCTTCGCCAAGAACTTTCCGACTGAACCAGACGGCGGGGTCAGGCGACCCCGCCCTACAAGAACTGCATTCCACCCCTCCGCTTGCTTTGCCAAAAAACCCCGCTAGCTTTCGCCCGCTATGAAACTCCGTCCCACCCTCGCCCTAATGTCCCTGTTCTCCCTCCTCTTCGGTTTCGCGAAAGCTGAACCGCTTAACGTCGGCGACGCCGCTCCCGTCGTCTCCGCTGTCACCGACGCCGGCACCACGCTCAATCTCGGCGATACTTACAAGGCCAACACCTACACCGTCGTCTGGTTCTATCCGAAGGCCCTCACCGGTGGCTGCACCAAGCAGGGTTGCTCGCTCCGCGATGCCGCCGCCGACCTGAAGGCCAAGGGCGTCGCCATCGTCGGCGTGAGTGTCGACTCCGTCGAGAAGCAGAAGGAGTTCAAGGACGTGAACCACTTCCCCTACCCGCTGCTCGCCGACACCGACAAGAAAGTCGTGCAAGCCTTCGGCCAGGCCGCCCTCGTGGTCGCCTCCCGCGAATGCTACGTGATCAACCGGGCCGGCAAAATCGTTTACAAGGACAAGGGCGTGACCGACAAGCAGGCTGAAAACATCCTCGCCTTCCTCGCCACGCAGAAGAGCTGAGCCCGCCGCCGGCCGTTTCTCTGGCTAACGCCGCCCGCGCCTCGCGCCGGGCGGCGTTTTTGTTTTTGCCGCCAGCGTCGCGCTCACCAAACCGCTTTGGGAAAATTCGCCCGGATTTCCTCGTCCTTCGTCACGAGCCCGGCGCGGCGGGCCGCCGCGTGACCGCAGATACTGCAACTCCAACAGCACCATCGGCGAGACGCGGAGTTCCTGGGTCTCGATCGCCACGCGGGCCCGCGCTCCCAGCCGCGCCACCTCGCCCGCGGAGAGCCAGACCACCACATGCGTGTCGAGGTAGATCATGGCCGCCACGCCGACGACCAGTCGTGGTGCACGAGCTTCTCGGGATCGCCGACGATGCACTTGCGCCGCGGCAGCGCACCCAGTTTCCGGGCGCGGGTGTCCGGGGTGATCTTTAGCATGCTGCCTTTGCGCATGATTTCCTCGGTCTCACCCGACTCCGCGACGTGATCGAGGATTTTGAAAATATTCGCGCGGAGGTGGGTCGCCTTGACTTTCATATCCGCAAATCAAAAAAAGCGGACGTTTTCGTCAAACGCCAATTTACGCTCCCTACAACTCCTCATCCCGCGCGCCCGGCAGCGCGCTCGCCGCCGGATCGTGCCGCACGCGCGCGAGCCACTCGGCGATCAGCGGGTCGCGTGCCGCCGTCGGCTCCGGCCACGGCGCGGCCACCAGATCGATCACGCGCAACGCCCCGTCGGCGCCGCGCACGAAGTTCCGCGCGTGTAAATCCGCGATGAGCCACGCCCGACCGCGGAGAAAAAACAGGCGCGGATGATCACGATTCGAGCGCAGGAAGCGTGAAGGGATCTCGATCAGGCCGGGCGGCAGCGCGCCCGACATGTCGTCGCCCTGCGGCAGCGGCTCACCGAGCACCTGCTTCGCGACCACGATGCCCTCCGGCGTCACCGCGACGACTTCCGTGGCCATCCCGCCGAGGGCGTGGATCAGGAGCAGTTTTTCGAGCAGCGCCACGTAGTCCCCCAGGCCGGCCTCGGCCAGCAGGCTCGTCTCGTCTCCCACACGAAACCCGAACTCGCTCCCGATCCGCTTCTCCTCGCGCGGCAGATAAAATTTATACACCGACCCATCCGCCTCCGCCGCGAAGGCCCACGCCTCCACGCCGCCACCGATCCGCCGCAGTTTTTCGTTCGACTCCTCCAGCGGATTCTCCGCCGCCGCCAAAAAACCAAAATCATCGAGCCGCCGCAGCGGCAGCAACGCCCGCCAGGCCCGGATCGCCGCGTCGAACTCGTCCCACGCTGGGCCCGCACCGACCAGGAGGGCTACTTCGTCTTCGCCAAGCGTGACGAGATCGCGGTCCGAATCTTCGCCGACACCGCATTGGGCTGCCGCCGCACCGAGGCGAGCGAGCGCCGCCAGTCGTCGCTCGTGATCGTGTTGAAGAGCGGCGCGGTCGGCCGCGCCCGGGAGGGTGCGGCCGCGGATACGGGTGGGTTGTCCGGTGAAGGCATCTTGCATGAATCCGCCATGCGCGAACGCTCGGCAGCGGCGCACTGAAACGCAACGCCGGTTTGCCGACAAGATATTCGCACCACCGCCGGTCCGTCGGCGCGGCGCACGAAATGACCGCCCCCGGTCTTACGCCGGCGCTTTTTTCCCGCCCGCCGCGGCCGGCACTTTTCCCACCAGCACCTTGTCCACGCGCCGGCCGTCCATGTCCACCACCTCGAACCGCCAGCCGCTCCAGTCGAAAAAATCCGCCGCCGCCGGGATGCGCCCGAACTGGGTGATGACAAAGCCGCCCAGGGTTTGAAACTCCGCCTCGCGTTCGTTCGGCAGGAGCGCGTCGAGCGCGAGCAGGGTTTTCAATTCACTCACCGGCAGCGTGGCGTCGACCAGCCAGGAGCCGTCGTCGCGTTTTTTCGCCTCGGGCTGCGTCCGGTCGCCCTTCTCCGGCAGGTCGCCGACGATCGCCTCCATCACATCGATGAGCGTCACGAGCCCCTGGACCGCGCCGAATTCATCCGTCACAACCGCGATGTGCTTGCCGGTTTTCTTGAACTGCTCGAGCAACTGGGTCGCCGACATTTTTTCCGGCACCAGCAGCGGGGGGAGCAGCAGGTTCTTCAGCGTCGTCGGCAGCCCGATGGCCGAGTGCGCCCAGAGCGCCTTCACCGCCACCATGCCGACGATCTGGTCGCGGTGGCTCTGGTAGACAGGAAAATACGAGTGGCCGCTCGTGACGATTTTCCGCCAGTTCACTTCTTCGGGATCATCGAGATTGAGAAACACAATCTTCGGCCGCGGGGTCATCAGCGTCGTCACCGGCAGTTGATCGAGGGCGAGCACGCGCTCGACCATCTCCTTCTCCGCCCGCTGAAACACGCCCGCATGCAGCCCCTGCTCCACCAGCGCGCGCACCTCGTCCTCGCCCACGCTATCGGCCGCGGGGCGCGGGCGCAGCCGGATGAGTTTCACGAGCGCGTTGGTGCCAAGTTCAAAAATTTTCAGCAGCGGCGCCGCGAGCCAGGCGAGCGCGCCCATCGTGCCGGCGAGCCAGCGGGCGACTTTCTCCGGGTGCGCCAGACCGATCCGTTTCGGCACGAATTCCCCAAACACCAGCATGAACGACGTCAGCCCGAGCGTGACCGCGATCAGGGAAATCCACCCGGCGTGCGGCGCGAGCGTCGGCCACGGCGCGAGCCGTTCCGCGACCTGGCCCGCCAGCTTCGCCCCGGCGAGCACGCCCGCGATCATCCCGCTGAGGGTCAGCCAGAATTCGACCAGCGCCAGAAACCGCGCCGGGTGCTCCGCGAGGCGCAGCGCACTGGCCGCGCCCGCATCGCCCTGCTTGGCGAGCTGCCGTAATTTCGTTTTCTTCGCCGAGACGACCGCGGTCTCCGCCATCGCGAGCACCCCGTTCGCCAGCACGAGCAGGGCAAGAATCAACAGCTCAATCGGAAGGCTCAACATGGTGTGAACCGCACGCTAGGCGCGGGGCCACGCGAGGCAAACCCTTTGCCGCACTGGCCGATGGCTCCAACGGGCAGTGAAGTCCAAGGGGCCGCGGCAGGTTATTTTCGGAGCGGCGATTGGCCGAGAAATTCACCGGGATAAACCTCCATCAGGCAGGAAACCTTTCCTGCATTGTTGTTGAACCCGAGGAAAAATCTGTTGGTTTCGGGGAAATCTGCCGGGAGCAACGCGCCGTCCGCGCCCCACGCCAGACCCGGCTCACTTGCTGATAGGAAACTGGATTTGAAGAAGATTGTCCGTTTGCGTAAATAACAACCCCCACCCACCAACCCCCGGAAGGGTTAATGAGTGGGAAAAGGCAAAAAGGGTCAGCAACGGTCTTTCAGGCGAGCTTAAATTGAGGATTTTTTA